>BJFW01000004.1:11223-55017 GCA_014190095.1 Actinomycetes bacterium | reverse complement strand
AGATGGAACTCGTTTCGCGCATGCCTTACAGCAGTAACGCGACGTTTTTAGTAAACATCACTTCGGGCGATGCCCAATGCCAAGGAATCTACAAACCGCTCAAAGGCGAACGCCCGCTGTGGGATTTTGAACCCGGCCTGCATAAGCGCGAAGTTGCGGCATACGAATTGTCTGAAGCAATGGCAATCGACATCGTTCCGCCAACCGTGTTGCGCGACGGCCAGTTTGGTGAAGGGTCGGTGCAGTACTTTGTCGATGCTGTTTTGGACGAGCACTATTTCAGCATCTACGAAAATCGCCCAGAGTTACACGATCGCCTGCGAGCAATGTGTGCGTTCGACATCGTTGCCAATAACACCGATCGCAAAGGCGGTCATTGCTTGCTCGATACCCAACAGTGCGTGTGGGGAATTGATCATGGCGTGTGTTTTGCTGCAGATTTCAAACTACGCACAGTCATTTGGGAATTCGGTGGCGAGGAACTTCCACAGTATTTGCGCGAAGTGATTGAACCACTCGTTGAATCAGTTCCGCTTAACGTGTCCGCGTTGCTTAACAGCGACGAAGTGTTTGCATTACAGGAACGCGCTCAGTGGATCTGCGAAGGCGGAGCTTTCCCCATTGACAAAACCGGTTCTCGCTACCCGTGGCCACTGGTATGAGCGAATCGCAGTACGACCTCATTAATCAAGCAGACCTCGATGGCCTTGTTCGACTCATTGACGACTATTGCGAATCTCGCAGCTGGCACGACCTGCTTGGCTTGCGCGATTCATGCAAGGCGGCTGTTGCCAACGGACGCCAAGTGTGGCCGGCATCAACTCTTGCCGAATACCGCCTTGCCCTGCTTGCTCCTGCAGAAATAGCCGTTCAGGTTGTTGACGAAGAGGCCGGCCGTTTCACTATGGGCCCGTTGACGGAGGTCATTGCACAGAATCACCAATGGTCAGAACTCAGCGAATTTCTCGACCCCTCGCCAACATCTACGTACATTGCTTACGAGTGCGCAATCCGCGGACAAAAAGTAGACAGCGAACTCTTCCCCGCACTTGAATCGCCATGCACGTTGTTGCCAATCGAAACGAGCTATGCGCTCGCGGAATATCACGACAATGAAGCCAAGTTCCCCACTCCTGCAATTCCAGAAATGGGAAATGCAACTGCCATCCCTGTATCTACGGCAATGGTTATTCAAGACCCAGATTCATCAACTGCATTCCATCAACTTGCTGACGCATGGACAACGCAGTCCAATGGCGAACTTCGAATGTCCTGCGTTGAAGGATCGGTGCTTGACGCACTTGGCGCACTCAACGTGCAAGAAGCACGACTGTCGCTACTCACCTCAGGCGAAGCACTCGCCTGGCTTGCGTGGGCAGGTGCAAGCGGTGGCTCTCACGGACGTCGACGCGGCAATGCGCTGGGTCGCGACGCAGCGTGGTGGACGATTGCAGCGTTGACAGAGAAAACTTTTCACTGGCCAATCGGCAACGAAGAACTTGAGACTGCAACAAATTCTTTGCAGTGGTTCTGGTGGGACAACAACGTACCAACAACTGGTTGGAACATCAGACTCTGCGTGCATCACGCTGAGCGCAATCGTTCATGGGCAATTAGTCTGAACGATTGGAAATGACATCACGTTCACGGAAATCAAAACTGTTCCGATTTATCGGAAGCATGTGTATCGGTGGTGCAGTTTTTTTTGCAGGTGTGATCATAAACCGACTGTGGATCAGCAACTACTTCTCAGACAGGGCTGCTGAAAAAGCACGTGAAGAACTGCTTGAGTCTTGGAATCGACCGTCCCAAACGACCGTTCCGTTTTCATCTCCGGCATCCACCATTGCTCCTGGCGAGATAGGGCCAATCAATGCTCCAACAATTCAAGAAGCTTTCGCCCTTCTGTACATTCCACGAATTGGCAACGACGTATGGGCAACTCCAATCTTTGAGGGCGTACAGAGCAAACAACTCAATTCAGGAATTGGCCACTATCCGCAGTCGCAGATTCCAGGAGAAGAAGGCAATTTTTCTCTATTTGGACATCGGAACTCTTACGGTCAGCCACTTATCAACATTCAGAAACTTCAAGTTGACGACGAAGTCATTGTTGAAACGAAAGATTTTTGGTTTGTCTACATCTTGAAACACGACAAGATCGTGCGCCCATCTGCGACATGGGTAACTGGCGTTAACCGCCTTCCCGAGTTAGGTCTTGCCACAAATGAACCATTCAAGGTCATCACTCTCATTACGTGTGAGCCGCGCCATTCCACCGAAAAACGGTGGGTGTGGTGGGGAGTACTCAAAGCGGTTTACCCTCATGCGACGCCACCACCGGCGCTTGTCAAACCAAATGATTAAGCGTTCTTAAACCTTCGTCGTAAGCCAAATCCTGCCATTGACAGCAGCAGCATCAACATCACCGGCGTGATGACATTGTTGCCCGTTGCCGGCAACTCATTTCTTGTGATCAGCACAATTGGCGGTGCATCAACCGTGGGGGTGATGGTTGCATTGACATAGCGACCCAATGCATCGGTGGCCTGATACCGAATTGGTGTTGCGGTTCCGTGGAATGACGGCAATGGATCAAACGTCACCGTGCCATCCGCGTTCACGGTGTACGTACCTTCACCAGAAACGGTCAATGACATCAGATCACAACCGTGTGTTACCGGCCCAGAACCCTGAGCGGATACCACATGTGCGCAAATTCGCAATGTCGGCATCATTGCACTGCTGCCTAAGAATTCGTCGTTTAAGAATACCGAAATGATTTGGTTGGTATCCCAAGAGTCACGTGAAACATCCTCAACTGCCCATGGATTGGCGGTGGCAGGTGCAGGTGCAGGTGCAGGTGCTGGAGGTGCAGGTGCTGGAGGTGCAGGCGGAATAATTGTTGGAATCAGGATGTTCGTTGTAATACCAATTCCTGACAATCCAGTCCAGTTGTTTGCGATTTGATACGTCACTGGTTGTGTAACTGTTCCAATAAATTCTGCACGATGCACGAAGGTCACTTGGCCAGTGGTGGTATTCACTGTGTATGTACCGTCATCGGTCGTTAAAGACGTGCGCGTGCATGTTGGTGCTGTGTCGGTAGGACCGCACAATCGAATGCTGTTTGGAACGAGTTCTACTGTTCCCGAAACACCTGAAGGAACTACACCGCCATTGTCGTTGCTCCACGGTGAAAGCACCACTGGCGAACCCTGCTCCGCAGTGCCGGTATCGAGTTCTGTAATTGGTGCGGGTGGTGGCACAACTTTTGGTGTCAACGTAGATGTTGCGACCTGTCCAAGGCTGTCCTTCACGATGTAACTCACCGAAGTAGCAGTGCCGTAATACGTTGACTCTGGCGTGAATTGAACCGTGCCATTTGACTGCACGACATACGTGCCTTCACCTGCGACAGTCACTGTTGTCTTTGTGCATGTCGGTGCAGTTTCTGTTGCGCCACATAACAGCACGGTTTTGGGGTTCAACGGATATGTAATTGCCCCTGGCGAATCATTGCCTACCGGCGAGAGTGTTTGCGTCTGTTCCATCACACCGATTGAGGTATCAGGGCGTGCAGTTGGTTTTGGAATGATAGATGGCGTCAACGTGCTCGTTACCGTCACATTTAAAGCATCAGTAATCTTGTAACTAATCGCAGTTTTCGTTCCAGAAGTTGCTGTGCTTAGCGCCGTGTACGTGACGATTCCCGTTGCAGTATCAAGAGTAAATGTTCCTTCACCAGCAATCGTGACCGAAGTAGTACCACAAGTGTTGGTTGCTGGATTCACGATACACACTGTTGAGTTAGTCAGGTCTGGACCCCCAATAGCCTTCTCAGCAAGTGCACCAGTGCCAAAAATCGGGTCGAATTCTTCTGTGCCCCCGGCAATGAGCGAAACCGTTCCGGGACTCGCAACCGGCGCTGGTGGCGCAAGAACCGTTGGCGTAATCGTGGAGTTCACTGTTTGACCGATTACATCGGTTACTTGATACTTCACTGCAGTGGCCGTTCCAGTGAATGAAGGAAGCGGATCAAACGTCACCGTGCCATTCGCATTCACGGTGTACGTACCTTGGTTCGTAATCGTCAAAGACGTCTGCGTGCAGTTGTTTGGAGTTTGAGCATTCGGAGCAACACCGCACAACTTCACTGTCGTTGCATCAAGCGGTGCGGTTGTTTCGCCCGGTGTGTCGTTTGTTAGTGGCGAAATGGTCTGGTTCGTGTCCCAACTTCCTGTGTTGGTGTCAGGGGTTGGAGTTGGAGCACGTGGTGCGCGAACGGTTGGAGTAATCGTCGAATTGGCTACTTGACCGAGTGTGTCTGCAACTTGATATTTCACCGCAGTTGCTGTGCCGTTGAATGTTGGCAACGGATCGAACGTGACTGTTCCATTCGCATTCACGGTGTACGTGCCTTGGTTAGCGATTGTCAAAGACGTCTGCGTGCAATTATTTGGATTCTGAACCGGATCAACGCCACACAACCTCACCGTGGAAGCAACCAATGGCGCGGACGCATCTCCCGCAGTGTCGTTCGTAAGTGGAGAAATCGTTTGGTTGGTATCCCAGTCACCTGTATTGGTGTCAGGGTTAGCAACTGGTGGCTGCGGAATCACCGGGGTCAATGTGCTTGTAGCGGTTTGACCAGTTACGTCGGTTACTCGATATGTCAGTGCGGTCTTTGTTCCTGCTGTCGCATTTGTTGCAGCCACGAATGTGACAACTCCGGTAGTTGGGTTCAGCGTGAAAGTTCCCTCGCCGGCAATCGTCACCACATTGTCGGCGTCACATGCTGCAGGACTTGAACTTGGCGTTATCAGACAGGTTGCCTTTGCCCCACTGGTCTGGAGCTGGGTGCCTGTTGCAAGTCCGGATGTTCCAGTAATCGTCGTAAAGGTTGCTGTGCCACCAGGAATTACGGCCTTGGTTTCTGGTGTAGCAACAGGAGCCGGCGGTGGTGTCACTGTCGGGGTGATCGTTGCGTCATCAATTCGACCAAGAGTGTCTGTTGCTTGATACGTAACAGGTGTAGCCGTGCCACTAAAGGTTGGGAGTGGATCGAACGTGACTGTTCCATTCGCATTCACGGTGTACGTACCCTCATTGGTCACAGTCAACGTTGTTGCGTTACACGAAGGAGCTGTCTGTCCAGTTGCACACAGCTTCACCGAAGTGGCAACAAATGGGAAGCTCGTCGAACCTGGTGTGTCATTTGACGTTGGTGTAATGGTTTGGTTCGTGTCCCAATTCCCCGTCGAAGTGTCGTTAACTGCAACTGGCAGCGGTGGTGCTCCAACCGTTGGCGTAATTGTTGCGCTGTCCGTTTGTCCAAATGAGTCAGATATTTGATATGTGATCGGTGTCGCCGCACCCGTAAATGAAGGCAGCGGATCAAACGTCACCACGCCGGTGGCCTGGTTCACCGTGTACGTGCCTTCACCAGCAATGGTCAGGCTCGTTGAAGTGCAATTCGGTGCAACAACGTTTGCGGCACAGAGTTTCACCCACGTTGGATCGATCGTTCCACTTCCATCAACATCATTTGTTAGTGGATTAATCAATTGATTGGTGTCATAGTTACCCGATGACACATCGTTCACCGCGTCTGGTGGTGTGCGAACAGTAACCGTGATCGTCGCGCTTGCCACTTGACCAAGTGAGTCAGCGACTTGATAGGTAATTGGTGTTGCTGTTCCAGTAAATGTTGACAGCGGGTCAAATGTGACTGAGCCATCAGCGTTCACCGTATAAGTTCCCTGGTTCGCAACAACCAGCGTCGTCACATTGCAATTATTTGGAGTCTGATCAGTACCACACAGCTTTACCGTTGATGGAACAAGCGGCGCACTGGCATCACCAGGTGTGTCATCCGACAAAATACTCAGAGTCTGATCAGTGTCGTAGTTGCCTGTCGACGTATCGGCAACTGCGGCTGGCGCAGGAGGCACCACTGGAGTCAATGTGCTGGTTGCTGTCTGGCCCGTGATATCCGTTACTCGGTATGTAACTGTGGTTTGTGCTCCTGCGACAGCATTGCTATCTGCAACAAAGGTGACCACACCAGTCGCCGGGTTCAGTGTGTATACACCCACGCCCGAAATTGAAATTACATTGTCAGAATCACAGGTAGTCGTTGATGGAACGTAGAGACAGGTTGCATTCGCTCCGCTCGTCTGCAACGAAGTGCCAGTTGCCAAGCCTGCAGTTCCCGTAATTGTCGTAAACGTTGCGGTACCACCACGCAGAACAGACTCCGTCTCTGCAGTAGCAACGGGAGCAGTCGGTGCAGCCACAGTTGGGGTAATGGTCGCGGAAACATATTGTCCAAGCGTGTCTGCCGCTTGATACGTGATTGCAGCAGCAGTGCCTCTGAATGTTGGCAACGGATCAAATGTGACTGTGCCATTTGCATTGACCGTGTAGGTTCCCTCGCCAGCAACCGTGAGAGAGGTCTGAGTGCAATTGTTCGGTGTCTCAGTTGATCCACACAACTTCAAGGTTGACGCAACAACTGGAGCGCTGTCTGCAAACCCATCGTTGGCAAATGGCGAAATGACCTGATTCGTATCGTAGGCACCGCTTGATGTGTCATTTGATGCAGTGGGCTTTGGGTACACCGTAGGCGTATACGTGGCCGAAGTTTTTTGATTGGTCGAATCAGTCACTTGATAGGTAACCGCTGGTGCGGTTCCGCTCCAGTTGGTGTCCGGAGTGAACGAAATGACACCGGTCGTTGTATTCACCGAGTACGAGCCATTTGCGACCGAAACCGAGGTGGCGGTGCATGCTGGTGCAGTTTCCCCCGTTCCACACAGTCGAACCGAGGTTGGATCAAGCGTGATTAGTGGATCTGCAGTGGTGTCGTTAGACAGTGGGTTCTTTGTTTGCACCACATTCAAGAAATCTGTAGAGGTGTCATTCACTGCGACAGGAGCCGCAGGTGCGGTAACGCTTGGCGTAATCGTCGCACTGACATACTGGCCAAGATCATCAACTGCTTGATACGTGATTGCAGTGGCAGTACCCGTAAATGTTGGCAACGGATCAAATGTGACTGTTCCATTTGCATTCACCGTGTAGGTGCCTTCGTTCGGTACCGTCAGCGAAGTAAGAGTGCAGTCATTGGGTGTTTCACTTGTGTCGCACAACTTCATCAACCCAAAGGGCTTCCCCGGTACGGACACATCATTTGAAAATGGTGAAATGGTCTGGTTCACATTCCATGCCCCAATTGACGTGTCATTAACAGCAGCAATTACTGTAGGCGTGTACGTTGACGAAACTTTTTGATTTGTGGAATCGGTGACTTGGTACGTCACAGGAGTGGCCGTACCAGTCCAGTTACTCGTTGGGGTAAACGACACAACACCCGTTGTGGTATCAACCGAGTACGTTCCACCAGTAACCGTAACTAAAGTTGCTGTGCAGTTTGGGCTTACCTGCCCGCTTTCGCACAAACGAACCGAGGTCGCATCAAGCGTGATCAATGGGTCTGTCGTCGTGTCATTCGCCAACACATTCTTTGTTTGCGTCACATTCACTTGATTGGAGGAAGTGTCTGCGACAGCAGTCGGAGCAGGAGGCGCAGTAACCGATGGCGTAATCGTCGCATTTACGTATTGGCCCAGGCCATCTACTGCTTGATAGCGAACGGGCTGAGTCACCGTTCCCGTGAATGTTGGCAACGGATCAAATGTGACGGTTCCATTTGCATTCACCGTGTAGGTGCCATCGGCAGTAGTCAATACTGGCTGACTACACGAGTTCGGACTTTCTGCTGGCGAAGTTCCGCACAACGCAAGACTTCCCAATGGGTAGCCACTGGCGTTCGTGTCGTTTGAAAATGGTGAAATCGTTTGATCGATATTCCAAGCACCAGAGGAAGTGTCATTTGATGCTGTTGGAGTAGCTACAACAGTCGGCGTATACGTAGAGGATGCAACTTGATTCAGTGAATCTGAGACTTGGTATGTAACTGGAGTTGCAGTACCCGTGAAGTTATTCGTTGGAACAAAGGTGATTACTCCCGTTGTTTGGTTAACACTGTAAACGCCGCCAGCAACCGTTACCGACGTTGCATTGCACAAAGGAGCACTCTGTCCACTTCCACAGAGGCGAACTGAAGACGCACTTAATGGCGCGTCACTGCTTCCTGCGGTGTCATTCGTTAGAGGATTCTTCGTTTGGGTGACGTTGAGCAAATCAATCGAGGTATCAGCTGTTGCTGTTGGTCGCGGCACGACTGTTGGAGTAATGGTTGCTGAGGTTGTAAGCGGTGTTGCCTGAGTATCGGTAATTTGATACCTAACTGGCGTCGCGGTACCGGTGAAATTAGGTAATGGATTGAAGGTGACAGTTCCATCTGCATTGACGGTGTACGTTCCTTGATTTGCCACTACCAATGTCGTAACTGTGCAGTTGTTTGGGGTTTGGCCACTTCCACACAACTTGAGTGTTGAGTTATTTCCCGGATATCCAGTCTCAAATTGATCATTGGTCAGGGGTGAGATCGTTTGATTGATGTCTTGACCGTCAGTTGAAGCATCATTCACACCTGACGGCAGGCTGCTCGACGGCAACAACATGGAGTAGTCCTCTACTTCACCCGTTCCAAGTTTGCCAATTGCGTCGGTGATCGTGTCATAACTTAAACGCACGCGCGCGTAGGTAATACCCGCACCAACACCCGCAGGAACCGTCCAAGTCAAAGTTGCACTAGTTGCATTAGCGATTGGGTCAGTCGCACATGTGCGCTCGCTGTACGCGAAAAATTCATCTCGGTTGAAGTCAATCCATCCGCACAAGTTCGCAGTGCGTTCTACCCCTGAAAGAGCAACTGTGGTGCTATACGTTGACCCTGCACTTCCAAAGTTGATTGTTGGCGAATTCACCCAAGCAGCAACACCGTCGTCCTTCTTTGCATTAGTTGCCAACGAAGTCCAACGAGGAACAGCATCAGCGTTGGTATTTGCATATAAAGTCGAGGCTTGGTCTGCTTCAACTGTTGCTCCTAATTTCAAAGAACCAACACCATGGCTGGCTACGCCTGAAGACTCATATGTTGTTGGCACAAGACCGAAATCCTCCGCCATGCTGGCTGTGAGGTTCCACGTGTCTTCGTTACCCGTTCCACCGGATGTCTGTTGAAAGAGTTCAAATTCAACAGTCGTTATTGTTCCATTTAATTGCAGCGAACCGCAGACTGCAGATGACCCCGAGGTACTGGCGTTACACCGTGTGCTACTGGATTGGCCGTTGTCTTCAACATATCTCCCATCGGCAGACACCAAAATATTGGTTCCACTGAGTTTTGACATGGTGACGCCTGAGGTAACTACGCGCATTTCGCTCCACGAAACACCACTCGCAGCACCACCCCAACCAGCAAACGAAAACACTGGGTTGACAACCGGCTGACTAAAAGTCAGAAACAAGCGTCCTCGGCCACCGCAAATCTCATTTGCCAAACAGCCTTCATTTGATGTGGTGAGCTTCAGGCCGGGCTCTGTGACCAACCCTGTGGCTACGAACATTCCTGCAGCACCGCCTCGTTCACTCAACGACTCGGTTGCGTCATGAATGCACAAGTACGAACCTGTTACGCCAACGGTATAGGTAATTCCGTTTGGAAGAACTGTCTGTTTGGATCGATTGATGCTTCCGCCGCCTGGACAATTTGATGAATTAGTTGACATTGTCGTTGAATCAAAAGTCTCCACCCAGTTCCACGTCGTTGAAGTAGGCCTAGTGGTTCCCGAAAATGAAAGTGCATCGTTTCCAATAACGTCTTGAATAGCCGCGTTGGTATCAGCAGATGATGACGTGGGTGCAAGATAGGACACTCGTACTTCAGTTCCGGAAGGCACCGAAGATGGCAGTGTAAGGCTCACCGACGAACCGCTAATTGAAATTGCAGTTGGCACAACAGGTGTTTCACCAACAAATACCGTGAACGCACTCAACGACGGTGTTGGCGTTGACTTCAATGTTTCATTGAACTGAAGTGTCACGGTGGTTCCAGATGCATTGACAGACGACAGCGTTGGCGGTGCAATGTCTGGCCCTGCCGTCGAGTTATTCGTTACCGTTTGTAAAGAAAGCGAAACAGCATCATTTCCCGCAGAGTCTTGCACTGCCAAGTTCGTTGCCCAACTGTTTGGAGTCGGTGCGGTGTATGAGACCGTTACGGTGCTCCCTGCTTCAACAGCAGAACCCAGTGATAGTTGTACAACAGAAGTACTGATCGCAACACTGCTGACCGAATACGGCACCCCATTCACCGAAACAGTGAAGTCCGACGCCGAAGCGGTCGTCGCGTTAAGTGTTTCGTTATAGGCAAGTGATAACACCGTTCCAGCAGTATTTATCGATGCGGAAAGCAGCGTTGGTGCGGTTGTATCACCAGGAACTGTTGAATTATTCGTCACTGCCGTATTTGTAAATGCAAGTGCATCATTACCAACAGAGTCCTGCACCGCGATATTTGATGTTGCGTTGTTTGAAACAGGCGCAGCATACGAAACCGTGACAGTTTGGTTAGAAGTGATTGTGGGCGAAATATTGAGTGTGAAGCTGCTACCAGGAGACGAATACCCCATTCCTCCATATGAGACGGGGCTGCCATTCACCAATATTGTGAACAATGAACCCGTTGAGTAACTGTTGCTTCCCAGCGTTTCACTCCAGGTCAGTGTTACTTGAGAACCATTTGATGCGACCACAGCAGACACCAACCGAGGAGGTCCTTCAGTCGAGTTGTTCGTCACTGCAGTTGCAGAAAACGAAAGAGCATCGTTACCAGCCGTGTCTTGAACGGCGTTATTTGTCGTTAAATTGCTGGATGAAGGCGCGTTGTATGCAACGGTGACTGTTGAGGAACCTAGGACAGCCGGAGACAACGTGATTAGCACTGTTGAACCACTGATTGACCGTGCTGAAACAGTTGTCGGTGAACCGTCCACCAACACAGCAAAATCGGTGGTTGCAGCCGTTGTTGCATTAAGCGCTTCGTTATAGGTAAGCGTCAGTGTTGTTCCGTTTGCAGCCAACACGGCAGAACTCAGCACCGGTGCGGTCGTATCCACAGTTGAACTGTTTGTTACTGCAGCAGAACTCAGCGAAATTGAATCGTTTCCGGCGGCATCTTGAATTGCACTATTTGAGTTTGTGCTATCCGGCGTGGGTGCGGCATACGAAACCGTTACCACAACACCCCTCTCAATGGCCGAAGCAAGTGACAGCCGCAGTGTTGAAGTACTGCTTGAAAGTGAGGAAATTGTCTGAGAAACGCCACCAGCAGTAACCGTGAATGCACTAGTTGGAGCTGTAGTGGCAAACAATGTTTCGTTGTAATTGAGTGTCAATAGCGTGCCAGCAGTGTTGACCGTGGCAGAGCTAAACACTGGCGCAGTGAGGTCGAGCGTTGAGCTGTTGGAAACAGCCTGAGAAAGTCGTGAAATTGCGTCATTACCAGCGGTGTCTTGAATTGCACTGTTAGACGTTGTTGAGTCAACCGATGGAGCCGTGTAGGAAACAACCACTGTCTGACCCGACCCAACTGGAGATGCAAGAGTTAATTGCACCCCGGAACCGCTGACGACAGCCGAGTTCACAGTGCGTGCAATTCCATTAACAGTTACCGAAAATGCACTGGTAGGAGCTGTTGTCGAGTTCAGCGTCTCGTTATACGACAGCGTAAGAACGGTTCCCGTTGAGTTAACCGACGCATTACTGAACGCTGGTGCAGTTAAGTCAACGGTTGAACTATTGGTGGTTATCGCCCGCGATGTCAGAGAAATTGAGTCGTTTCCAACCGCGTCCTGAATGGCTTGGTTGGTGTTTGCAGAATTATTTGCAGGTGCCGAATACGCGAACGTAACTGGCTGACCAGTTCCGACTGTTGTAGCAAGTGCCAACTGAATCGTTGAACCACTCACCGTTACCGAATTCACCGTTACTGGCACCGAATTAACCGTGACGGTGAAAGCACTGGTAGGCGCAGTCGTTGAATGAATTGCCTCACCATATGTAAGTGTCAAGATTGTTCCAGCACTATTCACCGCTGACGACACATAAATTGGAGCAGTCGTGTCAATGGTGGAACCATTCGTTACCGCTCGCGAAGAAAGTGAAACCGCGTCATTTCCAACGACGTCCTGAATAGCTTGGTTGGTCGTTGCAGAATTCGACGCTGGCGCCGCATAAGAAACTGTCACCGTCAACCCTTGGCCAATTACCGACGCCAATCCCAGCTCAACGCTCGACCCATTTACCGTCACTGAATTGACTACAAAATTTGACCCACCCGCAGAAACCGTAAATGCGCCTGTTCCCGCCGTAGTCGCACCAAGTGTTTCGTCATAAGTCAGCGTCAGTTTTGTTCCCAGGCTGTCTAGAACTGCTGAAGAAATAACGGGAGCAACCGTGTCTGCTGGAGTTACTACATTCGAAGTGGCCGAATTCGCTGAAGTTGCGTCAATATTTCTGGCGACAGCATAAAAGGAGTATGAAGTACCGTTCGTCAATCCTGTAACTGTGCAGTTGCCGGACGAGCCCGTAACGACACAGTTTTTTGAAACATCACCGTTGACATACACGGTGTACCCCGTAGGAGTTGCGCCACTTCCTGCCGCAACAGTGACAATTGCCGATCTGTCGCTGGCTACCGCGGTTGGTGTCTGCGGTGTTCCCGGCGCCACGTTCTCCCACGAATACCTGCGCATGAATCTCTTCGTCGCACTATTCGTTCCACCAACGACAATGATGTTTCCAGAAGCCTCTAAAGCAATTGATGCACTTTCAAAGCTTCCGTTCAGTGCAGCGTTCGTGTTGAACGCCGTTTCCGCAACTCCTGCAGATGAATACCTTAATAATGCAGTTGAAGTACCCGCGATGATCTTCCCATCACTTTGGATTGCGAGAGAAATGATTGACGTTGTAATTGCAGGAAATGCGTCATCGACTGAACCGTCAGCGTTGTAACGCTTCAGACCGAAAGTACCTGCTACGAGAATCTTTCCATCGCTTTGCACTTTGATTGCCCGCACGGTCGCACCAGGGTTCGCGGTGAACGAACCATCAATCACGCTGGCAGTGGTATATCGCTTTAAACCAAATGCACCACCAACCAAGACGTAGCGCGTGCTTCCAACTGTCTGATTTTCAAGCGCTCTAACTTCACCTCCCATGCCTACCGTGGCCTCAAGAGCGCCACTTGCCGAATATCTCTTGAAGTCGTTTGTCGCTCCAGCAAATATTTTCTGCGAAGCGCCCGTCCCATTCACCAGAAGGACATTGTGCGTACCACTTTGCCCTGTTCCAAAGGTTGTGTCCTTCACCCCTGCTGCGGAATACCTAAAAATAAAATTACTTCCGCCCGCAATCACGAATGTTCCAGATTCAGTCTCTTGAACCGCCAAAGACCGAGTGGTTTGATTGTTTGCAGTTACATCTGTTGAAGCACCTGCAGTGGTAATTGATTTAACACCAGCATCTCCCACCCAGATTTTTCCGTCAGGAGCAACAACAGTTGCATAAGCGGTATATCCAGGCAACGCAGACGGCCACGTGGTGTCAAGCACCCCACCTTGTGTTGTGGCTTTTACATTGCTTCCGAACAAACTCAAAATGGGAAGCAATAACAATGCAACCAAGATGATCGTTGCGACAACTCGACGCAGGTTGAATCGAATGCGAAACAACTTCATGCCATAAGCGCAATCACGATGAACATCGCATTAAACGCTAAGTAGATGAAAAATTTTCTTTATAGGTGAATTTTTTTATTTATTGCGGGAATGCCTTGACAGCCAAAGCACCATCTGTGTAACACTAAAGAGACATTGCCGTTTGCTCGGCCACCCGTACACATCTTCCCTGTCAACATCATTCAAAGGGGAAATATGACAACTACTGAGTCAACCGACTTCACAAAACTAGGAGCGACAATGGGCCAACAACTTCAGGACCGCAAGGATCTTCCCGCCACGGGCAACGATCTCATCCAGTTAGCCGACCGAATAGATTCCAATTTTTCACTGGTTCGAACTTTTTTTAATCGAGTCGAATACAAGTTCATAGACATTGACAAACAGTTCATTGAGATCGACAAGCGATTCAACATTCTTGAGTCAAAGATCGACAAACTGCCCGGAAGAATTTCCCGTCAAATATTTGCCGCAGTGGCTTCGTTTACTGGAATAATCGCGGCAGTTGTTGCCGTGACTATGCAGACAATGAATTAGCCGCGTGACTTAAGCAGCTCGATGAGCTGTGGCAATACCTTGTGAACGTCGCCAACAATGCCTAGGTCTGCAACACCAAAAATTGGTGCTTCCTTGTCCTTGTTAATCGCGATGATGTTCTTTGAGCCCTTCATGCCCACCATGTGCTGAGTTGCACCCGAAATACCGGCTGCAATGTAGACGGCTGGCTTTACAACCTTGCCCGTTTGGCCAACTTGGTAGCTGTAGGGAACCCAGCCGGCGTCAACAATTGCGCGTGATGCACCAGGTGCACCCTTCAACAACTTGGCAAGGTCTTCAACGAGTGAATAGCTGCCTGCTTCGCCAAGACCACGGCCGCCCGAAACAACGATGTTTGCTTCGTCCAACTTTGGTCCAGTGCTTTCTTCAACGTGTACTGCAGTAACGCGTGCTGCACCTGTTGCGCCAGTGTCTGGCACCGACGCTGCAACAACACTTGCTGCTGCTCCACTTGCTGACTCTGCAGCGAAGCTCTTCGGACGGAATGACACCAAGTGTGGGCCTTCGCCTGTGAACGCAGTGTTGACGAGTGTATTTCCACCAAAGATTGGAGTAGTTGCAACTACACCGTCAGATGAATCGGCGATGTCGGTGTTGTTAGTAAGAACCGTGCGATTCAACTTCACCGACAAGCGAGCCATGACATCGCGACCTTCGTAGTTCTGCGGGAACATGATGACCGATGGAGAATCTCCACCGTCGATAACTGCCTTCATTGCTGCCGACACTGCTGGTCCAGGCAACTTGCCAGCGAGATCGCCGGTTGCATACACCTTGGTTGCGCCATATTCGCCGAGTGCGCCGGCAACTGCTGTTGCGTCTCCACCAATAAATGCTGAAACGTTCGAGGAAAGTGAACGCGCCTTGGTGAGCAATTCAAGCGTTCCTGTTGTTGGTGCGCCACCCGCGGTCTGCGCGAATACCCAAATGCTGTTGATTGCCATGACGTGTTACCTCAGATCACTTTCAAATTTTCAAGGAATGAAACAATTTTGTTAAATGCGTTGCCGTCGTCTTCGATGACTTCACCGGCTTGCCGCGCTTCTGCTTGTGTTACAGCAACAACTTTTTGTCCTGCACCAGCCCAACCCGTTGGCGCTACGCCAAGGTCGCTTGCAGTGAAGGTGTCAATTGGCTTTGACTTTGCAGCCATGATGCCTTTGAAACTTGGGTAACGCGGCTCTACGACACCAGCAGTCACGCTGATAACTGCAGGAAGAGGGCACTCCACTTCGTCGTATCCTTCTTCTGTCTGACGGTCTGCTTTCAAACTTGAACCGTTGATGGTGAGTTTCTTTGCAAATGTCACTGAAGGCAATCCAAGAACTTCAGCCATTTGTTCTGGCACGGTTCCGGTGTAACCATCAGATGATTCAGTTGCTGCGATGATCAAGTCTGCGCTGCCCATTTTTTGAATTGCTGCAGCCAAAACTTTTGCCGTGGTGAGTGCATCGGATCCTGCAAGTGCTGGATCGCTGATGAGCGCTCCCTTTGCTGCGCCCATTGCAAGTGCAGTGCGCATGCCAGACATTTCACCATTTGGTGCCATCGACACGATGTTCACATCGCCTCCACCGTTTGCGGCTACGAGTTGCAATGCCATCTCTACGCCGTAAGCGTCGGACTCATCCAGAATGAGTTTTCCATCGCGCTTTAACGCATTGGTGGAGCCGTCAAGGGCTCCAGGGGTTGCTGGATCGGGGATTTGCTTGACGCAGACGACGATGTTCATGCCCTCTATTGTTACCGATGAGTACAGGATTTACCCAACCCAGTTCGGACTGATTTGCCGATAAAATTCATTCCCCGTGCGAATTCTTCTGATTGTCAACTCGTTCGCGTCGTCCGTCACACCCCGCAACACCGTGCTCGTCCATGAGCACCTTGCAAAGCACCACGATGTGCAGGTGGTGGAAACGAACGAACGCGGACATGCCACTCGGTTTGCCCAAGACGCGGCTGCCCGAGGGCTCGACGCCGTGGTGGGTTTTGGCGGTGACGGCACCCTGAACGAAATTGCAACCGGCCTCGCCGGAAGTGACACCGCCCTTGCCATGCTGCCTGGCGGTTCAACCAACGTTTTTGTTCGCACACTCGGCATTGCCAACGACCCGATGGTTGCGCTCACCCAGTTGATGGCTGGCATTGATCGCGATGAAATTGAGCATGTAAGTCTTGGGCAAGCAAATGGTCGCTACTTCACCTTCCATGCTGGAATCGGTTACGACGCCGCGGTGGTCGAACAAGTTGAACGACGTTCGTCTTTGAAGCGCGTTGTTGGCCAACCGCTGTTCGCCTACTCCGCGCTGTATTCATGGTTTAGGTCATACGACCGCAAGTACCCACACTTCACCATGAACATTGATGGTCGTGCAATTCCAAACGGTTTCTTTTCGGTGGTGTTGAATACCAACCCGTACACGTTTGTGGGGAAGCACGCCATTCATTTGTCCTCGGCTGCATCGTTAGAAAAGAAACTCGTTGTTGTTACGTTCCGCAAGATGACTACTCCGCTCATGTTGAAGACGCTGTACTCGGCGTTGCGACGTGGCGGACTTGAAACTTCTTCAGGTATTGACATTGCAACCGATGTTGAGCACGTGAAAATTGAATTCCCGGCGCCATTCTCTTATCAACTGGATGGTGACTACTTGGGCGAAACCACGTCAATTGACATTAAACATTGCCCTGAAGCGCTTCGTTTAGTACGACCGACAATCGATTTCTAGAACTTATTTTGCGTTAGCAATAACGCCTAGCGCGATATCAGGCACGTTGGTACAGATGCCGTCAATACCCCACTTCACCAGTTCGGCCATTCGTGTTGGGTCATCACATGTCCAGGTGTTTACGGCAACTCCATGGCGATGCATTGCATCCACCACTGATCGTGTGAGTGTCTTGACATACGGGTGATATGCCTGATGACCAGAGTTCAACAAATCTTTCGCCAACGCATCGGCTTCTTCATCGGCAACTCCCATGTCCAACCATGCGGTTGGCAACTCTGGCCACAATCGGTGCACCGCGTCCACCGTTTCGCGCCTAAACGATGAAATCAGCCACTGATCAGGTGCGCCTCGAGTGCGCAAGAAGTCAACAACAAGTGTTGCCAACTTGTCATTTGGGTCGAAGTCTGGTTCGGACGGATCATTCTTGATTTCAATATTCACCCACATACCCGCGCATGCATCAAGCGCATCGGCAAGTGTTGGAATGTGCTCTGGAATGTCGGCAATGTTTAGCGCTGCTAATACTTTCCCGTCTGCAAGCGTGGGGTTGTGATGCACAATCATTTCGCCCGAAGCGCACAGCCGAACATCAAGTTCAACGGCATCGCTGTTCAACTCACGGGCACGAGTAAATGCCATGGTTGTGTTTTCGCGTTCGGCCGCGGAAGCGCCACGATGGGCCATAACTTGCGCGCGTAAAGGAGCTCTGTTGCGATTATGTGGCACCCAACGAGCAATGGTCACAGGCGAAGGGTACAGCCAAAATTGTCATAATAAAAAAATAAAAATATTTTCTTGTTCCACTTGAAAGTGCCCCACTCGGTGTCTATCGTGACAACGTCCTACTGGCTCTAGAAGAACTTCAAAGGTGTCTACCGTGTCAATTCTCGCAACAAGCCTTGCCCTCGGATCCGCAGATTATTCGTGGCGCAAAGAAGCACTGTGCAAAGACACCGACCCAGAATTGTTCTTTCCCGTAGGAAGCACCGGACAGGCGCTCCAGCAAATCACTGCAGCAAAATCAGTGTGCTGTGAGTGCACCGTAAAGAATGAGTGCCTTGAGTTCGCTATTGAAACCAACCAGGACTGTGGCATCTGGGGAGGAACTTCCGAAGAAGAGCGCCGCGACATTCGCCGCAAGATGGCTGCCGCACGTCGCGCTGCACGCGCAACTGCATAACTAGTTCGTAATCGGTACTCGCAAGTCGACAACGGTCCCCTGACCGTCTGTCATTCCCGCAATACCCATTGCATCGCCGTCACTCTTTGTTCCTACGCGCATAGCAATGGTTCCCGCAAGTTCTGTGGTCACCAGCGTTCGCACAATGGAAAGTCCCAGGCCTGTTGCGCTTGAGAAATCAAAGTTCGGGCTCAGACCAATGCCATTGTTCAGCACACGCACATACAAAGCATCGTCATCGTGGCTGAGCGTGACAAGTACTGAACCACCTGCGCTACCTTCCGGGAATCCGTGATCGACTGCATTTTGCAACAGTTCGAGAATGACCACTGAAAGCGGAGTTGCAACGGTTGCTGGCATGCGACCGCCGTCGCCCTTCACCGCAAACTGCACTGGCCGGTCTGCAGACTGCAAACCTTCCTCAACGAGACGCAGTAGTGGTCGAACGATCTCGATAAATGCAATGTCTTCGCCAGGTTCACGCGACAGCGTTTCGTGAACCAGCGCAATGGTGCGAATCCGACGCACCGACTCGGCAACCGCTTCTTTCGCTTCTGCAGATTCCAGCCGACGAGCTTGCAAACGAAGCAACGACGAAATGGTCTGCAGGTTGTTCTTCACGCGGTGGTGAATTTCACGAATGGTTGCGTCTTTAGTGAGCAGCAAACGATCTCGGCGACGAAGTTCTGAAACGTCACGCAGAAGCAGCACACCGCCGATCACATCTGTACGACCAGCATTTGAAGCGAGCAACGGAATGCTCCGAGTTAGCAGCGTGACTTCTGCGGTTTGTTCAATTTCCTCAATGACTGGTTCTTTGCGCTCGTATGCATTTCGTGCAGCACTTTCAGCAACACCGAGTTCGGCAAGTGTCTGACCAATTGCATTAGTGCTCACACCTACTCGATGCAATGCCGACACTGCGTTTGGTGATGCGTATCGAACACGCGTCTGCGCATCAAGAACAATTGCTCCGTCGCCTACTCGCGGTGCAACACTTGCATCAGCAATTCGACCTTCAAAAGGAAACAAACCCTGAGCAACCATTTCGGCAAGCTTCCCGAAAATTTCTGCATACGTAGATTCAAGTTGGCCAGCACGTCGCGCACTGTCTGTTACCCATTCGCGCGATAGCACTGCAATGGTCTTTCCGTCATAACGCACGGGAATGGTGAGCATGTTTGCTGGACCACCTATAGCTTGCACAAAGATCTCGCCCTGAGAAATTTCGCCACTCGAATAGCACCGTGCGAGCAGAACCTTTTCAGAGTCGCTGGCCCATGTATTTACATAGTCCTGGTGATACAGCGTTTGCCCTGTTGCAGCGCGCACTTGAGCAGCAATCAGCCACGAGTCGTCGCTTATTGGCAAATACAACAACATGTCTGCAAAACAGAAGTCTGCGAGCATTCCCCACTCAGAGACCAACGCTCCTAAATGGCTCACTGCATCAGAATCAAGTTTTGTGTGTTCGTGGGCAAGTTCTGCAAGCGTTGGCATAGCGTGCAACTAGTCTGCCCTATGCAGGGTGCACGGATTCACCCAGAGCAACGAGTGCTGAAGCCCGAGCAATTTCTGCGCCACTTATTGCGCAAATGCAAAGTTCGGCCCGCGATTCTGCGCTTCGTTTGTGCAAGGCATCAAGCGTGGCTTGCTCTGCCCCGCCCTTGCGCACCGCTTCAGCCGACTTGCGGGCAATGGTGCTCACCACCCGTGAGATCTGCTCTGCCGACGGTTCAACGCCTTCTGTGGCCTTCACCACTGCCTGCACAAACACTGGGTCCTGAATGGACGCTTCCAGTTCGCTTAAGGCCACCTTCGCCTGCGAAACGAGTGCTTGTGGCGTCACTCGATTGGCGACCACAGTGTTCATCGAATATCCGCGCTCACGAAGCGCGTCAATCAGAAATTCGGCCTCATGCAACGGCGCAGACTCAAGGGTGGTCACCACCATGAATGTGGTGTTGTGCTGCTTCAACACAGCCTCCACCTCATTCGCACGTTTCACAAACCCTTCTTCCATCGTGCGGAACAACGTGAAAAATTCGGTGATATCAGTAAGGAATCGTGCACCAAGAATGCGATCGGCGACCAAGAAAAACGGTTTTGCGGCAAGCGAGAACAGTCGCGATTGCGCTTGTGTTGTAAGCAACTTCAGTAAGCGCGAAGCAAAGAACTCTTTCATGCGTCGCGGTGCATCCAACACATCAAGTGCATTTCGCGATGGTGGCGTATCCACAATCACCAGGTCGTAGTCCGGCGACTGTTGCGCCTCGAACAATCGCTCCATGGCAATGTAGTCGTGACTGTGCACAAACCGTTCGGTTAAGTTGCGATACAACTTGTTTGACAGCACTTTGTCGCGCACATCGGCATTCGGTGCACAGCGTTCAATCAATTCATCCCAGCTCGCTTTAGTGTCGATCATGGCGGCAAACATGCGACCAGCAGGTGGCACTCCGTTTCGCATGAGCGCCGATGCTTCAATTTCCACCACTGCATTGCCAAACGATTCAAGACCAAGTGCATCTGCAAGCCTGCGCGCCGGGTCTACGGTGAGTACAAGCACGCGGCGGTTGTACTGCGCAGCAGCAAATGCGCCAAGCGCAGCAGACATGGTTGTTTTCCCAACACCACCACTTCCGGTCACGACGACAAGGCGACCGTTTTCCAATACGTTGCGCAGTGAACTCATTGCAGTTCGTCTTTCAATACCTGCGTCATGGCCGTCACCACATCAACAACGTGGGTTTCAATGTCTATCACCGACATGAACATCACACCTCCTTGACGCGAGCGAGCTACCAATTGTTCGAGATTGCCTATTTCATTTCGACGTCGCTGGGTTGCCACGTTAAGTAACTGCATCGGTGCGCGCAATGCATCGGAAACTTCATCCGCCATGGTGTTCGACTGCACCGCTTGCCACAGCGAATCAAACACGGCCACATCGCCACCTTGCACTACGTCATCGTGTACTCGGTTTGCCACCACCGCAGAAACGCCAACATTGGTCGTATTTTGCAGCGTGTCGAGAAGTTGCATGGTTTCGAGCACCGGCATTTCTTCTGGTGTTGCCACAATGACGACTCCGGTCGTTGCCTTGTCATGCAGAATTTCTTGCATCCACTTCGTCTGTTCACGAATGACTCCAACCTGCACCAAGTTGGACAGAATTGATGGCGCATCTACCTGAGCAACAATGTGTCCAGTTGCTTCAGCATCAACAATGACGATGTCATAGTTATGTTCACGAACCTCCCAGCACAATTTGCCAACAGCAAGAATTTCCTTCACTCCTGGTGCGGCGTTAGCGACGAAATCAAGAATTTTGGCAAGTGGACCAAACGTGCTGACAAGCGGGTTCTTTACGAACAAGCGAATGTATTCACGCAAAGAATCTTCGGTGTTCATCGACATCGCAAACAGATTTGGCGCAACCTCGCTAGCCGCGAATTGCAGATCTGGCGTATTCAACGAGCGCGCTAGAGCGCCTTTGTCGTCCATTTCAACAATGAGCGTCTTTTTGCCAGTTGATGCAGAAAACCTGGCAAGAGCACTTGAAAATGTTGTCTTGCCCACTCCGCCTTTGCCCGTTACAAAGAGCAGGCGGTGATCAAGTAGTTGTGGCAGCGTCAGCTCCCAAAGCCGAGCTTACGTACGCCTTCTGGTGCACCAAACTCCACATAAGCGAGCTTTGCCGAAGCAACGATTACTTCGCGGCCACGATCGTCAACCAACGAGAACACTTCGGTCTTGCCGGTGAGCGCTGCTTCAGCAGCAGCCTTTGCTTGTGCTTGTGCCTTTTCGTCGTCAATCTCCACCATGAGTTCACGTACTGATTGCTGAATTCCGATGCGAATTTCCATTGTTGTTCCGTTCGTTTAGTGAAGTACTTGCAGGCTAATTCACTTTCAGCGCTGCGCTGAAAATCTTCTTTGGTTTCATTTCTTCGGCAATGCGTTTCGCCAATCCGGCAAAAATTTGACCGATCTCGCTGTCTGGAGCAACAGCAGCAATTGGCCTACCGTCGTCTCCACCTTCGCGTAATGCTGACATGAGTGGAATTTGTGCAAGCAACGGAACATTAAGTTCGTCAGCCAACGATTGCCCACCGCCACTGCCAAACAGTTCGTAGCGCACGCCGTCGTCACCGGTAAACCACGACATGTTCTCGATGATTCCGCGAACTGGCAAGTTCACTTTCGTGGCCATTGCCGCAGACAACTTTGCGACCTTTTGTGCAGCCTCTTGTGGTGTCGTCACTACCAATACTTCTGCACGCGGCAAGTACTGGCTGAGACTCAATGCGATGTCACCAGTTCCTGGCGGCATGTCGATGAGCAAAAAGTCTGGCTCATCCCAAAACACGTCGGTAAGGAATTGCTCGAGTGCTTTGTGCAACATTGGTCCACGCCACACCACCGCTTGACCTTCGGGAACGAAGTATCCGATGCTGATGCACCGAACGCCCCACTGCTCTGGAGGTAACAACATGTTGTCAATCACTACAGGATCACGATCGGTACCAAGCATGCGTGGAATTGAATAGCCGTAAATGTCAGCGTCAACGATGCCAACTTTGTATCCCTGCGCTGCAAGCGCAACCGCAAGGTTGGTGGTGACACTGGATTTTCCTACGCCACCTTTGCCTGACGACACCAAGATTGGTCGAGTCTTCGAACCAGGTTGTGCAAACGAAATTTCACGACCAGATGCGTGTCCTTGTGCTGGTTGCGAACCTGCTGTTGCGCCTGGGTTACCGTGCAACATTTCGCGGACCTTCGCGCGCTCTTCATCAGTCATTACTCCGAAGTTCAACGCAACATCTTTCACGCCATCAAGTGCACGCAATGCGGTACCAACGCGATTTTGAATTTCATTGCGCAACGGACAGCCGGCGATAGTCAGCACTACCGTCAGACTGACGACACCGCCCTTCATCTCGACGTCGCGCACCATTCCAAGGTCGACAATGGAACGGTGTAGCTCTGGGTCCTCTACAGGGCGGAGGGCTTCGATGATCTGATCTGTTGTGGGGGTTGACATGGGGCTCCAATAATTTCCACTATGGCCATAGGTACAATACCTGTGTGTCGACTAAGTCTGCCAACCTCACCTCAGGATCATTCACCGCGCAGGTGTCAGCAATCACCTCTGCATTTGGCGATCCAACCCGTCGCGCGGTCTATCTGTTCGCTCGTGAAAGCGAGTCAGGTGTCACTGCTACCCAAGTTGCTGAAAAATTCGAAGTCCATCCCAACGTTGCACGACATCACCTCGACAAGTTGTCTGCTGGTGGATATCTGGAAGTAGCCGTTGACCGTCATGAACGCGGCGGTGCTGGCCGACCTTCAAAGTTGTATCGCGCAGCGGCAGACACGAATCTTTCATTTCCTGTTCGTAGCGATGACTTAGTGCTCTCTCTACTCGGAAAAACTCTCGCGTTACTTCCACCAGATAAAGCAGAGGCAATGGCCGAAGAAGTTGGCCAGCAGTATGGACAGGCAATGGCGGCTGGCATGCAAGGTGATGATCTTGCTGCAGGACACAAATCATTACGCGCAGCAATGCAAGCAGTCGCCGATGCTCTCACTGCTCACGGATTTGCTGCACACACCGACCAACGCAACAATCAACTTCGCATCGTAAACAATCACTGTCCCTTTGGCGACGTTGCAATTGAGCATCCTGTCATTTGTGCAGTAGATCGTGGAATGGTGAAGGGAATGCTCACCGCGATTTATGGCGAAACTTCGCCAGAAACATCAGCGTCGTTGCCACAAGGCGACACGTTTTGCGCCACCACTATTTAGCGTTGCTCTAGTCGCCCCAAAAACGCTGTTCTAAAAACGGGTCACCGTACATGTGATAACCGTTTTGCTCCCAGAAACCTGGTGCATCGGTTTCGCGCAGCTCAAGACCGCGCAACCATTTCGGTGACTTCCAGAAATACAGGTTCGGAATTAGCAATCGCACCGGCCCACCGTGAATTGGTTCAATGTCTTCGCCTTCGTATTCGTACACCACCATTGATTCATCACGCATGATGTCGGCAAGTGGAAGGTTTGCGGTGTAACCGAATTCAGCATGACCCATGACAAATGCAGCCTCGGGTTTTACGCCGGCGCGCTCGAAGAGATCGCGAACCTTTACACCACGCCACACCGTGTCAAACTTCGACCATTTCGTCACGCAGTGAATGTCGGTTGTCAGCGTTGTTGATGGCAGTGACTTCAGTTCGTCAAAGGTAAGCGTAAATTCGTTATTCACGGCACCGAAGACTTTGAGATCCCACTCGCCTGGTTTATATGTTGGAACATCACCAACATGAAGCACAGGGAAACGCTCGGTTAAATACTGTCCACTTGGAAGACGATTTCCGTCGTATCCACGCTTGACGACGTCTTCTCGGTTGCGATCAAAAAATCCCATAGGTCCCTCGCAGATAGTTTGCCTCAACCCGCCACTAGATTCAGTATCGATGTCACTATTTTTGGTACGCCACGCCAAGGCTGGCAAGCGAAGCCAGTGGGACGACGACGATTCACTACGCCCACTTGTTGCTGAAGGCATGCGTCAGGCAGAGGTCATTGCAGACTCCATTGCGCCTCTTCAGCCAACTGCGTTGTTTTCAAGCCCATTCGTGCGTTGCCTGCAAACACTTGAACCGCTGAGCAAAACAACCGGACTTCAAGTTGCACCACACGATCTACTTGCAGAGGGTGTTGACTTCATTCGCACTGTTGAGTGGATGCACACCCTTGCTGACGGTGCGGTGATGTGCAGTCACGGCGACGTGATCCCAGCAGTGATTGATGCACTTGAGCGACGCGGAATGGAAGTAAGTGGCTTTCGTGAGTCGCGCAAAGGATCAGTGTGGGTTCTTGATCGTCTTGATGGCGAGTTTGTTGGTGGCCATGCCTGGCCACCGCCACGCTTTGAATAACTCAGCCCGCAAGCGTTGCGTTGACCTCATCAATTATTGAAGACACAAACCCCATCACCTCTGCGGGAGGGTTTGATGCAGCGCAAATATCCAACTGTTCTTTCGCACCTACCGCATCGGCTGCTAACCGGAACCGCACAATTCCCAAGAAGCAATGTGCGTCCGGATATTGAGGGTCAACCTGAATTGCGCGTTCAAGACCTTGCGTTGCAGCAGCAAGCGCAACAATCTTGATGTCGTCTGCTGCATCTCGCGCAATCAGCGCGATCAACCAAGACCGATATGTCAGCGCTTCAACATTGTCTGGGTCGAGTTTCACCACATCGTTGTACAACTCGATCGCCTTTTGAGGGTCACTGAAATTAATTGCGCGCGCTTGAGACAACAGCGACGCCGTGGAGTTTTCGATACCACCAGTACTTGTTTGCCCGGACAATCGCTGACCAGACTGAGCCGCCAGCAGCCAGCCTGCTAAACACGCAAATGCAACAATCGCAAACGACACCCCAATGGCTTTTGCGCGAGACTTTGGTGCGCGTCGAATCAGAGTTGACTGCCCTGCTTCTATAGCTTTCAACACATCGGCTGCTCGTTGTGTGTAGCCAGACTTCAATGTTGCGTAGTCCTCGTCATCAATGTCTCCAGCCGAGCGCTCACGCTCGACATCGCGTAAAGAATCGAGGAGAAAGTTTCGCTCTTCTTCTAAGCGTGCAAGTTCGTCTGGGTTCACTACGAACTACCGATCTTCACGAAGCGCACGTTCCACCAATTGCGCATCTTCATCAGAAATTGAGTCACTGCCCACCACTTTCCAGCGACGAAACGCAAAACCCAATGTTCCAACTGCACAGACAAGTACGAACACTGGAAGTACCCAGATCAATGAATCAAGACCAGTCGAACGCGGCACAAGCAACACACGACTTCCAAATCGAGCTTCGATATAGGCGATGATTTCGTCATCGGATCGCTGCCCACCAGCAATTTGCCGCGCAACCTCTGCGCGAATGGACTCAGCACCAGATGCACGTGACACATACACACTCTCACCAGAACAGGTAGGGCACGCCAAAACTTTTGTAATCGCATCAATGCGATCAGCCTGGGTACGAGGACCAGAATCTCGGGTGCTACCGAATGCGAGCAGAGCAACCGCGGACAGGCACAATAACAACCAAGACCATTTGTTCTGAACAGTTTTCGTCTTCATCAGGAACCAAACTGCGCTTTCAGCTGAGCAAGTTGATCATCGAGCAAACCTGGCGTGAGCATGCCAGCAATTCGTAACCGCACAAATCCATTCGGGTCAATCACCCATGTTTCAGGAACTTTTGCAACTCCGAAAGCGACGGAAATAGCTCCGTCCGTGTCACGAACTTTTTGCCAATCCCCCCCGTTCTTCGAGAAGAATGCACGAACCGAAGCATCATTATCATCGTTGATCACGGTGTAGATCTCTGCAGGGTTAGTGGCTTGCAATTCGCGTTCGCTGAATGCAACGAGTTCCGGATGCTCTGCAATACACGGCACGCATGTTGAGTTAAAGAAGTTGAAAATCACCCAACTTCCCTTTCTATTCGCCAACACAAACTCTTTTTCGTCCAACGTTGTCGAAACAACCGATGGTGCGGGCTGGCCAAGCAATGGAGAATCCGCGTCGTCTGCCGTGTTCGGCTCTGCGGTTACCAGTACCCAGAGGAATGCAACCATCAGCGCACCAACCACCGACGCGATGATTGGTGCAACCCTCTTGCGGGAATAACTAGTTTCGTTCACAGCATTACCAATAGATCGGCCACAAAGTCATCTTCAGAAGTTGGCGATGTTGGTTTACGACGACGCCCAGGGAACGCAGCAAGCACAGTTCCAAGCGCCATAAGGCCACCACCAATCCAGAGCCACAACAGCAATGGCTTAATGAACACTTTGATTCGAGCCTTGTTTTCATCCTGACGAACAGGAGGCTCAAGCGTGAGATAGATGTCGTAAGCAAATCCTGTTTTTACCGATGGAGTTCCGACATTCATGCCCTGCAAAACGTATTTCGTAATTGCCGGCGCATATGCCTTACCACCATCAATCTTTACTAGTGCCTTCACCGCAGTTGCGCGATCGGTCTTCACTTCGACAACATCGACAAGTTCAAATGTATGACCACTAAATGATGCGACCTTGCCGGCTTCCAAATTCAATTCTTGGCTGTGAGTGAAACTATTTGATGCTGCTAGTGCAACGGCGATAATGATGACCCCAAGATGCACGATCATTCCACCGTTTGCTCTGCCAACTAATCCGCGTAAGCCCTGCCTGCGCGTGGCTAACACCACTTGGCGTAATGCCGAACCAGCAGCAAATCCACCAAGCCCAAACGTCAGTAGTGGTGCTAGTCCAGTTGCACCAACCCACACACTCCCTGCAAGTGCAAGTACTCCACACCACGCTGGCCAGAACAGACGCTTTGACAACAGCTCCTGTGAAGCCTTACGCCAAGGCAACACGGGAGCAATGGCCATGATGGTGAGCATCGTGATACCAATGGGAATAGTGAGTTGGTCGAAGAACGGTTCACCAACAACGATGGTTCGAGATTGCAATGCTTCGACAACAAGTGGGAACACCGTTCCGAGCAACACCACAAAAGCAAAGACTGCAAACAACACGTTGTTTGCCAGGAACGCACCCTCGCGAGACAACGGCGAGTCAATGCTTCCCGGTGAATGCAATCGATCACCGCGCCAACCAATAAGCCCAACAGAAACAATGACGATCACCGCGAAGAACGCGAGCAGCCACGGACCGATTGCGCTTTGACTAAACGCATGCACACTGTTTACGACACCAGAGCGCGTGAGAAATGTTCCCAAAATGGTGAGGCTGAACGTTGCAACAAGAAGCGAAAGATTCCACACGCGCAACATGCCGCGACGTTCTTGTACCAACACCGAGTGAATGTATGCGGTAGCCGTTATCCATGGCAGTAACGATGCGTTTTCAACTGGGTCCCACGCCCACACACCGCTCCATCCCAACACTTCATAACTCCACCATGAACCAAGAATGATGCCAATGGTGAGGAATCCCCAAGCGAACAATGTCCAACGCCGTGTTGCGAGCAACCACCCTTCACCTAGTCGCCCAGTGATCAGTGCCGCAATGGCAAATGCGAACGGAACCGTCATTCCCACGTAGCCCAAATACAACAGAGGTGGATGGAACATGACGAGCAAGTGATTCTGCAATAACGGGTTTGGACCCGGTCCGTCAAGCACGCCTTCAGGACCAACTGCAAATGGGTTAGCTGGACCAAACGAGAGGAGGAAGAAAAATAGCGAAACAATAAACATGACGCCAAGTGCGTACCGAGACAAAACATCGTCCATCTTTTTGCGCAACCAATACGTGACGCCAAGTGTGTAACCCGCAAGGATCAACACCCACATCAAGATGGAACCTTCAAGTGCGCTCCACACCGCCGCAAAGTTGTAGATCGCGGGAGTCGAATAACTACCCACTTTTTGCACGTACTCAAGTGAGAAGTCACGAGTGATCATGGCTCGTTCCATAACTGCGAATGCGCCAAAACTTGCAGCAAATACCAAGACTGCAAATCGCGGGATAAGTTTTGCTACCGCTTGGTCGCGTTGGCGAGCGCTGGTGATTGCCGCAATCGCGCCGAACAGCGAACCAATAATGCCGACTAAGAGAAACGCGCGACCAAGCGCACCATTTATCCCGCTAGCAAAGAACACTGTTCAGCTTTCGATTGCGTGAGTCGATCCGGATTGGCCTCAGAGTATGTATTTGAATGCTTTACTTCAATTCGATTGGCTTCAAAGGTGTCACCTACCAGCTGACCGTGTGCAACTACCGGAATACATTCTTGAAAAATTCCACCGGGATCCCCGTTGTACCTCACGTCAACGGTTTGATTGTTGAATATCAACACAAACGTGGTGCTTCCAGAGTCCGACTTCAACGAATCCTGTTCCACAGTGCCTTGAACTCGAAGTCGGCGGTTTGGTTCGCAACCTTCGCGCTTTCCAATTTCGTCAACATTGCAATAAAAGTCAATTGCCGATGTGAGGAATTGCGAAACAATAAATCCGCCAGCTGAGACAACAACTACCAACATTGCCACGTATTTCCACTTGTGATTGTGCTTGCGCGGAGCAAGTGGCGCGTTATCGGGCGAAGTGCGCGGCGTTAAGTCCACGGTTTGTCCTTGTCGTCAACTGTTCGAGACAGGTTGCGCCCCTGCTTAATCGTGTACACAACCAAACCAATAATTACGCCAAATGTTATGCCATAAGTAGCGATGATGAATCCGGCGTGATTCATTCCTGAACCTCTTTCAATCGCTCAGTTACCGCAGCATCTAGCGCAGTAATTTGCTGAGCATCTTGCATTGCCATGATGCGCTGGCGATGCGATACCAACCATGCAAACAGCACGGTGAATCCAAAAACACCAAACAGCAAAGTGAACAACATGAGTCCATCCATCTTGATATCGCCATCTGGGCTCAACACCGTTGCGCGTTGATGCAGCGAACGCCACAGAACCACGCTGAAGTGCACCAAAGGAATTTCGAGCACTGCAAGCAGAGCGATCACCGAAGATCGACGAGCACGTTGCTCTGCGGTTCCGCCTAGACCACGCACTGCCAAGTAACCAAGGTAGGTGACAAACAAAAATGCAGTGGTGGTGAGTCGTGGATCCCAAACCCAAAACGTTCCCCACGTAATGCGCCCCCACAAACTTCCGCTGAGCAATGTCATTGCCATGAACAACACACCAACTTCGGCTGATGCGCCTGCAACGCGATCAAAACCCATGGAGTGCTTTTTTCCAATTAGCCAACATGCCGAAGCAATGCCTGTGACAATGAAGGCCAAATATGCAACCCAAGCGGTAGGAACGTGCACGTACATAATGCGAACGGCGTCACCCTGAACAGCGTCTTCAGGAGTGAAAAACAATCCACCAAGGAACACCCAACCAAGTGCAACAACGGCCATCAACCCATACATCCGAGTGGTTGGCGTGCCAACTCCTTTGAACGATTGCGTCTCAGAACTCATATGTATTGTCCTTCATCATTCCTCAATTAGCGAGCTAAATGACAGCAGGCCACCTAACCCAAACACCGCAGCGAACACCGCAAGTACTGCTACCCACGGCCAACCTTCACCAACGGTGAGGCCACCACTTCTGAATGCCGATTCGGTTGCCCGAGTTGCACAGATCAGAACAGGAGCAACCACCGGAAGCAAGAGCAATGGAAGCAACGTTTCACGGCCACGAGCACCTGCAGTCAAACCTCCGTACAGAGTACCTACGAAGGCCAAACCGGCTGTAGCGCACAACACACAAGTGACCAATAGCACTAATCCTGATCCATTCACATTCACGCGATACAACACAACTGCTGAAATAAACAGCACCGACTCCAGCACGATCAATTGCACAAATAGAGCAATTGCCTTACCAATAAAGATTCCTTGCGGATTCACTCCTGCAACTCGCAAAGCATCAAGTGCCCCGTCAAATGTCTCCACAGCAAAAGTTCTTTGCACCACAATGAACAATGAGAACAGCGTTGCTAACCAGACCAACCCGCCGGCAACCCGCTGCAATACATCGTCGTTGTCAAGCGCAAATGCGAACATGATCATGACGAGACCAGAGAACGGCAGAACTTGATTGGTCACTACCCTGGAGCGCATCTCAATGCGCAAATCTTTTGCTGCAACCGCGCGCGCAATTCGGCTAGTTGACATGCTCACTGCGAATCACGCACCTGACCAGAAACAAGCGAGATAGTTCGCGTTGCAAGTTGTTGCGCACGCTCAATTTCGTGCGATGCAACGACGATGGTTGCTCCAGACGCGGTCGCTTCCTTCACGATGCGATCAATTTCATCGCGACCCTTTGCGTCAAGCCCCGCATGCGGCTCATCAAGCAACCACAGCTCTGCGCGCCGCACTACTAAACAAGCCAAAGCGCAACGGCGTTTTTGGCCTGCTGACAATTCAGAAACTCTGCGACCTGCCAACTTGCCATCAATGGCCATTCGCTCCATTGCAGAATTTCGTTCTTCGGTTGAAGCACCGACAACCGTTGACCAGAAGGACACGTTTTCCTCAATGGTGAGTTCGCCAAACAAACCGTTTTGATGACCAAGCAATCCGACGCGCTCACGAACCGACTCGCGGTCAATGGTTAAGTCATGACCCAATACATTTGCCGTGCCGCGAATCACTGGTATCAAGCCGGCACAGGCACGCAACAGTGTTGACTTTCCAGCGCCGTTCGGCCCTTGCAACAACACAATTTCATTTCTCTCAACACGTATTGTCACGCCTGCTAATGCTGGATACCCGTTGTACACAGCAACCGCATCAACGAAGTTGATTACCGAATTGGTGGACATCACGAACCCGTGAACTTCGGTGGTCGCTTTTCAATAAATGCTTCTCTGCCCTCGCGTGCATCGTTGCTAGCCAGCGCTTGCTCTCGACACGCAGTCACCAAAGCATCAATCGATGGCTCGCCTGCACTCGACTCCAGCGCAACTTTGTGACCGCGAATAGTGAGTGGTGCAAGCTCGGCAATGTCACCAGCCCATGCAAGCGCATCGTCAAGAGTTCCTAATCGCTGGATTGAGCCCATTCGCGCAAGTTCCTCAGCAGAGTAAGTGCTTGCCGTGAGCAACATATTTCGTGCAACGGGCCATGAAAATTCGCGCACGATGCGTTCAATAGTCCAATGGTTCACCACTAAACCCAATTTCGCAGCGGGAACACCAATGACACTGGTTGGTGTTGCAACTCGCACATCGCAGGCAACAACAAGTTGCGCTCCCGCGCCAAGTGCCGGACCATCAATAGCAACAATGGTCACGCATGGAAGTTGCGTGAATCCGCGAAGCACCTCGTTCAGCAATTCGTGAAAAACCTCCTCACGAACTCCCGCCAAATCGGCCCCTGCGCAAAAAGCTGGCGCGGTTCCCGTAAGCACTAAAGACCGAATTTTGCGTTTTTCAGCCTCAACCTGGGCTTCGCGAATCAGTTGGAGAGACTCAAGATCAACGGCATTCCTGCGCTCAGGTCGGTTCAGCGTGAGTACCGCCACGCTGTCGCGCCAATCAACAAGCACAGCACCCTTGCTCATTGTTGACCCCTGCGATCTACCATGAGTTGCAAGGATATGACTTCCGCCCCTCAACCCTCTAAACAAGCCAAGACAGTTGATGTTTCTGGCGACCCAGTTCGCCTCCGACGAGCAACGATCGATCGCTGGACCAGGCTCGCCAAACGTGTGGGCTACCTCAGTTTTGGCGTGTCAATCGTCGCAGTTTTCAGCGGGTTAGCAACTTCGTTCACACCGCTTGTAGGCCAACTCGCAACGGGCGGACTCGTTGTTGGCTCAATCCTTCTTGCACCATCCATTGTTCTCGGTTACGCAATTAAAGCCGCCGAGAGAGAAGATCGCCTGAACGGCAATTAACTGATCGGCTCACTACATGGCACTTCGACTCCCCGCAATTGAACGTAAAGAGCAAGTGCTCGATGTTGCCTTGGCAGTGTTTGCCGTAAAAGGTTTCCACGACACATCTATGAACGACATCGCCGAGGCAGCCGGTGTCACCAAACCCGTGGTGTATCAACACTACGAATCAAAACGCGCATTGTTTCTGGCGATCATTGATCATGTCGGTGATCGCATGATTGAAGTTTTAACTGCAGCGACGACCGGACTCACAGATGGTCAAGATCAAGTTGAAGCAGGAACAATTGCGTTCTTCAAATGGGTTGAACGAGACAAGAATTCATTTAAATTTTTATTCGACAGCGGAACACAAAATGACGAAGAGTTCACAATTGCAATCCGCAAAGTGCTTGATCGCTCTGCCGAGGCCATTGCCCCACTGATCGCCATTGACTTAGACCCAATCCATGTCCGAACGCTTGCCCATGGTGTCGCAGGCGCAAGCGAAGGGGTCGCACGCTTTCTCATTAACAACAACATCTCGTTCAATGGAGAACAAATAGGTAAACAAATCGCCAACCTTTTGTGGGCGGGCTTACGCGGAGTCGAATCGGAGTAACCTGAACCTCATGGCGCACCCCGGCGAACACCACCCAGCATTTGAAGAATATTGCGAATGCATTTTTGAACTTCGCGAGGACCACTTAGACGTTATTCAGGCACGGGTTGCAGAGAGGCTCGATGTCTCGCGTCCTTCAGTTTCGGAAATGATTAAGCGCATGGAGACTGAAGGTCTCATTCGTTTGCGCGGCACCCGAATCGTGCTCACTCCACAAGGTGAAAAACTTGCCGAATCTGTTGTTCGTAAACATCGCACAGCCGAGCGCTTCCTCACCGACATTCTTGGCCTTCCTTGGGCGCTCGCCCACCACGAAGCGTGCAAATGGGAACATGTGATCAGCCCCGATGTTGAAGACGCGATCACTCGGTTGCTCGGCAACCCAACAACGTGTCCTCACGGCAATCCAATTCCTGGTTCTAACTACATGGAAGAACCAACTCATCCACTCGTTGATGTACATGTTGGTTCTGCATTTACGGTGTCGCGCATTCCCGAAGAACTCGAATACGCGCCTGGCATGCTTGAGTTTCTTGAATCCGCCAAACTCACTCCAGGTGTGACGGGTACTGTCACTGCTTTAGCGGCAGACGGATCAGTAACTGTTCGATTGCATGAAACTGAAGTCAACATCACTTCGTTTGCAAGCAATCGAATTCTTGTGCGTGCATGAGCGCATCTGCCCGTACTTTCTTAGTTGTATTGGCATCGTGCTCACTTGCTGCATGTTCAACAACCATCGTTGATACAGCACCGACTACAACACTCGTCGCGCCAACCACGGTGGTTCCATCAGGAACTGCAACCGAACTGTTTGACCAATTACAAGCCACTATCGGCGAGCTATCAAAGGCAATCAGCGACAGCGACCGTGCCTTGGCAAAGGTCAAACTTGCTGAAATTGAAGGGATTTGGAAGGTACTGCAACCACAAATTGCAGAACGCGGCGATCAATTCATTCAAGACATGCAACGCATTATTGACCTTGCAATATCTTCAATTGAGCGCAACCGACCAGCCGATGCCGACAAGTCGCTGCGCTTTCTCTCGCTCGTAATTGAAACGCTGTAACTAACTAGTTACCGGTCATCGCCGCCGGCAAGTCGCGATAATGCACAACAGTCAGGCGTTGAGTTGAACGAGTAAGCGCTACATACAGCGCGCGCAATCCATGTTCCTGAGCCGCAACAATCGCGGCAGGTTCAACAACCACCACACCGTCAAGTTCCAATCCCTTCACCACACTGACCGGAACGACGGTCAGTCGCGTATCAAGTGCGGTGTTGTTTGCACGACCGTGTTGAACACCTTCGCGAGTCAACACCGCCGAAACCGATTCGGTCATCGCATCCGGACAAACAATGGCTACGTTGCCACCCTTAACGTTTTCCATCATCAATCGTGTCTGAGCAACGACATCGTCAAGCAACCGTTCTGCGGAAGATGATCGAACAATGTCTGGCCCAAACTCGCCCTCGCGCACGGACTGCGGCGGAACAAGCGACGGTGCCGCAACTGCCAACACTTTGTCGGCAAGCGCCATGATCTGCGCAGGAATGCGATACCCAACAGACAAGTTGATGATCTTTGCTTCCTTCTTTGTTGGCAGGTAATACAACAGGTCCTGCCAGTCGTTTGGTGCGAATGCTCCTGTTGCCTGAGCCAAGTCGCCCACCACCGTCATTGCACCATTGAGCGAACGCCTATTCATCATGCGCAATTGCATTGGAGTGAGGTCTTGCACTTCGTCAATGATGATGTGCCCGTATAAGCGCATTTCATCTGATTCATCAATTCGACCGCTTTTGCGTGGTCGTGGACCAATCAACGACAGCACTTCATCGAGTAGAGCGACATCGCTTTCTGCCCAATGCACTTCAGCAAGCGATGCACTGCGTTCACGAACCAGCAATGGCCATTCATGTTCTTTCAACACATCTTGTGCGGCAGACCGCACTAGTGCTCGCGAACCATACAAATCATGCAGTACTTCGGCGGGGCTTAACACCGGCCACATGCGAATAATGGCTGCACGGAATTCTGGAATGTCGCGCAGGCTGTCGCGCAATGCCTCGAGATCTATTTCTTCGCGCTTGCTCGTTGCGGCCATTGCAGCAACCACTTCGGTTTCTACCCATCGTGCTGCGGCATTGTGTCGGCGATAACGACGACGCGCGTCACGAATAATGCGTGATGATTCGGTTACTCGAAGTCGCAAGTATTCTGCACCAAACGGAATCACCAAATCTTCACGTAACGGACGTTCACGATCGCGCACTGCAGCAGCGATGAACTTTGACATGCGAATGTCGCCTTTGACATGTTTCGTTTCGTCGTCTTCTGCAAGACCAACACGATGGCCAGGCACTAGGTCGGCAAGCACCACTTGTTGCACACCTGCTTCACCAAGTGAAGGAAGAACCTGCTCGATGTACCGCAAGAACACTCGGTTAGGACCAACAACTAGGACACCTTGATCTTCAAGAGGGAATCGATAGGTGTACAACAAATACGCAGCACGGTGCAGAGCAACAACGGTTTTTCCAGTTCCTGGTCCGCCTTGCACAACCAACACGCCACTTTGCGGTGCGCGAATGATTTGATCTTGCTCGGACTGAATGGTGGCAACAATGTCGCCGAGTTGTCCGGTGCGACCACGTGACAGCGCGGAAATGAGTGTGCTGTACCCGCGCAGTCCCGTACCGTCGTGTTTCACTCCTGCTTGCGGGTCGCCACCTAGTCCTTCGTCATGACCAAGGCCTAAGTGACCTTCGCCAAACAATTCATCTTCAATACCTTGTAACTGTTGACCGTGTACTGAAAAGTGACGGCGTCGAGCAAGACCCATAGTCTCGCGACCCGTCGCGCGGTAAAACGGTTCGGCAACTGGTGCCCGCCAGTCCACTACAACCGGTTCGCGAGCTTCATCTGCAACTGCCAAACGACCAATGTGAAAGCTTTCAATTTCATCTAGTGTTTCAGCAATGCGATCTATTCGACCAAACACCAGCGCCGCATCACCCAAGTCCAATGTGGTCAGACGCTGGAGCAGTTGTTCATCAAATGCATTGCGTTCATAACGAGCTTGGAAGGTTCCACCCGTGTTCGCCTCATTCAGGTCGCGAATACGCCAAGCGTCCTTGCGGCTCTTATCCAGGCAGGCGTAAGCATGGTCGATATAGGCCTGCTCGGCGGGAAGGTCTGGGTGTTGTTGGCTCATTTTGGGGCTCATCAACTCTACCGTCAGAACCGAACCGCCGATTTTTGAAATTTCCGTGTATTTGGCAGTATCCATCTACACAGTTCGTCCACATCACTATTGGCAATTCCTGCATCGGCGGAGGCAGACATGTCCAAATCATTCATGCGGTATTTGCGCGTTGCGCTACCAGTAGTCGTTCTTGCAACAAGTTGTGCGGCACCAAACGATGAACTCATATTCACCACTACGGCGTCAACACTGCCAATATCTAACGAGTCGACTACCACGACTATTTCGCCAAGTGAACGAGTTGAGTCTGTAGCAGCGAACGACTCCGACGCCGTCAAACGTGTTGTGCACGACTTTGGTCGCATTTACGAAGCGCGTGCGCAATGTGGCAGAACTCCTGAACAGTGCCCCGTTAACGAAATGACCGTGAAAGGCAGCCCGCTGCATAGCTCACTCACGGAAATCATGAATGAGCGCATTGCTGGAAACCTGTACACGCGCAGCGACGCGGGAAAGTTGCGCATCCGCATTGAAGCAGTGGAAATAGTCGACACCATTCGCGCAATCGTGCACACATGCATCTTTGACTCGGTAGTGCTGTTTGATTCTGGTCAGATCGACGGCGCTGCCGACGACATCGTGTTTGATGATTCGGTGATTTCGGCATTCATGATGTGGAACGTGCAACTCGACAACGGCATATGGAAGTGGGTTTCTTCCACAGCCACACAACGAAAGATCGGAGGAGACATATGCGGATTCGCAAATTAGTGATCGCAGCAATTGCCATTTGGATAGGAGCGCTGCCTAACGAAGTACATGCAGGCGACTCCATTGGCGGCAGTCAAACCAGCAGTGCTGGTATCAACGGCAATCAGATCATGGCGGGCATTCAATATGGTGCAACGCAAGGTAATTCGGGTGCTGACGTGGATTGCGAATGGTCACTGGCCATCCCCCACGATTCACATTCAGGCAATCAAGACATAGTGCAGAAGATTTCTGGCGGCATGAACTACCGCCTCTTTGAATACACCTGCCTCGATCGCACTCCTGCAACAACGTTCCACTGGATTCCACAAGTGTCCACCACGCAACTTGCACAGCAGGCAGCATCGGTGGTGTACGACAACATTCCCGCACCGTGGGGAAACTTTGCACCTCCCGCTCAACGTGGAGTCGTGAAACTAGGAACATGGTTTTGGGTGAACCCATTGATGTGGGTTCCAGTTAGTGCAACTGCAGGTGTGCCTACGCCTGCTGGATACCTCTCGGTCACCACTACTGCAACGCCGAAGAAACTCATTTTTGATCCAGGCGATGGAGCGCTCGGGTCCGGGCCCGTCACCTGCGATGGACCCGGACTTCCATGGATCGAAATTTTTGGAGACCACATGAGCAGTAAGTGCATGTACACCTATTCACATTCGTCATCGATGCATCCGTCTGGAGTATTTCCCGCAAAACTTTCGGTGCAGTGGCACGTCTCCTACATCACAAACTTCGGCGCGCGCGGAACCATTGGCGACTTTACGTTTACCGCAAGCCATCAACTACTTGTTCGCGAAGTACAGGCTTTGGTTACCCGCTAAACATCGGTCGTTGCAATTGCCCCAGATTTCGCATCGAGCACTCGAAGTAAATCGGATGGTGCAACTTCTAAGTCAAGGCCACGACGGCCACCACTAACAAAAATGGTGGAATAGTCATTTGCCGATTCATCCACAACGGTGAGAAGTTTTCTCTTCTGTCCGAACGGACTAATACCGCCAACTACGTAACCAGTAATTCGTTGCGCATCATTTGCGGGCACCATTTCACATCGCTTCACCCCAAGAACTTGCGCAAGCGATTTCAATGACAACTGAGAACTCACGGGAACAATGGCAACTACTGCCGATTTCTCCGACTGCGCAAGCAGAGTCTTGAACACTCGCGACTCCTCTACGCCGAGCGCATGTGCCGCCGCCCTTCCATACCCAAGTTCCTCGGCATCGACGAGGTCGTGATCAAAGGCATGAACGGCAAACTCAACGCCGCTTCGCTCAAGCATCACCATGGCTGGAGTTGCACCCTTCATCGCCTACTCAGCATACGAATATTGGGGTTATTCAGTAGGAACGGGGGTACTTGCCTGACACACTGAAGGGTCGCTCATAGCGGCAAAACAGACTTCGAAAAGGATCCAACATGCCAGTCAGCAATTCTCGCGACACCATTTTGCTTGAACGTCGTTACGCAGCAGTGTTCACCACTATTACTGATGAGTCAATTGCCAAACTTGCAGCCGCAGTTGACGAGAAGTTGCGCGATGCTCTTGCCAAAGTTCTTGCTCTTCCAGCAGGAACGTTTGACGATGCAGCAACCGTTGCACCAAAAGTTCGCGAGGCAATGAAAGCTCGTAAGGCATACCTCGACACCGGCGTGTTGTTCGGCGAAGCCGCAACCGAGAAAGCCATAGAAGTACTTGGCGATAAATCGGAAGACCCAAGCTTGGAAGACTTAAACAACGTCTTGCCAGCACTCATTGAAGAGTTCAGCCTCGACGCATGTCGTCTCATGGCGGTGCAGTTTTCAGTTTCACTTGGCGGTTTCCGCAAGCTGGTAAACACCGACGAGCGCTTCGCTATTCCTTCAACTGGCAACGCACCAGTTGCTGCAGCAGCGGCACCAACAAAGGATGCAGCCGCGCAAGAAGAGAAGAAGCGTGCTCGTGCCGAACGCAAAGAAAAAGACAAGGCTGCACGTGCACAGGCAGAGGCTCAACGTCGTATCGCCCGCGGTCGCGCTTAGGCAACTGCCATGACTCTTCGCCTCGCCAATCTCAAGGGTCGCGCGCAGTTCATTGTTGGCGATATTGCTTCGCCACGTGCAATTGACGTCGCAACTGCCAGCAATAATTCTCTGTCAGCAGACCCAATGCTGTGCTTTGCACACTGGGATTCGCTGAAGAAACTTGCAGCGACACTCGATGCAAGTTCTGGAACACCAGTTGCCATTGCAGATCTTTCGTGCCCAGTACCGCAACCACGCCAAATGTTTGCAGTTGGCCTCAATTATCGCCAGCACGCCGCCGAAATGGGCAGTCCATTACCACCACTTCCATTGGTGTTTGCAAAATTTCAAAGTTCGCTGAACTCGCCAACTGGCAACATTGAAATCTTGAGCGACACCGTTGACTACGAATCTGAACTAGTCATCATTGTTGGTAAAGGTGGTCGCTATATCAATGAAGACACAGCATGGGATCATGTTGCAGGTCTGTGCGTTGGACAAGACGTTTCTGACCGCGGTCTGCAATACATGGGTTCTCCACCACAGTTCAGTTTGGGCAAGAGCCGCGTTGGTTACTCGCCAATCGGACCATGGGTAACCGACATGTCAAACAACAACAAGCGTGATGACTTGAAACTTGGTTGCACCGTAAACGGCGAACAGCGTCAAGACACACAAACTAGTGACATGATTTTTGGCATTGCCCACATCGTTGCGTACATGTCCACCATTGTTGAACTGTTCCCAGGTGACGTTATTTATACGGGTTCGCCGTTCGGCGTTGGCCATGGCCGCAAGCCACAGTTGTACCTAAAGCCTGGCGACGTAGTGGAAACCACGCTTGAAGGCGTTGGCACCATTACTAACCGCTGCATATAAATCACAACCCACCCAATCGGGGTAGATTTCTCGTATGAAATCGGGGAAAACAACCATCATCACTGGCGGAACTGTTGTCGATGGATCGGGTCAACCCGCACGCCATGCCGATGTTGCATTTGTTGACGGTGTAATCACCGAGGTTGCTACGCCAGGCGAGATTTCAACTGCACACGCACACCAGCGCATCAAGGCTGATGGACTGCTGGTTACCCCGGGCTGGGTCGATGTACACACTCATTACGACGCGCAAGCCACATGGGACCCGTGGATGACGCCAAGCAGTTGGCACGGTGTAACCACTGCAGTCATGGGCAATTGCGGTGTTGGATTTGCACCTGCAGTTCCCGAGCGCCATCAGTGGCTTATCGAACTCATGGAAGGTGTTGAAGATATTCCTGGTTCGGCAATGGTCGAAGGAATTACCTGGGAATGGGAGTCGTTCCCTGAATACCTCGATGCGCTTGAACGCAAGCCACACGTCATCGACTTCGGAACACAAATTGCTCACGGAGCATTGCGCGCATTTGTCATGGGAGATCGTGGAGCGAACAACGAAATTGCCACACCAGACGACATTGCGCTGATGAGCAAACTCACAGAGGAAGCACTGCGAGCAGGTGCTCTCGGTTTCTCAACTTCACGCACATCTTTGCACCGCAGCAAAAGTGGCGAACTAGTTCCAGGAACCACCGCAGCACCAGACGAGCTCTATGGAATTGCCGATGCGATGAAGCGCGTTGGTCATGGCATCTTCCAGTTTTCACCAGAGCATTCACAGGTGCCGGTTGAAGAATGGCCATGGATGCAAGAACTCGCCCGTCGTAGTGGTGCAACCGTAAGCGTGAACGTGAACCAGCTCGACGACGGAAGCGAAGTGTGGCGCAAGACATTGGCATTGCTTACGAAGGCACATGAAACCGGAGAAAAGATTGTTGCGCAAACAGCTGGACGCTCAATTGGCATTTTGATGTGCCTTGAGGGAAGCGTGCACCCACTGCTCGCCCACCCTGCGTATCACGAAGTGATGCACTTGCCATTTGCGGAGCGTGTGGCGGCTTTGAATGACCCAGTGCGTCGCCAGCGATTTGTTGATGAGGTTCCACAAGATCGCTTCTACGAAGGCTTGGTTACTAAGGCACTGAAGCGCATGTACCCAGTGACCAGTGGGAACATCGATTACGAGCCTCATCCTTCGCAGTCCATTGGCGAACAGTCAAAGGCAACTGGCGTACCTGCAATGAAACTGATTGTTGACCACATGTTGTCAAACGGCGGCAAGGGCATGATCTATTCACCGTTCTTCAACTACATGTACGGCGACCTCTCTATGACGTACGAGATGATGCAACATCCACAAACACGCAATGGCCTCAGCGATGCTGGCGCGCACTGCGGCGCAATTTGTGATGGCGGAATGCCCACATTCATGCTCACGCACTGGGCACGCGACCGCACCCGAGGACCAAAGTTGTCGCTCGAACACATTGTGTATCGCCAAACACGACACACCGCCGAACTGCATGGCCTGTTGGACCGCGGATTACTGAAACCAGGCATGAAAGCCGACATCAACATAGTTGACTTCGAAAACCTTGGCTTTGACATGCCACAGATGGCATACGACTTGCCAGCAAACGGCCGACGTCTGGTGCAACACGCCAATGGTTACGTGAAAACCTTTGTGAGCGGTGTGCAAACAGTGGACAACGATGCGTTCACTGGCGAATTGCCTGGTGCGCTCATTCGCGGACCACGCGGCTAGCCACGAATTAGGAAGTCATTCCACCAAGGCCAACCAGGCCACGTGCAAATTCAATTTCGCCCATGTGGCGAAGTCCGTGTTGGTAGATCCAACATTCCACTGCGTCGAGCACGGTGATGCCCACTTCTCCTGCAACACGTGCGCTGTAGGTGCTTGCAATCTGTGGAGGAAATGGACGAGGAATAACTACCCGTGTCAATTCTTCAGGTTGCAACTGCGCAAGCCACTCATGCACGCGATTAAACACAATCTGCAAATACTCCTGAAAGGCTTCGTAGTCACCAATGCGTTGACCAACCATTTCATCAACAGTCTTGTGTTTGCCGTGGTCAGCAATTGCTGGCATTACTCGCGCATTCCATTCCTCATTCCACACCGGCATCTGCCCGGTAATCAACATGAACGACGAGTCAATCATGTTGGTGATGTGAAACAGGCTGAATGCAATAGGCAACACACCTTCACGCTCAAAGTGATTGACATGATCAAGCGTCATGGTGCTGAGTGCCTGGTCATACAACGAATGCAACGCCTTCATTCGGCGCTGTAGTGAATCAATGATGAGTTCGTTTGACATTGCTATTCCTTTGCTGCTTCTGCACGCATCTCTGCTTGCTCGTCAATCTTTGTTGGACGACTACGTATTTCAAAAGTTGCTTTCTCAATCTTTCCCGTAAATGGAAATGGCGCAACATAGTCAGGACACACAGGCGACAAGCGGTCGCATCCCAAATCCATACCCATGCTTCCCAAAATTCTCATGATTTTTGGAATGTGCACACTTCCAACATCTTTTCCATCAACCATCAATGTGATAGTCCCGGTTTCACCGTTGCGATCAAATCGCGCTGCAAGTGTGTGCTTGCCTGGCTTCAACGTAATAGCCGCGCCGACTCGTTGATGCTTGCCAAGTGCGTTGTAATAGAAGTGCAGTTCGCCGTTGCGAACGAACATGGAATGTCCAATGTTGTGGCCGCCGCGCGCATAAATGACACCTTCAAGCGGCGCGCTTCCCACTTCAATCTCTGCCGTAAAGGTCCACGCGCGACCACTCAACATCGGGCAGGCATCGGAAGGAATATGGGCGATTGGCGGATAATACGTATAGGTGTTGCCGTAGTGCGGCGAACCAGGACGAGACTTGCTGCCGAATATTTCAATGCCGCGGTCATCAAGTGGAAGCACTCCGTACTTTTCTGCTTCTTCCCACCACAGCGCGATCATCTTCTTTAGACGCTCAGGTTCTTTTGAAGACAGGTCGTGCATTTCTGAGAAGTCTTCGTTCAGGTTGTACAAGCCCCAGGTGTCGTTTTCGTACGGAACGTTTTGGTCATGGAATGTGACTGCTTTATAGCCATCCGACCAAATGGCACGGTGCCCCATCATCTCGAAATACTGTGGCCCGCGCTTCGTTCCTTGTACCGGTCCACCAAATGTGTAGCGCAGGCTTTCGCCATGCATTGCCATTTGTTCATGACCATTCAATGTCTTTGGCTGCTCAACACCGAGCGATTCGTACACGGTAGATGCAATATCAGAAATATGGCAGAACTGAGTGCGCACTGCACCAGGGTCAGCAATTTCCTTTGGCCACTTGATGATCAGAGAATCGCGAATTCCGCCACCGTAAGTTTGCGACTTGTACCAACGACTCGGTGTGTTGCCGACTTGCGACCAGCCCCACGGATAGTTCGAGTGCGCCTTCTTCGTGCCGATGTAGTCCAGTCGGTTGGCAACGATTTCGTCAACGTTTTCCCATTCGTTGTTGAAGAAGCTCCACTCATCCATTACACCTTGTGGTCCGCCTTCACGGCTCGCACCATTATCAGAGAGCAACACAATCATGGTGTTGTCAGACATTCCGCGCTCTTCTAAAAATGCAAGCAGTCTGCCAATTTGCGCATCGGTGTGATCAAGCATCGC
>BJFW01000004.1:2479-10535 GCA_014190095.1 Actinomycetes bacterium | reverse complement strand
GTGGTGTGAAAACCCGTGTATCTCAGCCCAGTTGCAGCGAGTGAGTCAATGTTGGGAGTTGGAATTTCGCTTCCGAAACAACTGGGATGTGCGAATCCCATGTCGTCGAACACGATGGTGATCACGTTTGGTCCACCAAGGCCTTTTGGCAACTCAGGCCACGACGGAGTTGACTCCTGATAGGTGTTGGCGATCTTGCCTGTAAAGCCTGGCTCGTATTGACTCATGAGATTTGCCCCCTTGCACAGACTCTATGTTTTGTCATAGAGTCTGTCAAAACACATCAAGGGGGAAACGATGTCCGAAGAGAAAACACCAAATCTCAAGCACAAATATGGCCGAATCGACTTGGATTACGCCGCGAAGCTCGCGACGACTCCCCCAGAACAAGACGGACCAATCTTCATGGTCAACCTCATGAAATACCACGAAGTCGCGCAGTACAGCAATTCCGATGCACCACAAGTGAGTGGTCGCGAAGCTGACGATAAGTACAACCCGGCATCAATCTTGAACAAAATTGGCGCAGACATTGTCTTCGTTGCCGACGTAACTAAGAATCACATCGGCGATGAGGACTGGGATCGCATTGCCATCGTTCGCTACGCAACACGCAAATCATTCATTGACATGCAGCAGCGAAAAGACTTCGCCGAAAAACATGAACACAAGGCAGCTGGCATGAAGCGCACCACCATCGTGTGCTGCAGGCCGGTGGATGAAGCCCTTGACACTCGAACTCGACCACAAGATTTTGGCTTGCGCAACATTGTCATGGTGGTTCGCCAAGCATCAGACCGCGAACAAGTTCTGAGTTCCTTGCCAAACTCAGTTGGCATGCGTGCCGAAGGCACCATCATTGGAGACGGTCGCAAGTACGACACTGTGCAATTTGTTCACGTTGCAACCGAACAAGAAGCAGATGCGCTCGTTGCCTCAATCAATGGACTTTCATCTGGCGAGAGTTACGCAATGACGCTTTCCGCATCAATTGACGGAATTACTTCATAACCCCATGAGCAGCATTTCGGCGTCCCCAGTTGATGGTAGAAGTCTGCGTCGCGAACGCAATCGACAAGACATTGTTGACGCGCTACTCAGCCTCATCGAAAATGGAGAGACTGAAATCAGTGCTGCGCTCATTGCGAGCAAAGCAGGACTTTCGGAGCGATCAATCTTTCGATACTTTGATGACGTTAACGACCTGTACCGCTCGGTGTGTGACCAGGCGTTTTCAAAAGAAATTGAGTATGCACTCATTGATGATGCGGGTGTCGGTTCACTTGACATGAAAATAGAAAACTTTGTCAATCAGCGTGTCCGCATTTACACCATGAACGAAAAGATTGCTCCAGCAGCACGGTCGTTTGCATTCAAGAACCCAGTCATTAAGAATCAACTCGTCGTCGGACGCAAATTACTTCGTACTCAAATCATTAAACACTTTGCCGAGGAACTTTCGGTGTTTGACAAACAGCAGCAGCAAGTTGCAGTGGCAATTATCGATTCACTGACCACATTTGAGTACTACGACATGATGCGCTCAGACCAAAAAATGTCAGTACAGGCCATTAAGTCAGTACTTACCGAGTCAATTCGAAAGGCACTTCAATGAAAGCACTACGCACACCCGACAGTCGGTTTGACAATCTTGCCGATTATCCATTCGCTCCAAATTATGTGGAGATCAATGATCTCGACGGCGGAAAGCTCCGTGTTCATTACCTCGATGAAGGTCCGCGCGATGGTGACATTGTGCTCCTCATGCACGGCGAACCATCGTGGTCGTACCTATACCGAAAAATGATTCCCATTCTGGTTGCAGCAGGCCACCGTGTGATTGCCCCAGACCTAGTTGGTTTTGGAAAATCAGACAAACCAACTGAAATGACCGACTATTCGTACTCACGCCACGTGCAATGGATGGCGGAGTTGCTCTTTGATCACTTGTCCATTCGCAAGACCACGTTCTTTGGCCAAGACTGGGGTGGGCTTGTTGGACTGCGCCTCGTCGCAGCCGAACCCGAGCGTTTCTCGCGCATCGTGGTGAGCAACACCGGTCTTCCAACTGGCGAACATCCACCAACCGATGCATTCATTGCTTGGCGCGACTTCTCGCAGAATTCAAAAGTGTTCCCTATTGGCGTAATTGTCAATGGTGGAAGCGCAACAGATTTGAGCGAAGCAACCATTGCTGCGTACGATGCTCCGTTTCCCGACGATACCTACAAGGCCGGCGCGCGAATTTTCCCTTCATTCGTTCCAACATCAGTTGCCGACCCTGCCCACAACGACAATGTTGCTGCATGGGAAATCCTGAAGAAGTTTGAGCGACCAGTGTTGTGCTGCTTTGGCGACAAAGACCCAGTCACCAAGGGTGGAGCAAAACCATTCATGACGTTGATCCCTGGAGCACAAGGTCAACCACACGTCACCATCGAAGGTGGTGGACATTTCGTGCAAGAAGACAAGGGCGAAGAAGTCGCTGCACTCATCAACTCATTCATCGCTTCTACACCTCTGTAAAGGAAACCACCATGGAAATCACACTGCTCGGTACTGGAAGCCCGCTACCCGACCCACGTCGAGGCGGGCCAGCAACATTGGTTCGTGCAGGTGGACAGACCATCTTGGTCGACGCTGGACGCGCAGTGGTCATGCGACTCGCAGGGGCTGGCACGTTGCCCGTGTTGCTGAACGCAGTGCTCATTACCCACTTGCATAGCGATCACATCACCGATCTCAATGACGTCATCACGTCACATTGGGTAATGACGGGTCAGGAAACTCCGCTTGTGGTGTACGGCCCTCCGGGAACGCAAACCGTCGTTGATGGAATTTTGATGATGCTTGCACCAGACATTTCGTACCGTCTTGCCCACCACACCGACACGCTTACCTATAAGCCAAAAGTCGTAGTTACCGAAGTGCAACCAGGTGCAACGTTTGCAATTGGCGATGTGCAGGTAAAAGTCGCACGCACGCATCACCAACCAGTTGAGCCAACGGTTGCATTCCGATTGGAACACAACGGCAAGTCGGTTGTACTTGGTGGCGATGGCATTCCTTGCGACACGCTGGACGAAATTTGTGCAGGTGCCGATGCCTATGTGCAAACTGTTATCCGTGAAGATCTGGTCAAGCTTGTCAACAACAAGCGCTTCCTCGACATTTTGGACTACCACTCAACTATTGAGCAGGCCGCACAAACAGCAACTAAGGCCGGCATCAAAAAACTAATCCTTACGCACTACGTTCCGTCAATGCAGCCAGGCCAAGAAGATGAATGGCGCGCATTCGCTGCGAAGCATTTCGATGGTGAAATCGTGTTGGGCGACGATCTCACCACCACCACCATCTAACCCTCGGTGGGGTCTGTCACTGCAATTCCACTTTCAGACGCTGCGGCACACAGTCTTTTGTCCGAACTAGAGAAGAGATCGGCGCGCACCATGAGTGCAGTTGCTAAATGAATCGCATCCGCGCTCTTTAGCGACGATGCCTGCACCACCTCACAGGATGCGTCAATTACCTCAGAAGAAATGTCAACGAGAACCACATCTGAAAAAAGTTTGTCCATTGCATCTAGACGCCCCCGAACAGCACTTGCCGGCATGCTTCCTTCGCGCACTCTTCTCATCAGCGTTGAGTACATTTCAGTTCGCGCCAATTGAGAGGTCACCTTCTCACTACTGAGATTCCAGATGTTTAAATTTTCTTCAGAACCGACTTCAGTAATGACAAATTTGACAAGTGAAGATGAGTCAAAATAGGTGATCATTATCTGCGATCTTCGATTATTGCATCAGAGAGACTGAAGCCAAGATCTATTGGTGGTGGAAGTTTTTTACGTCTCGTAAGAGCTGGTCGCGCCTTACCTTCGGCAATTAAACGTTCGAGTATGAGTTTTGATTCACTGACTGGGCTGATGCGTGCAACCGGTTTTCCGTGTTCTGTCACGATGATTTCGTCTCCCTTTTGGACACGATCGATGTACTTGCTTAATTGGCTCTTCAAGTCACGAATTCCGACTTCAACCTGACGGGTTTGAGCGATTTTCTTCATTCTTCAATTGTAGTCACATCTGTATTTGATAATGACCACAATTTTCCTACACCCTCACGGGTGAAGTTATGTGTGGGTCTAACCCTCTTGGCGGAAGCCCCATTCAACGCCTTGAGGGGTATCTCGAACCTCAACATTGATCTCGGCAAAACGATCGCGAATCATGTCGGAAAGATCGAAGCGCTTATCGGCACGTACCTGTGCGCGTAGGTCGAGCAGTATCTGCACAAATGGCCCAACTACTTCACGCGGGTCACGCAGCCCGGCTGTGGCCGCACCAGCGAGACGCGTCACCATGCTGCGCAGCACGCTGCGCGCATAATCAACATCATCACCTTGCAACGTGTCTGCTGACCATCCAGTGATTGCATCATCTAACTCGAGTGCTGCACGAGCTGCAGCATCTGCATCGGCATGATCAATCGCCGCTTGAAACGCAACGTTCAGTCGGTCGGTTGCTTGGCGCAGATTGCTGTCTACTGTTTCAACAACTACTGCGGCAACTGGTTCAGTTGCAGCAACCACCGACGCAACTGCATCCGACCATGGGTTGCGCAAACGATCAATGGAGAACACTTCACTGCTAGCGATTTCAGTTGTCGCTCCGCGCAAGCGAATACTGATCACACCTTTGCCCACCACTGTCGCCGTGTTTGCATCGAAGTCAAGCATCAGGCCGGTGTGTTCATCTACACCGAGAACAAACACATCGTCTGGTAACTCAGTTTCCATTACCGAAAGGCGTCGCTCACCCATGTAGCAAAAACGGGTGTCGTGATGACCGCCTTCAGCATTGTTGTAGTGCGGAATGACCACAGCGTTTATGCCAATTTCTCCAAGAATGTTCAAACCTTCTAGCCAATAAGGGTTTGCTCCTGCTTTGTAAATTTCGTACACAGGAAGTGTGAATCTTCCCAGAGTTAGTGCAGCAGCAGACGCAAATGTCACTACTCCACCATCTCGCAATTTTTTCACCAGCAATCCAGCAAGTGGGCTACCGTGCCATTGACGCAATGCATATGTTGGTGACCCTGGGCCAGCAAACACATAATGAGCATTGGCAACAAGCTGCAGGCCGCGCTCAACATTTAATGCATCCGCATCAATCAACTGAGTGAGCCCAGCAACATCTAACTTCATATTGATACTGGTGTTGAAATACTCCACTGCCTTTGAGGCCAACTCTGGAGCGTTTTCTTGAAATCCGTACGGCGTGTCGAGCAGCGTCGCGCGAGCAGAGTCAGGCAACATCCGTGAGATCAAGCGGTGCGTTGGCACCATGGTTGGCGCAGTTTCACCAGAGCCCATGATCACCAATATCCGCGGAAGCGTCATGTAAAGAACCCATCTGTTGTTGCGGCATGCACAACCTGTGCAAAGCGCACGGGGTGTTGTGCATGCAAATCGTGATCTGCAGGACTAAACCATTCAACCCGCACTTTGGGCACAAGGTGCAATGCGCGCTCTACTGCCTCACGTTTTGTATCCGAAAATACACCGCCTGGGCCCTCCGCAGGGACAAACATCACCGGTACTGAAATGTCCTTATATATATGTGTGGGTTTATGCTCCCATAAGCCGCGCAGCACCATGAGGTGACGTTCCAATGTAAGCCATGGGCGAATGGTTCCGTCTGGCAAGTGTTCGAAGTTTGCCATGCTGCCGTCAATGCCGGTTTTCGGCCAATCGGGATGTGCGCTTTCCATATATCCGCGCATACGCGACACCGGAGTACCCAACAAATTCGGCGGTCGAAGTTTGACAGAGCATTCCTCCCACTGAGGGAAATGTTCCTGCAGTTCTAAGAATCCACCATCTACTGCCACAACTCCACGAACAAGCTCAGGGAAAGTGTGTGCTAGTTCAACGACAATGTTGCCACCCCAAGACTGACCTGCAACAACAGGTCGCTCATAACCTTGAGTTGCAAGCATCCGCAATACACCTGCCACATCATTCGTCACCGTCTGCATGTCGTATCCATTGTCGGGTTTTTCACTCAATCCGTGACCACGCAAATCAACCGCAACTACAGCATGCCCAAGCGAGGCAAACTCAAGCGCCGCTCCCTCCCACAACATTGCATTCGATGCCAAGCCATGAATCAAGACCAAAGGGGCAGCAGACTCTTCTGCAGGGCTGCCCCAGCGCACTGTTCGCAAGGTCACACCAGTGCCACCATCCACCATCACAGTGGTGCACTTAACAGAATTCATAGCAATCACACTACGCTTCACATTCAATGAAGCCGAATGTCTTGCTCATAACTTTGGATCAATTCCGTGCGGATTGCTTGTCGATCGCAGGTCATCCACTTGTTCGAACTCCAAATCTTGACCGACTAGCGCGCCAAGGCGTTCGCCTCACCAAGCACTTCAGCCAGTGTGCACCATGTAGTCCTGGCCGCGCCAGCTTGTACACGGGCATGTATCAAATGAATCATCGAGTTGTTGCAAATGGCACTCCACTCAATGGCCAATTCGACAACGTTGCACTGCTTGCAAAGCGGGCCAGTTATTCGCCAGTGTTGTTTGGTTATACCGACCAAGCAATTGACCCGCGCGATGTTGAAGACCCAAACGATTCACGACTGAAAACCTACGAAGAAGTACTTCCTGGTTTTGATTGCAAGCTGTTTATTCCCGAACCACACACATTGTGGATTGAACATTTGCGCGCAAACGGGTTTGATGTGCCGATGAATGCACAACAAGCACTACTGAGCGAACCATCGCGGCCTGCAGAATTTGGAATATCTGCATTTCTCACCGATCACTTTCTTGCATGGTTACGCGAGCAAGACAGGCCCTGGTTTGCACACGCAAGTTACCTTCGCCCACATCCTCCTTATTCCGCCGCAGGAAAATGGTCTACCGCGTACGACCCAGCAGATGTGCCGATGCCAATTGCCCCATCAGATGAGCGCCACCCATTCCACGATTTTGCAATGCAGATTCCAGGTGCTGGTGCACCAACTGAAGAAGCAGAAGTTCGACACATGATTGCGCAGTATTACGGCATGATCGGCGATGTTGACGAACAGTTGGGTCGCGTGTGGGACACGCTTGTCGAACTTGGCATGTGGGAAAACACCATCATCATGGTGACTGCAGATCATGGTGAGCAATTAGGCGATCATGGTCTGAAAGAAAAACTTGGTTTCTTTGATCAGAGCTATCACATTTTGGGAATTGTTCGCGACCCTCTCCACACTTCTCAACATGGAACTGAAGTTGCAGAATTCACCGAGAATGTCGACATTGTTCCCACCATTGCCGAAGCACTTGGTCAACCTGTACCAAAACAATGCGATGGCTTACCGCTCACACCATTTCTCCGAGGTGAACCACTTCCACAATGGCGAGATGCGGCATCGTACGAATATGACTGGCGTCACTATTTCATTCGCATGGGTGAACGCGATTGGCCGTGGGATCAACGACGAGAAAAACAACACCTTGCTGTGCGCCGATACAACGACAAGGCATATGTTCAATTTGGCGACGGCAAATGGCTGGCATTCGATCTCGCTGCAGACCCAACATGGCGCACCTTAATCACAGATCCATCTCGCGTACTTCCCATGGTGCAAGACATGTTGGTGTGGCGCTCGCGTCACACCAATCGCGAACTCACCGGCATGCTCATGGAAGATGGAGGGATCGGCGAATGGCCGCCTGGAGTATTATGGCGTAGCTGATTAGTTCAGCCCACACAAGAAAGACCCCCTCATGCTCGCTGCTATTGCTCGTTTTAGTGTTCGCCATCGCCGAATCATGGTGTTCGGAATTTGGATCCCGGTCCTGGTCATCGTTGGCATGCTCTCAGGAAAACTGGGAAGCAACTTCAGTACCCAATTTGAGTTGCCACAAAGCGAAGCAAATGACGTTCAGAAACTGCTCGAATCAAATAGCCCGAATAGAGCAGGCTTCTCTGGTGAAATTGTGTTTTCGTCTCCAAATGGAGTGAACTCGGATGACGTTATTGCTTC
>BJFW01000004.1:0-1950 GCA_014190095.1 Actinomycetes bacterium | reverse complement strand
GATGCAGTTGATACATCTGGGCGTGCAGTGATCTTTGCTGGAATCACCGTCATCATCTCACTTCTCGGCCTATTCGTGATGGGCCTTGCGTTCGCTCGCGGACTTGCAGTTGGTGCAGTAATTGGTGTTCTCGTGATGATGCTTGCATCGGTAACACTGCTGCCATCTCTGCTTGCCATGGTGAAGCACAAAATTGGAGTCACCACGTGGTCGGCGATTGCCTCACTTGGCTTATTCATCCTTGGCGCACTCATTGCGGTCATCACCGAAACGTTGGTGTTCTTGCTCATCGGTGTTGGCGCAGCTGTCATCACTACTGCTGTGAGTTTCTTCATCAAGCCAATGCGTCGTCATCTCCCACACCGCGCACAAAAAGCAAAAGAGCTCACGTTTTGGTATCGCTGGAGTCGCTTTATTCAACGTCGCCCATGGACTGCAGCGCTTGGTGCATCGGCTGTGTTGCTCATTCTCTCGTCGCCGCTCATTTCTCTGCGTTTAGGTTTTGGCGACAACGGAAATGCGCCTGAGTCCACAACCGTGCGCCGCGCGTACGACATGTTGGCTCAAGGGTTCGGACCCGGGTTTAATGGTCCACTCTTCATTACTGTGCAAGGCGAAACAGCCAAGTCACCCGAAGCATTGCAAGGCTTTGTTGACACGCTTAACAACACCGATGGCATTGCGTACGCGCAGGGCATGCCGGCATCGCAAGACGGAAGCCTGTCACTCGTCATGGCCTACCCCACTACTTCACCGCAAGACATCAAGACCGAAGAGCTGATTCACGAATTGAGATCAACGGTCATTCCGCAAACTGGAGTTGATGCAAAGGTCGGTGGCTTCACTGCAGCCGGAGTCGACTTTGCCGAATCAATTGGCAGTCGTATGCCGTACTTGTTTATTGGGGTGCTGTCACTGTCGTTCTTGCTACTTATGGCAGTATTCCGCAGCTTGCTTGTTCCACTGAAGGCCGTGATCATGAACTTGCTGTCCATTGGCGCTGCATACGGTGTCATTGTTGCCATCTTCCAATGGGGATGGGGAATGAACCTCATCGGAGTTGGAAAAGCAGGCCCAATTGAAAGTTGGGCTCCGATGATGTTGTTTGCCATCGTGTTCGGATTGTCGATGGACTACGAGGTGTTCTTGCTGTCGCGAGTGAAAGAGGAATACGACCGCACTGGCGACAATGCGTCAGCAGTAGCCGATGGACTCACCGCAACAGCACGTGTAATTACAGCGGCTGCACTCATCATGGTGTGTGTATTTGCTGCGTTCGTGCTTGGACACGACCGTCAACTCAAACTCTTCGGGCTCGGACTTGCACTCGCAGTGTTTATCGATGCCACATTGGTTCGAATGGTGCTGGTGCCAGCAACCATGGAACTCCTTGGCGATCGCAACTGGTGGCTACCAGCCTGGATTAATCGCGTGCTTCCAAAGATTGATGTTGAAGGTCACCATGTAGTGCACTCCGAAGAGGCAACAAGTAAAAGCGGTGTGTGAAAACTAGAACTTCACCATGCAACTGCGTGGGCCGTGCACTTGACCACCGGCCCATGTAACGGTTGCTGGGTCTACAAGCTCAAACTCAGGAATTCTCTCGAGCCACGTTTGTAGTGCAACACGCACTTCCAAACGAGCCAGGTTGCTACCTGCGCAACGGTGAATACCTGAGCCAAACGCTACGTGGCGATTATGTTCACGATCCAGAATCACTTCGTCTGGATTTTCAAACTGTCGTGGGTCGCGGTTGGCTGCTGGGAATGCCATGAGCACTCTGTCACCTGCCTTCATTGGACAACCTTGAAACTCAATGTCGCGATCAACAATTCGAGCCATCGTTACTGGCGCATACACGCGCAACAGTTCTTCAATGGCTGTTGGCCACAGGTCATCGTTTTCACGCAATTGCTTGCGATGCTCTGGGTGTTGGGCCATGTGCCACAT
>BJFW01000003.1 GCA_014190095.1 Actinomycetes bacterium | reverse complement strand
GTTCTACACGTAACGGTCGCGATTCAAACGCACAACGACTCGGTGTCAAAGTGTTTGACGGCACCAAGATCACCGCTGGAACAATTCTCATTCGTCAGCGTGGCACCAAAGTGCACCCTGGCAAAAACGTTGGCATTGGCAAAGACGACACCTTGTTCGCTCTTGCACACGGCAGCGTGAAGTTTGGCGAACGCCGTGGCCGCAAGGTTGTTGACGTTCTTCCAACTGCCTAACGCTTCTCGCGTTTTAGTGCGTATCGATTCCCTGCGGGAGTCTGCTCTGTTCCCAACCAAGTAGGGCAGCGCCTTGTCGGCATGCGAATCGATCGGTCATTCCGCCTACGTAGGCAACTGCATCGCGCAACGCTTGCTCGCTATGTGATGGCGAGATTTCTTGGTGTGGCTGGATTGCCATGAGGTGTGGATGCGCAACGTAATGCTCAACTAGAGCGCGCAAAAGATCGATCACCGTCTTGGCTTGATTGCGCGAAGCCTCACGCATATAAATGTTGTCGTAATTGAACTTGCGAAATGCTGCAAGCGCATCCGCTTCGTTTGACTTCATGCCAACGCGGCCATTGTGCAAACTTGCACCAATCATGGAAGAGATGAATGCGCGCAGTTGGCTTGAGCGCGTTTCGCCGCAGTATGTGCGCACGATGTCGGGCAACTGACTCGGCGAAACAATTCCTGTTGCAACCGCATCTTCAAAGTCGTGACAGACATAAGCAATGCGGTCTGCCCACGACACCACTTCGCCTTCTGGTGTTTGCGGTGCAGGACGTGACCACGAGTGATTGCGAATTCCGTCGAGCGTCTCGGTGCACAAGTTAAGAGGCACCAACGTGACGTCGGCGCCCCATACTGCATGATCGAAACCTTCGGGAATGAACGGGCTGAGTGCATCTTCGCTGGCGTGACCACCTGGGCCGTGACCACAGTCGTGGCCGAGCGCGATGGCTTCGGTCAGTGCAACGTTGAGTCCGAGTGCACGCGAAACTGCAGTTGCAACTTGGGCAACTTCGAGTGCATGCGTGAGGCGAGTGCGTTGGTGGTCTTGCGGGAATACGAACACTTGAGTTTTTCCAGCAAGTCGGCGAAATGCAGATGCATGAAGAATACGATCACGATCGCGTTCGAAACATGTACGAAATTGGTCTTCTTCTTCGGCTATTGCACGGTTACCAGCACCAAATGAACGTGTCGCAAGTGGAGCGAGAAGATCGTGTTCGCGTGCTTCGCGCTCTCGACGGTCGACAATGTGGGTGCTGCCTGCGCCAGCCCACGAATCGGCATGGGCAAAGCGAATGCCGTCGCTATCGAAACCATGCATGGTCTTGGCCCAGGCAATAGCTCTGCTGTGAGATTCGCGCGGGTCAACACTTTCGGCGGGGCTATCGGCTGGTGTATTCACTGCATTCACGATATGTCACTCATGATCTACCACCACGATAGATACGGGGTGTAGCAGCAGTAGCCTAGAAACCCCCTATGAGTGCATTTGTCGATGAAGCCCAACTCAACGTTCGCGGTGGCGACGGCGGCTTTGGTTGCGTTAGTTTCCGTCGAGAAGGACCTGTTGCTTTTGGTGGTCCTAACGGTGGCGACGGTGGCGACGGCGGGTCCGTGTGGCTAGTGGCCGATCACAACGTTGCTTCGCTGTTGGCGTTTCGCGATCACCCACACCGGAGGGCTGGAGATGGCGTGAACGGCATGGGCAAGGATTTACACGGTCGCCGTGGAGCAGACCTCATTGTGAATGTTCCTGAGGGAACCGTGGTGAAGGATCTGTATACCGGTGAGATTCTGGCCGACTTGCCAGTGCACGGTTCAAAGTGGTGCGCATCGCGTGGCGGACAGGGCGGTCGCGGTAACGCGCGTTTCTTGTCAAACCGTCGACGCGCACCAAAGTTTGCCGAGCAAGGTGAGCACGGAATCGACCGTTGGTTGAAACTTGAATTGAAACTGATGGCCGATGTTGCGTTGGTTGGTTTTCCAAATGCGGGAAAGAGCACGTTCATCAGTTCGGTGTCGGCTGCAAAGCCAAAAATCGCGAACTATCCGTTCACCACACTTGAACCCCACCTTGGCGTCGTTCGCCTGGATGCTGAAACCGAATTCATCATTGCCGACATTCCAGGAATTATTGAAGGAGCGAGTCAAGGTAAAGGTCTTGGTCATCAATTTCTCCGACACATTGAGCGCGCACGTGTGTTGTGTGTACTCGTCGACCTCGCACCAATGGATGGCATGCCTGCACTAGAGCAAGAACGAATTTTGTTGCACGAGTTGGGTGAGTATCGACCAGACCTCCTCGAGCGTCCGCGGTTGGTGGTTGCTACGAAGACCGATGCGGCAGAGGCTTCCACGTTAGATGCGTGGAAGGGCTCAAAAATGTCTGCGGTAACTCGTGACGGTGTTCGCAAAGTGTTGGGCGATCTCGCTGACTTGGTGAAGCACGCGCGCACGCTGGAGCCACCTAAGCAAGGCGCGGTCGTGATTAAGCCAAAAGCCGAGGGATCACGCATTGAAAAGCTCGGCGAATTGGAATTCCGTATTCATGGTCGCGAAGTAGAGCGCGCTGTTGCGTTAAACGACGTCACAACTCCCGATGCAATGAATTACATTGATGAGCGATTGAAGAGCCTGGGCGTGCACCGTTTGCTTGCGCGTGCTGGCGCTATTGAAGGAACCGTTGTACACATTGGCACGTTTAGTTTCGAATACACACCAGAGAGTTAATGATGCGAATCGTTGTCAAAATTGGAACATCGTCGGTAACCGACGAGCACGGCGCAATCAACAGCCACGCAATTGAAACCCTGTGCAATCAAGTTGCGCAGTTGCGTGAACAGTCACATGAGGTGCTGGTAGTGACCTCAGGCGCAGTTGCTGGCGGCGTTGCAGCCCTCGGAATGAGTCAGCGCCCAACCGATACCCAAACGTTGCAAGCGCTTGCAGCAGTAGGTCAGAGTCAACTGATGAATCGGTACAACGAGTTTTTGTCAGCGCGCGGGCTCATTGGCGCGCAGGTGTTGTTGGTGCCAAACGACTTTATTGACCGCACGCAGTACCTGCATGCACGTCAAACCCTTGGCCGATTACTTGAACTTGGGTGCGTGCCGATAATTAACGAAAATGACGCGATTGCGAGCGATGAGATTCGCTTCGGAGACAATGACCGGATCGCAGCGCTTGTTGCGCACAGTGTTGGCGCCGATGCGCTGATATTGCTTACCGACATTGGTGGTTTGTACACAGCAGACCCACGCACCGATGCTTCGGCAACACTTGTTGAGCAAGTCGGAGCAGACGATCCGCTGTTGTCGGTGCATGCAGGTACTGCAGGAACATCGCGCGGAAGTGGTGGAATGGCATCAAAGCTCTCCGCCGCACGGATTGCCTCGTGGTCCGGTGTGCGCACGGTGATTGCCAGCGCAAGTAGGGCCAATGTATTGCAGGATGCCATTGACCAAAAGGCTGGTGTTGGAACACAGTTTTTGCCACACAACCGAAACCTCTCTGCGCGAAAACTGTGGATTGCTTTTGCTGCTCAGCACGTTGGTTCTGTAGTCGTTGACGAAGGTGCAAAAAATGCGCTGATTACGCGTAATACTTCGCTGCTGCATGCTGGAGTTGTGGAGGTGAGTGGTGACTTTACTGCAGGCGACACAGTAGAGATTGTCGATGTTCGTGGCGTTTCATTCGCTCGTGGCATGGTGGGAATCGACGCGGTGCAGGCTGGAGCGGCAGCTGGTTTGCAAAGTAGTGATCTACCTGAAGGGGTAGACCCAGAACTCGTTCATCGCGACGATTTAGTTATCTTGCTCGACAAGTAATCGCGCATTGTCTTCTCGCCAAGTGTGCTGAGTGCAACACCATACGTTGCAACGCCAATCAATGTGCCTGAGATTACGCGGGTAAGTGCACCAAGTCCGGCGTCGCTACCGATGTACTGGCTAGTAAACCACACTGCACATGTCATGGCCCCTGCGGCCAAAGCAATGCGCGCAATGTTGAATGCCAGTTCAGACAGCTTGATGTCAACTTCAGTGCTCTCTAGCACGAGTAGAGCAATAAGTGCAGACACGAGATAGGCGATAGAGAAAGCCAGACCCAATCCAAACACTCCGTGCCTATCCACCAGCACAATTGCCAGCACGATGTTGATGGCATTTTCGCCAACGTTGATGAAGAACGGTGTTCGTGTGTCATTTCGCGCATAAAAGCCGCGAAGCACAAACAGGTAAATCGAAAACCCGGCCAGCCCGATTGCAAGACCTGAAAGCGCGCGTGCCGTGTTTTCCGTTGCTGCTGCCGAGAAGTTGCCATGCTGAAAGAGCAATCCGATGATGGGCTTCGACATGACCCACAGTGCGCACGACGCCGGAATTGTAAGTAGCGCGGTAAGTCGGATACCAGACGCCATGGATTGTGAAAACTGTTGGTGGTCTCCTCGGTGGAACATTCGAGCAAGGTCGGGAACGAAAGTAGTGGCGATGGAAACCGCGAGCAGACCGTGTGGCAGTTGCAGTAATACGAACGCTTTGGAATAAGCATCCACACCACCACTGCCCGGCGATGCAAGGTTTTTTATGACTACCAGCGCAATTTGATTGGCGGCAACATAGCCAAGTGTCCAAAGTGAAAGTTGGACAAGTTTTTTCACGGCTGGGTGTGTGAACTGCGGGGCAAACGTAAATCTCATGCCGTGCCGAAGCACCGCTGCGCCTTGAACAAAGGCCATCACGGCTATGCCAAGAGTGGTGCCAAGACCGAGAACCCAGATTGCAGCCTGATCGTTTTGTACCGAATCGATGGACGGGTTGTCGCCAGAATTTGTGAGCGGCAGGAGACAAAAGATTCCGATGGTTACGATGTTGGCGAGTGCCGGCGACCATGCTGCAGCAAAAAACAATTTACGAGCATTGAGTAGCGCTGAGGTGACTGCGCTTAAACCGTAGAAGAAAATCTGCACTAAGAAAATACGAGTGAGTGAAGTGCCGACACTGCGGAACACCTCGACATCAACGCCGTCTGCAGGGCGTAGTGAGAAGATGTGGAAAATTGCTGGAGCAAACAAAATGGCAAGTGCAGTAACTGCGATTAAGACAATGGCTGAGACGCTGATGATTGCATCTTGGCTTTTGACGCCATTGAATTCGAAGTCATCGCGCTCGACAAATTGGGCAAACAATGCAACAAGGCTTGCCGAAAGTACGCCACCGATCAGTAGCTCGTAGATGGCATTTGGAGAGTTGTTCGCGCTATCGAAGGCATCAGCGAGTGACGTTTGTCCAACGATGATGCCGAAAATGACAATTCGGATGAGACCTGTAAGACGGGAAACTGCTGTTCCCGAGGCAACTACAAGGTTCGATCGAGCAAGACCGGTCATGAGCATCTCCATCGTAGGCGTAAGGGCCCTAAACGCTAGGGTTGCTCGGATGGGCAAGAGCTTTGAATCAGTGCAAGAAGTCCGCGACGGATTAAAGAAGGTCAACTACTTGGCCGATGACGGAATTGCCAGCGTGGTCTATTTGGCCCAGCGTTTAGGCAAGCCAATCCTTGTTGAAGGACCAGCCGGTACGGGTAAAACCCAGTTGGCAAAGAGCGTGTCTGAAATGCTGAACGCTCGCTTGATTCGCTTGCAGTGCTACGAGGGTCTCGATGAGTCGAAGGCGTTGTACGAGTGGAACTACAAGAAGCAGTTGTTGCGCATTCAGGCTGACAAGTCAAGCGATTCATGGAGCGAAGTCCATGACGACATTTTCAGCGATGAGTTCTTGCTTACTCGTCCATTGCTTGAAGCAATTAGCAGCACCGACCCAGTGGTGTTGTTGATAGACGAAGTAGACCGTGTGGAAATTGAAACTGAAGCACTGTTGCTCGAAATTTTGTCTGAGTATCAAGTATCAATTCCAGAGCTTGGAACCATTACGGCAAAGCAAATTCCAATGGTGTTCCTCACCTCAAACAACACACGTGAATTGTCTGAAGCGTTGAAGCGCCGTTGTCTGTTCTTGCACATTGACTACCCAGACATGGACCGTGAAAAAGAGATTGTACTTACCAAGGTTGAAGGAATTACCGAGAACCTCGCCGACCAAATTGCCCGCATCGTTCGCAGTATCCGTCAGCTCGATTTAAAGAAGGCGCCTTCAGTGAGTGAAACACTTGACTGGGCACGCACCTTGATCTTGCTCGGCATCGATCACATCGATGCTCAAGAAGCAAAAGACACATTGCACATTCTTCTCAAGTACCAGACGGACATTGCCAAAGCGGCGAAGGAACTGTCGGTTGACAAGTGAGTTGATGAGATGCCAGTTCTCGACTTGATGTCGGGCTTTATTGTCGAACTTCGCAATGCAGGTTTGCCAGTAAGCCTCACCGAAAACTTGGATGCGATGGAAGCGGTCAAAGAAATTCCGCTAGAAGATCGTGACGCATTTAAATACGCATTAGCCGCAACGTTGGTGAAGAGCCAGAACCATTGGCGCGCGTTTGAAACCATTTTTGAGGTGTACTTTTCGCTGCGCGGTCCTGAATACAGCATTATGCAGGACGGTAAAGAAAACGACGAGTTGTGGCGCGAGCAGCAGGACCTGCAGATGCAAGGCGAAGGCAAAGGCCAAAGCGGCGGGAGCATGGACGGCCTTACTCCCGAAGAAATTGCTCAAATGTTGATGAACGCGTTGATGAACGGCGATCAGGCGATGATGAAGGCATTGGCCAAGCAATCGGTGCAACGTTTTGCCGGTATGGAGCCCGGTCGTCCGGTTGGTGGCACCTATTACTTGTACCGCACACTGCGCAACCTCGACCTTGACAACATGCTTGACAAGTTGATGGAAGCGAATAAGCAACAGGCTGCAGAAGAGTTAACCAATCTTGAGCTGCGTCTCGAAAAAGATGAATTTGAAAGTCGCATTGAGCAGTTCAAGCAAGAAGTAGAGGCAGAAATTCGTCGCAAGCTTGTTGCTGACAGAGGCGCAGAAGCAATGGCAAAAACACTGCGCAAACCATTGCCTGAAGATGTCGAATTCATGCACGCAAGCCGCGACGAGATGCAAAGCCTAAAGAAGGCGCTGCAACCACTTACGCGCAAGCTTGCTGCACGACTTGCCCGTAAACGCCGCCATGGACGCAAAGGTCCACTTGATTTTCGTAATACAGTTCGTCACTCCCTCAGCTATGGCGGAGTTCCTGCAGATCCGAAGTTTAAGTACCCACGTCCAGCGAAACCTGAGTTGATGGTAGTTGCAGACATTTCGGGAAGCGTCGCTGCATTTGCACGCTTCACACTCATGTTGGTGTACGCCATTCAAGGACAGTTCTCAAAGGTGCGTTCGTTCGTATTCATCGACGGAATTGATGAAGTGACGAGCTACTTCAAAAATACTGAAGACATTTCTGACGCAATTCATCGCGTGAACACCGAAGCCGATGTGGTGTGGGTGGATGGACACTCCGACTACGGTCACGCCTTCGAGGTGTTCTGGGAGCGTTACGGCAAAGACATCAATTCGAAGACCACGATTTTGTTGCTGGGTGATGCGCGGAACAACTACCACGCAACTGGTTCGTGGGTGGTGAAAGAAATGCAAAAGCGTGGACGCCACGTGTACTGGCTGAATCCTGAACCAAAGAGTTACTGGAACACTGGTGACTCGGTAGTGGGTGAGTACGGCAGCTTCACCGATGGCGTCTACGAGTGTCGCAATCTTCGACAGCTTGAAGGCTTTGTCGAAAAATTGGTATGAGTAAAACCCGCATCGTGCTGGTGCGGCACGGCGAGTCGAACGTAACGGTCAATCGAATTCTTGGCGGACCGCGCACATGTAATGGACTTTCCGAATTGGGAAAACTACAAGCAGCACGACTGCGTGATCGACTGGCACATACACAAGAACTTTCGATTGATGTTTTGATGTCAAGTGGTTTTCCACGCGCACGTGAGACAGCTGAGATCATTGCTCCTGCGCTGTCTAGCCTTCCCATCAACATCGACACAGGTTTCGGTGAGCATGATCCAGGTCCAGAATGTGACGGATTGACCTTTGATGAATTCGTACGTCGTCATGGTCCGCCCGACTGGAGCGCAGATCCGCATGCAGAGTTCTTCCCGGGCGGAGAGACCATTGCCCAGTTTCATTCACGAGTGTCGGGTTCGTTGTCAACTCTGTTGCGCAAGTATCCCGGTAAGTCAGTGCTGGTCGCATGTCATGGTGGCGTGGTTGATGCTGTATTGAGACTGACCATGCAAACACCAGCCACTGGCGCATTTGAGGTGCACACCAAGAATTGCTCAATCACCGAATTGGTAGAGGTTCGTGCAGGACATTTTGCACTGATTCGATATAACGACCATGCTCACCTGCATGGTTTGCCTTTGGCAACCAACAACTCGTAAGCGCAATGTCGGCACGTAACCAACTACCAATAGTGGTGGTGGGTGCAGGTTCGGGTGGAGTGGTTGTGGCGTCCCGATTGGCCGCGGATCCTTCAATTTCAGTGTTGTTACTGGAGTCGCGTAGTGCGCTTGGTGGAAGTTCGTTGCGCAATTACATGGTTGGCATGACGGGAATGCACGATGACTACGAATGGGAGCGTGACTTTCGATGTACTGGTTGGAACTGGGATGCCGCGCGCAAAACGTTTGCTGCGATGCCCGATATCTTGCACGCAGTTCAACCAAGCGAAGCGGGTCAAGTTGATGTAGCGCTTGTTGAGGCTGCGGTTGCTGCAGGAATTCCGCGAGGTGAACACGTGGCACGTGATTCGTACAGCAATCAGGGAGCAGGCTTCTGCTCTCTCACCATGAGAAATGGTGTGCGTCACAGCGTGCTGGAAACTTATTTAGCGCCACTGGGAAATCAAACCAATATGTCGGTTCGTGTTAATGCAGTCGTCGACTCTGTAGTTATGGAGGCAGCGCGTGCTGTTGGTGTGCGACTTGCAGGCGGGGAGTACATAGAAGCGCGAGGTGTCGTGGTGTGTGCGGGCGCTCTCGCAACGCCGGTACTGCTGCGCCGCAGCGGCATTGATCGACCAGGTATTGGTGTTGGTCTTCAAGACCACCCATCATTTGCAATGACTATGGCATTGCGGCAACAACAGCAGTCGGCAATACGAATTGGCGCAAACGTTCGAACTTCGTCTCAGAAGGGCAATGCAGATATTCATGTGTTGTCGTTGAATGAAACAGACGAGTCAGGAATGTTCGGAGCATTAATTGCGGGTGTGATGCGCGTGTATTCACGTGGCGAAGTGAAGTACGACTTGGCATCTGGCACTGGGGTCGCGATGTTCAACCAACTCAGCGATGAGCGCGACCGAGAAGCCATGCGCGACGCTGCGCGGTTTACATACAAATTGGCAAGTTCCAATTCAGTGAGCCGAATTGCGGGTGCAGTATTGAGCGACACCGATGGAACACCTGCGCAGTGGTTAAGCGATGCAACAGACAACGAAATTGATAATTGGGTGTTGCGGCAAGTCGGCGCTTATTCACATGCTGCATGTTCGTGCGCAATGGGTAACAGTAGCGACGACATGGCCGTAGTCAACGCACGAGCAGAAGTAATTGAGTGTCAAAACTTGTGGCTGTGCGACGCGTCGATTTTGCCAACCTTGCCACGTGCAAACACGCACTTACCTGTGGTGATGGTTGCCAATCGGGTGAGTGAAATGTTGCTTGAAACGCTGAGCGAATCGAGTTAGTCGCGAGCCCACTGCAGCGAACGGCTCACAGCGCGCTTCCACAGCTCGTAATCGTTTGACTCAGATCCGCAAAGGGCAGGTGCAAACTGCTGATCAAGTTGCCATGCATCGGTAACTGACTGCAGAGACGGCCACACTCCTTCAGCAAGTCCTGCAAGATATGCAGCACCCATCGCCGTGGTTTCCAATTCGCGTGGACGAAGCACGTTGACTCCAAGTTGATTGGCTTGCAGTTGCAACAGAATGTTCATCACTGCCGCACCACCATCGACCCGCATATCGGTAACAGATACGCCAGCAGCACTGGACATGGCATCCACGACATCACGTGTTTGATATGCAATCGATTCAACAACAGCGCGTGCAATGTGTGCACTCGTCGTTCCACGCGTAATGCCAAGAATTGCGCCACGGGCGTATGGGTCCCACCACGGGCTTCCCAGTCCGGTGAATGCTGGAACAACCACAACTCCGCCAGAGTTTGGTACGGATTCTGCAAGTGGACCAATTTGTGAAGCGTGATCAATGATGTTGATGCCATCACGAAGCCATTGAATAGCGCTACCAGTCACAAAGATTGCGCCTTCAAGTGCGTATGTGGTTTCGCCAGTGCCCAAATCCCAAGCAACGGTGGTGAGCATTCCTTCTGTGGGCGGAGGGCAAGTGGTGCCTACGTTCATGAGCACGAAACTCCCCGTGCCATAGGTGTTCTTGCTGCTTCCTGTTTGGAAGCATGCCTGGCCAAATAAAGCGGCCTGTTGGTCGCCTGCAATTCCTGAAATAGGAATTCCAGCAGGAATACCAGCAGTCGCGGTGGTTACACCTGCGCGGCCACTTGATGGAACAACTGTAGGTAATGCATGCATCGGAACACCAAACAATGAACAGAGTTCTGTGCTCCATTGCATTGTGGTGATATCGAACAGCATGGTGCGGCTTGCATTTGAAGCGTCGGTAACAAACGAAGCACCCTGCGTGAGATTCCAGACGATCCAGCTGTCAATGGTGCCGAGTGCAAGGTTCGAAGTGACAGGTACGTTGCCATGTACCAACAGCCATTCCATTTTTGAGCCAGAAAAGTACGGATCGAGAACGAGACCAGATTTTGTCCGCACGAGTGGAAGCTCTGAAGCAAGTTCGGCACAGCGATCTGCGGTACGTCGGTCTTGCCATACGATCGCTTTGCCGTACGGCTTACCTGTCAGCTTGTCCCATGCGACAACAGTTTCACGTTGATTGGTGATACCAATGGCAGAAATTGGCAGATTGACTTGGGCAATGACGGTGCTTAACGTTTCGTGTACAGCATTCCAAATTTCGTTTGCGTCGTGTTCCACCCAGCCCGGAGTAGGAAAGTACTGAGTGAATTCTTGATATGCCGAAACCGATGGCCTGCCATCTGCGAATACAGCACGTGATCGGATTCCGGTTGTTCCTGCATCAATCGCAATGACGACAGCAGATGTGCTCATGGCTTATTCAAGTTGCTCTGCTGCGATGGGTCAATATCACGAGGTCGGTCATCGGTCGGAATGCCACACGAGCCAAGAAGGGGAAATGCAATGATCAATGCAGCGAGCAGCATGGTTCGCAAGCGAAGCGAAGTATTACTCATGTGGGTGCTCATCATTAGCGTGCTCGTCGATCATATATGCGGTGTCGATTGGTAATTCAACAATAAAACGCGCGCCTCGAATTCCATCTGCGCGGTTCTCTGCCCAAATTCTGCCACGATGCAGTGTCACGTGTTCCCGGGCCAAAGCAAGCCCTAGGCCAGCACCTTCAGTTCCGGCACGTCTTCCGGCAGCACCACCACGCGAGAAGCGCTCAAAAATTTTATTGAACTCTCCTTCAATTAAGCCGTCGCCGTCATCTTCAACAATGATCCACACGTTGGTTGTCGGTGGCTCTTCGTCGGCAAGTTGAATGACAATTTTTGGTTTACCGCTACTGTGAATTCGTGCATTGTCAATGAGGTTTGCGATGACGCGTGCTAACCGTCGCTTATCTCCACGAATGGCAACAAGGGCCGCTACATCATCGCAGCGAATTTCGGTCCGAGGAAGGCTGCTAACCGAAACCGCTTGCTTGATGAATTCAAAGAGTGATAGGGGCTCGAGCACGAGTCGAATAGCACCTGCATCAAACCGCGAAATTTCAAGCAAATCCTCAACAAGGCCCTGGAATCGGGCAACATCGCTCGACAGTAAGTCGAGTGCAGCCTGTGACCGTTCTGGAAGATCGTCACGTCGGGATTCAAGTACCTGTACAGACGCGGCCAGCGTCATGAGAGGACTTCGCAATTCGTGGCTGACATCTGAAGTGAAGCGAGCGTCGCGTTCAACCCGTTCTTGCAGGGTTGTCACCATGTCGTTGAATGCCGAAGTGAGAGCCTGCATATCTGGGTCATCCGTAGGCTCAAGACGAGTTTCTAGTCTTCCATCGGCTATCGCGCGTGCCGCTTGTGCGGCATTAGCTAGAGGTCGCACCGCGCGTCGGGAAGCAAACACGCCAAGGGCAATACCTACGAATGTGGTGGTAATTGCTGCAAGTGCAAGTGCCAATCGAACACTTTGCAATGCATCACGTACTTCTCGCAAGTTGTCATATTCGAAATACATTGCGTTAATACGAGGAAGTGGAATTCCAACAACGAGTGCCTGACCTTTCAGGCTGTCCACGATCATGGTTGCTGCTTTTTGATCGCGTTGCACTCGCTGCAAGAGAGCCGGAGGAATCATCTGAGGGGAAAACAGTGGGCTACTACTTGTCCACGTGTTATCAAAGTAGATCATTCGATGGGCGATCCCTCCCTGATCAAGTGCAAGTAAAACTTCAGTGGATGATCGAATGAGATCATTTTGAGTTCGCCGAGCGTTCGTGACGGCTTGGTTGGTCTCCGTTGATACACGCTGTTCAACAAGATTTGATCGTGTAAATGAATATGTCACTATTGCAAGAACGCTAGAGAGCAATAGTGCCCCAATAACGAAGATCAGTAATATTCGATTTCGCAAGCCAATTCTTCGCGGCCGTAATCGATGTACCAAAGTTCGAATAAGTTTGCGCGTGCGGTTAAGGCGGTACCGGGTGTTGGATTCGTCAGAGAAGATATCGGTCACGATTGCAAGCGATAGCCAAGCCCGCGAACCGTAACCACATGTGTGGGGTTAGCTGGATCGGTCTCGACCTTCATGCGTAAACGTCGGATATGAACGTCCACTAAGCGACCGTCTCCGAAGTATCCGTATCCCCACACTTTGTCAAGCAGTAATTCGCGACTGAACACTCCACCCGGATCGTTGGCAAGTTCGCAGAGCAATCGGAATTCAGTTTTTGTGAGTTCGACTTCTGCGTTATCGAGAAGTACTTTTCCTTCATCGGGAATGATTTCCAGGTTGCCAAACACCAACTTAGAGTGGCCTGGCTTAGACGGGCGAACTCGCCGCAACAATGCACGGATGCGAGCAGCAAGTTCTTTAGGCGCAAATGGCTTAGTGAGGTAGTCGTCGGCTCCTGCTTCAAGACCAGCAACGACGTCGTGAGTATCTGCGCGCGCAGTCACCATGACAATTGGGACGTCGCTTGATTTGCGAATATTGCGACACAATTCAAAGCCGTCGATGCCAGGAAGCATGATGTCGATCAGCACTACATCGGCTGGGTGTTTGGAGAAGATGGCAATTGCGTCTTCGCCGCTTGCAGCTTCGTCAACAATCCAACCTTCGTCTTCAAGTGCGAGCTTGACGGAGGCGCGAATTCGCTCGTCGTCTTCAACGGCTAATACGCGAATACCCACAGTCACAATGTTTACTCTCTCTCTGCGCTTGCAGCCATGATCAGACCTGAGAGCTGGTCAAATATGGCTGGGGCAGTGGTGAGTATTTCGGCAGGTCTTGGGGCATTGCCCGCAAAATCGCCACTTCGGCAGCCTGCCTCATGAGCAATCAGGATGCCAGCAGCGATGTCCCACTGGTGGAGGTTCTCTTCAAAATACGCATCGATGCGTCCGCATGCAACAAAGCACAGGTCAATTGCCGCGGCACCTGCGCGACGAATATCACGAATCTGGTGGATGAACTTGGAAACCCGTTGTGCCTGAATGGTGCGTTGCTCTGCCGAGTAGCTGAACCCGGTACAGACCAATGCTTGGGATACGTCGGAGATGATGTTTGAACGAATTGGTGAGCCGTTTAAGAACGCACCACCGCCACGCGTTGCAGAAAACATTTCGCCAAGCGCAGGTATATATACGACTCCAGCGAGCGGGCCATTGTTGTCTTCCGCTCCGATTGACACTGCCCAAGATGGCAGGTCGTACAGAAAGTTCGTCGTGCCATCAATTGGGTCGATGTACCAGGTGATGCCGCTCGTTCCTGCAACTGATGCACCCTCTTCGCCAACAATGGCATCGAGTGGACGACGATCGCGCATGCCCTCCACGATGAGCTTCTCTGAGGCGCGATCAAATTCGGTGACCATGTCGGTGGCTGTTGATTTTGTTTGCACATTTTGCAGTCCAGCCCTGCGACCAGCAAGTGCCATGTCGCCCGCTGCACGAGCGAGGTCACTTGCAACGAGAAGTAGTTCATTCGCAAGGTTCACGAGGTGCGGGTTTCCTTGTCTGCAAGCTCACGCCATTCTCCGATTGCACGCAATGCAAGTACGGCAACAACGCTCATACCTGATGCACCAATCAAGGATCCAATGAACATTCCTATTCCGGTGGGAATCGCGCATGATCCTGAGCACTGCACATCCACTATGAGGTAACCCATGATTGCGCCGGCGATTCCTGAGATGAGGATGCCAGCAAATGCAATTGCTCGGGCGCGAATGGAAGGCAATGCTGAAAGAGGGCGTTCTGAACTAGGGGTAGTGGACATCGCAACAGCGTAGTTGTCGTATCGTTGTGCACATAGTGGAGATGAATACTGGTGAATCATCGCGCACCATTGCGCATGTGGACATGGATATGTTTTTCGTGGCAGTCGAACTGCTTCGACGCCCAGAATTAGTTGGTAAGCCGGTGGTGGTTGGTGGCGACGGAAACCGTGGGGTAGTGGCAGCTGCTTCATATGAGGCACGACGCTTCGGCGTGTTTTCTGCCATGCCGTCATCACGTGCGAAACGGCTATGTCCTCATGCCATTTTTTTGCCTGGTGACATGAGTTCATACGTGGAGGTGAGTTCGCAAGTATTTGACATTTTTCGCGACTACACACCACTTGTTGAAGGCCTCTCGCTCGATGAAGCATTTCTCGATGTGACTGGTGCATTGCGATTGTTTGGCAGTGCAGTGTCCATTGCCCAATCAATTCGTTCACGCGTGCTTGATGAAGTTGGGCTGGTTTGCAGTGTTGGTATTGGACCGAGCAAGTTCATCGCCAAGTTAGCTTCAAAGCGAGCCAAGCCAATTGCAAATGAAAAAGGTGTGACTCCAGGACTTGGAGTTGTTGAAGTGCCGAGCGGTTCCGAACTGGATTTCATCCTGCCGATGCCTGTGAAGTCACTGTGGGGTGTTGGCCCAGCGACGTTGGAAAAACTGGAACGAATCGGAATTACCAAAGTGTCAGACCTTGCTGTTGCAGAAGTTTCTGCGTTGAAACATTCAATTGGTGAAGCACATGCCATACATCTGGTGCAGTTGGCAAATGGGATAGACCGATCACCCGTGGTTTCCGATCGCGAGACAAAATCAATCGGGCATGAAGAGACGTTTTCTTATGACATTTTTGACAAAACTATGTTGCGAACTCACTTAGTTCGTCTTGCCGATGCGGTTGCGCGACGCTGCAGGGAAGATCAGTTGGTTCCTCGAACCGTGACCTTAAAAGTGAAGTTCTCGGACTTTCAAACGATCACTCGCTCGAGCACACAGGCAACTTCTGTGACGTCCGCGCAAGCAATGGTGCAAATGATTGAGCCGTTACTCAACGGGCTCGATGTTTCTCGAGGCGTGCGTCTCATTGGTCTGAGCACGCGCAATTTTGAAGAGCACGAACCTCAACTCAGTCTGTTCGATGATGGTTCACTGACGACAGACGTAGCGGCATTGGATGAAGTATGGGCTCCTGCAACGAGGGCAATCGACGACATTCGCAGTCGCTTTGGTGACTCGGCTATCCGTCCAGCCAGTACCTTGCGGTCTGGGCGTAAGCCTGGGGCGTCCAAATGGGGTCCTAACGACAGTGGGGAAACGCTGAGTTCCGAGGAATAACACTCCCTGCGTTGAGTCTGAGCCAAATTCGTGGAACAATGTGCTCGTGCCACTTTCTGAAGACGAACAACGAATTCTGAGCCAGCTTGAAGAGCAGCTCCACACCGACAAAAAATTCGCGCAGGCGGTTTCGTCGTCAGGTTTGTACAGCCATGCCATTCGTAAAGTGCGTTGGGCTGCGTTGGGCGTCGTTGCATCATTGGTTTTCACTGTGGCCACTTTGCAAGTGCACTTTTTGGTCGCGTTCCTTGGTTTCCTAGGCATGCTTGCATGTGTTCTGGTTATTGAGCATCAGTTGCGGGCAATGAGCAAGGCAGGAATGAAGGACGTTGCCGATACGTTGCGTTCTGCTGCCAAAGTTGGTGGCTTTCGTGCGCGCTCCATGTTCCGCGATTAGTCGCCAGTAAATCCGTGTCGTTCGGTTATTTCGCTTTTCTCATTGCCGACTAGCGTCTAGCCCATGAAACCTTCGTACACGCCAGAAGCCGAGGCGTACCGTCTCAAAGTTCAAGCATTCTTGAAGGACAACCTTCCAAGCGATTGGAAAGGAATTGGAATGCTCGAAGGCAAACCGCTGGAAGAGTTCGTCACGCATTGGCGACAAGTATTAGCTAAAGGCGGATTCCTGGCGATGGGTTGGCCAAAGCAGTATGGCGGTGGAGGATTGTCGGCTCTTGAGCAAGTGATTGCGGCAGAAGAATTTGAACGGAAGGGCGTTCCAACTGGTGGTCCAAACGACGTGTTCAGCATTCAAATGTTGGGTAACACATTGTTGTTGTTTGGAACCGAAGAGCAAAAACAGCATTACTTGCCGCGCATTATTTCTGGCGATGATGTGTGGTGTCAGGGTTACAGCGAACCAAACGCGGGCAGCGACTTGAGCAATGTTGGCTTGAAGGCAGTGCTCGACGGTGACGAATGGATTTTGAACGGACAAAAGATCTGGACTTCGGCAGGTCATTTGGCCGACCACATCTTCACTCTTGCGCGGACCGATTCTGATGCGCCTAAACACAAGGGCATTTCGTTTTTGCTTGTTGATATGCGCCAACCAGGAATTGAAGTTCGACCAATCAAGATGATTTCAGGTGAGAGCGAATTTAACGAAGTGTTTTACACCGACGTTCGCGTGCCGAAAGAAAATGTTGTTGGTGGCGTAAACAATGGTTGGGCAGTGGCGATGGGTCTGCTCGGGTTTGAACGCGGCGAAGCAGCAGCAACTGCGCCAATTCGCTTTCAAGCCGAGATTGATCGCTTGATGGAACTCGCACGTGAGAAAGGTGTTGCATCCGACCCACGCATTCGCCAGCGGCTCGCAAAGTGTTATTCGGTCGTACAGGTAATGCGATACCTCGGTATGCGCACGCTGACGCAGTTCCTAGCAGGACATCATCCGGGCCCAGACGGTGCCATCTTTAAGTTGTATTGGAGCGAATATCACAAGGTGGTGACTGAACTCGGAATTGACATCATGGGGATGGACGCATTGGTGCCGTCGGGTCGAAAGCCATCAAGCGCATTTCAAACAGATGATGCTGGCGCTCCGAATGACTCCATGAGTTGGGCGATGACGTTCCTCAATGCACGCGCTGGAACGATTTATGCAGGTTCTTCGCAGGTTCAGCGAAACATCATCGGAGAAATGGTGCTTGGTCTGCCAAAGGAACCAAAGCCCAATTAGTCTGAACACAACATCATGATGAGCTTTTCCACTCTTGCCAAACTGTTTATCGCGTTACTGGCACGTCCATGGCTGTGGGCTACCGCGGTTCGACAGGCAGTTCGTCTCGCTCCAATTGGTTGGTGGAAACAACCGCCGTTCTTGCCATTACCTACGCCCGCATATATTGAATTTCGCACCACAACTCAATACGGTGGAACAAAGCGTGATCCAGAGATACACGACATCATTGATTATCTTGAATGGGCACGCGATTGGCATAGTACGACCAGGTTGAGTCGCCGAGGGCGGCGAGGCTAATCATGCGTAGCGCGCTCGTTCTCAATGCAACGTACGAGCCGCTCAGTGTCGTGTCTGCGAGACGCGCCGTGTGTCTGGTGCTCTCTGACAAAGCAGACATCGTTGAAGACGACGGAACGCAAGTGCATGCAGAAAATTTCTCAATGCCAGGACCGCTGGTCATTCGTCTTCGTTATGTGGTGAAGGTTCCGTATCACCGTCGCACTGCGCTATCTCGACGTGCAGTATTTGCTCGCGACGATCATCGTTGTCAATATTGTGGAGGAGTAGCGGACTCCATTGACCACGTCATGCCACGTTCGCGCGGAGGCATGAACGTATGGGAAAACGTAACTGCCGCATGCAGGCCGTGCAATTTGCGTAAACGTGATCGCACACCGGAAGAAGCGGGTATGAGGCTTGCAAGCGAACCGCATGCGCCACGCGAGCTCGCATGGATTTCTGTTTCTGTTGGGCGAGTGCCCGATGCATGGAAGCAATATCTTGCCCACGCTTCCTAACTCATCGTGGAAGTGGTACACCGAACATGTTTCTGCGGGTGAACAACATGGTCGCGATCTAGTTGCAGATCGCGCGGTGTGGGATGTACGCGTAACGCGAGCAGCCATCGTGCTTGGCTCGCGACAAAACGAGGCACTATTGAATAGGGAATTGTGCAGTCGTGACGGAATTGAAGTGGTGCGTCGCCGCAGTGGCGGTGGAATTGTGTTTCTTGCACCAGGCGAACACGTGTGGCTTGATGTCGTTGTTCCACGAGGTGATGTGTTGTGGACTGATGACGTTGCACAAGCTTCGTGGTGGTTGGGGGACGTATGGGTGCAGACGCTAAACGCACTAGGCAAGAACAATGTTTTGGTTCATCACGAATCTCTTAGCAGTGATGCGTGGGGTGATTTGTTGTGTTTTGCTGGTGTTGGACCGGGAGAAGTGGTTCAACGAAATGATGAATCTCTGAGCAAACTCGTTGGTATAAGTCAGCGACGTACACGTGATTACGCGCGCTTCCAATGCACCATCTATACAAAGTGGAATCCACATGACGTGGAGATGTATGTAGTGAATACGCCAGGCAACCTAAGTGAGATTGCGCATCGAGTCGCAACTGTTCAGACAAGCCAGCAGAAGATTGTGGACACTTTCATGGCACATCTGCCCGTCTAGCAAAAGTTTTTTTTCGACGTTTCGGTCTTGTTGGCCTCGGGTCCCTTAATTCACCAATGGAATCGGGCATTTCCGGGCATTTTGCTGTTTGGAAAAAAGTGGGGAAAAGTGGAGGGAAATAACACCAAAGTGGGGGAAAGTGGGGATATCGTGTTCCTCGTTGATCTGGGGTGCGGACTCCACTCAACGGCAGCAATACATGGGAAGGCAGGCCTCATAAGGGTTTGCGAGGGCAGCGGAGGACACATTGTTCGTAGGGGTGCACGATCGGCAGTTGGACCCAAAGGGTCGCTTGGCATTGCCTGCATCGTTTCGCCCACGTTTAGAACCCCGTTGCTTCCTGTCCATTGGGCGCGACAAGTGCGTGGATGTCTTAACGGCCGACGACTTTGAAGAGTTCGCTCGAGAATCAATGGAAAAGGTTCGTAAAGGCGAAATGTCTCTTAACCAACAGCGTGCTCAGGCGAGCAACACCTTCGAAGTTGCCATTGACGCTCAAGGTCGAATCAACATTGAAGAAAAATTGCGTGAATATGCGGGACTCACGCTGAACTCGCGCGTGCTTGTTAGCGGTAACTACAACCGTATTGAAATTTGGGACCCAGAGCGCCACGAACGCGTCGTCCTAATGGGTATTGAGCAAATCGCCGGATCAGGCGAATAGCGGGAAAGGAGCGCATCGACCACACCACTTTTTGCGAGCGCTCCTCATCTAAGCGCTTCGCTGTACTGCAGTCCTTCGGTTAGCACGATGGACAGCCCCAACTCCGCCCGCTTCCATTTCGTCGAATCGGGGAGACATCCCGACGACAACGCCGGCCGGGGGGCTGCAGTACAGCGAGGCATTACACGAGTGATAACACGCAACGAAGCGTCGAGAACCTCTTATGAACTCACCTGCAACTCACTCAACGTTTAATCACGAGCCGGTAATGGCTAGTGAAATAACTGAACTATTCGGTGCGGTTCCTCACGGCGTAGTTGTGGATGCAACGTTAGGAGGCGCTGGGCACGCAATGCGACTGCTCTCTACGTATTCGTGGATGAGTGTTTTCGGAATTGATCAAGACCCGATGGCCATTGAACATGCACGCAAGGTGTCGCCACAATTCGAAGGCCGACTGATGTTTCACCAAGGTCGCTTTGACGGCATTGCGGAATTCCTGCAGTTGCATCACGTACCAAAAATTTCTGGTGCTTTGTTTGACCTAGGAGTTTCTTCGCCGCAGTTCGACGAAGCAGGGCGTGGCTTTTCGTACCGCCATGACGGACCTCTTGATATGCGCATGAACACCTCACAAGATTTCAGTGCCCTTGATGTGGTGAATGGTTACGAAGTTCAGCAGCTAGCCGACGTCTTGCGCGAGCATGCAGACGAGCGATTCGCTTTTCGCATTGCGAAGGCAATTGTTGCAGCACGACCAGTCTTGACGACATCAGCACTTGCAGAGATTGTCGCCAACGCGATACCTGCTCCAGCTCGCCGAACCGGTGGGCATCCAGCGAAGCGCACGTTCCAAGCAATTCGCATTGAAGTTAACAAGGAGCTCGAAATCTTGCCCAAGGCAATTTCGGATGCAATTGCCGCCACGGAAGTGGGTGGCCGAATTGCTGTGTTGTCGTATCACTCAGGCGAAGACCGCATTGTGAAGCAGGCGTTCCGTGATGCGCAAACTCGTCCAGGAGCAACCACGATCGCATCTCCATTCCAACACCACTTGTCCTCGGGCAAGTTGGTGAAGAAGGTGCGTGTCGCGGAGCATGCATCTGCGGAGGAAATCGAACGCAACCCTCGCGCATCGTCTGCGCGACTCAGGGTTATTGAAAAGGTCGGCTGCTGAGATGGCGTTAGCGATCAACACACAACGGGTGCCGCAACGGCAACCACGGGGTGGACAATCGATACCCCCTGAACGCCATCTCACAGTCATTCCTGGAACATCAAAGCGAACCATTTTGTTTTTCAGCACCATGGTGCTCGGTTTGTTTGTGGTGGTGTCATCGGTAATTGGCTTGCAGGCATACATTGCTGGCCAGCAATTGAAGTTGGATCGCCTCACGAGCGAGATTTCGCTCGCACGGCAGTACCACGATGAGCTCCGTCAACAGCGGGTCACCCTGTTGGCGCCGGAATATCTGCGCGAACAGGCGAAAGCCATGATGATGACGCCGGGTCTTGGTTCGAAGTTTGTGGAAGTCCCCCAAGATGTTGTTGCATCTGTTGTGATCTCGACGGGGAAGATGGATCCTGCGTTTGCTAACCCATCGAACATCACCTCACTTAACCCACTTGCGAACTTGGGCATTGCACAGAACGAGGGGACACAGCCTTGAGTATCGCTGCAGGATCACGCGGACGACGTCACGAGCCACAGCGCGCCAGCGACATTGCACGTGCTGCAGCGCGACACACCGTTCGTACGCTGACCGAAGACCTCAAACCAGGAAAGATCTCGCACCGACTGGCGTATGTGCGCATTGGTGTCTCTTTGATGCTGTGCGCGATGTTGTTGCGCACGGGATACTTGCAAACAATCGGTTCTGGTCAATATCGCGACGCAAGTGTTTCGCAGCGCACTCGAGTGAATGTTGTGAAGGCAGAACGCGGATCCATTCTTGACCGTAACGGCCTAGAACTAGCAATACCAATTCCGCTTCGCACGGTTTTCGCTGACCCACGTGAAGTGATTGATCCGGTTGGCACCGCCCGTGCAATCGCAGCAGTGTTGGCAATGTCACCTGAGGCCGAACTTGCGCTTGCAGAGAGACTGCAAAACAAGACCTCGAGCTTCACTTACGTTGCGCGTCAAACTACGCAAGAAGTAGCTGACTTACTCATTGCGTTGCAATTGCCAGGTGTGTCTTCGTATAAGGAATCGGGTCGCGAACTAACGAGTGATGGATTGCGCGCGTTAGTTGGGCGCACTGATCCTGACGGAATTGGTACATCTGGACTTGAAATGCAGTTCGACATGTTGCTCGCTGGAGTTAATGGCCGACAGGTTCGTGAAGTGAGCGCCAAGGGCCAATCCATTCCGGCAACGCAGGATGAGAGCGTTGCCGCAATTCCAGGCAAAACATTGGTCACCACCATCGATCGCAACATTCAGTTCCAGGTTGATGGCATTTTGGCTCAGCAGATTGCACGACTTCAGGCGCGAAGTGGAACTGCAATCGTGATGGATTCCGCCACTGGCGAGATTTATGCAATGTCAACACTTCGTTTAAATGAAGACGGTACGTACTCGGCTGATTCGGGAAACATCGCAGCAGTTGAAGCGAATGAGCCTGGTTCGGTTGCAAAGGTGTTCAGCATTGCTGCAGCAATTAATGAGGGTCAGGTTGACTCAAAGACCGTATTCAGCGTTCCGCCAACATTCATTGCCAACAAAGGTACGAAGTGGGAACAGCCACTTAATGACGCATATCCACACGGTCTCGAAGATATGTCGGTGCGAAAAATATTCGTAGATTCATCGAACGTCGGAACGCTGATGATCGGACAAACAATTGGACCGAACAAGCTGTATGACTATTTGAAGTCTTTCGGTTTTGGTGCACAGTCGGCACTTGGCTTCCCGGGTGAAACCAAAGGAATTCTGCAGTCTGCAAACAAGTGGCAGGGTGCGAAGAAATTCACTACTTCGTATGGCTACGGTTACTCAACAACGGCCTTGCAGTTGATTGCTGGCGTAAACGTGGTGGCAAACAACGGAAATTATGTTGCACCTCGTTTGGTGACGGCAACAGTAACTAAAGACGGTATAAACGAATCGATTCCGCCTAAAGAACAGCATGCGGTCATCACTCCAGAGACTGCTGCAACTATGCGTGCGTTGATGTCTGATGTCGTCTGTTTCGGAACTGCAACACTTGGAAAAGTACCAGGCATGACGGTTGCTGGAAAGACGGGAACGGCCTATAAGCGCCAGGACAACGGAACGTATTCCGCCGACGACGGTTCGCGTTCGTACTTTGCGAGTTTCGTAGGATTCATCCCTGCTCAGCAGCCGCGGTTCACCGTGTTGGTTTCGATTGACGAACCAAATGCTGCATCTTTGGATCGATTTGGTGGAACGGCTGCAGCGCCAGTGTTCGCCAACATTGCACAGGTGCTGATTAGTGAACTCGATATTCGTCCAGATGCAGCCGACCTTGGCTGTCCAAAAGAGCGTCCAGCAGAGCTCGGACCAAAGCGCTAGTCATGAGTGCGTCGCTGGCTCCGACTGGCCGGATGGCAGTGCGTCAACTTGTGGAAACAGCACAGCTTGCCACCCGCGGTCTGCTCATTGAAATCGTTGGTGATGACTCTTTGGTCACCGATGTTGCACATGACTCACGTGAGGTGAGCTCCGGCGCTTTGTTCTGTTGCGTAGGTGGAGCACATGAAGACGGCCATGATTTCGCGCAGATGGCGATTGACGCTGGGGCATCGGCATTGCTGGTGGAACGTACTTTGCCCTTTGATGTACCCCAAATTGTGGTTCGTGATGTACGCCTGGCGATGGGATTATTGGCCGCCGCCCTGCGTCAATTCCCGAGTACGCGGCTTCACGTTGTCGGTATAACGGGAACAAATGGAAAGACGACTACTGCGCATTTGCTCGCAGAAATTCTGCGTTCACACGGTTGGAAAACTGAAGTCATCGGAACGTTGACAAGTACGAGAACAACCCCAGAATCAACTGATTTGCAGCGCATGCTCAGCGCGTGGGAACGCGAAGGTGTTGAAGCTGTAGTAATGGAAGTGACTTCACATGCATTGGAGCTTCATCGCGTAGTGGGTACGACGTTTGAAGCTGCAGTATTTACGAATTTGTCGCAAGATCATTTGGACTTCCACCTCACCATGGAGAGGTACTTTGCCGCTAAGGCAAAACTCTTCACGAAAGAGTATTCGGCGTGCGGAATCATTAATCGCGACGATGTGCATGGCCAACTTCTTCTCGACACCATGACGATTGATGCGGAGTCATTTGGAATGAGTGACATCTCTCAGGTTCGCATGGATGCACGCCACATTGAGTATGAAATTGAAGGTGTGCAGATGCGCGCACAATTAGGTGGTCAATTCAACGTGATGAATTCGCTTGCTGCAGTCGCTACTGCGAGAGCCCTTGAGATTCCACTTGCAAAGATTGCAGAGGGCTTGAGTCGCGCAACTGCAGTACCTGGTCGATTTGAGTCCATTGACGCGGGGCAACTATTCGATGTAATTGTGGATTACGCGCACACACCAGATGCTCTAGAGCGTGTGCTTGACACAGCGCGATCGCTGATGAGCGAGTCTGGAAAACTGGTGGTGGTATTTGGCTGTGGTGGAGATCGTGACGCTGAGAAGCGTGGGCCAATGGGGGAAATCGCTGCTGCAAAGTCAGATGTAGTGATTATTACTTCAGATAATCCTCGTTCGGAGTCTGGGGCTGCGATTGCAGCGCAAATCAATGCTGGAGTTGCAGCGTCTGATTCGCATAAAGTGCTGTGCACTGAATTAGATCGTCGTGCCGCAATTGGTAAGGCGTTTTCTATTGCTCATCGTGGAGATGTTGTTGTGATTGCGGGAAAGGGTCACGAAAACACTCAAACCATTGGAACTGAAATTTTTCCGTTTAACGATGCACAAGTCGCTCGTGAACTTCTAGGAGCTCAATCATGATTGCCGTTTTAATTGCAGGTGCTGTAGGAATGCTGGTATCACTTGCCGGCACTCGTGCACTCATATCTTTCTTTCAACGCCTCGGTAAAGGTCAGCCCATTCTCGGAGCAGAAGACCATGGTCCAGCGCATCAGATGGCAAAGCAGGGAACTCCGACGATGGGTGGAATCGCCATTTTGGCAGCGGGGTTCGTTGGCTGGCTAGTTGCACACTTGCGAGATGGACTTCCCTTTTCAGATCAAGCAGCAATCATTTGGCTCACGGTGTTTGTGTTGGCTGCTATTGGATTTCTCGATGACTACCTCAAAGTAAAGCGCCAGCACAATCGTGGAATTTTTTGGAAGAAAAAGGGATGGATCACGTTCGGCATCACTGCAGTGCTGATGTTCTTTTTGGCTTCCACCACCGGTGTTGCACAAACTATTTCATTTACTCGTGAACTCAGCCCGAGTTGGGAGTTATCAGGGCCGCTGTTCATTGTGTGGACAGCAATAATGGTCTGGAGCACGACCAACGCAGTAAATGTGACGGACGGTTTGGACGGTCTTGCAGCAGGTTCAGCATTGTTCGGATTTTTGGCGTTTACCATTATCGCGTACTGGGCATTTCGTAATCCGCGCATCTACGACATCGTGAACCCGCTTGATCTTGCGGTGCTCTCTGCGGCACTTGCAGGAGCGTGCGGAGGTTTCTTGTGGTGGAACGCCGCGCCGGCCCAGATCTTTATGGGTGATGTTGGTGCTCTCGGATTAGGGGCAGCACTAGGAACATTGGCTGTAACAACGAATACTCACCTAATGTTGCCGATCATTTGTGGCATCAATGTGATTGAAGCTGGTTCGGTCGCAGTGCAGATGGGCGTGTTCAAGGCATCAGGTCGAAAGAAGCGCCTATTTAAGATGTCGCCGATTCATCACCACTTTGAACTCAGTGGTTGGCCTGAGACGACTGTGATCATTCGATTCTGGATTATTTCTGGGATATGTGTTGCAACTGCAGTTGCAATCTTCATTGCCGACTTCACCAATCAAGTGTCCCGATGACCGAGAGCCGCGACGCAACCTTTGTATTTGGTCTGGCGGTAGCAGGGCGTGCGGTTGCTACATCGCTTCGTAAACGGGGCATTGAGGTTGTAGTCGGTGACGACAACTTGACAAACGAACATCGTTCATTTGCTCAGTCCGTTGGCGCTCGCGTTGTAGATATTGCTCGCGATGGGCAATTGCAGCGGGTAATGAGTGAGATAAACGTGCTTTCTCCTGCGCCAGGCGTGCCGATACACCACGCTGTCATTCGTAGCGCTCGTGAACACGGTATTTCCATCCAGTCGGAAATCGAGATTTCTCATCGCATGGAACAAACTCGAAGCGATGGACCGCGACCAACTGTTGCTGTCACTGGAACCGACGGCAAAACGACAACGACATTTTTAATAACTGCAATTCTTCGCGCCGCAGGTTTACGCACGGAAGCAGTAGGTAACACCGAAGTGCCGCTCATCGAATCTCTGGATACCGATGCACAGGTTTTTGCTGTTGAATGTTCAAGTTTTCGGTTGGAATATACCGAGATGTTTCGGGCGCAGGCTTCTGCGTGGTTGAACATCGCACCTGATCATCTGGATTGGCACGGTACTTACCAGCAGTATTTTGATGCGAAGGCAAAGATGTGGGCGAATTGCTTGCCAACTGATGTGGCTGTTGCACCGAGTGATGACGTGAACATCTTGGCGGTAGCGCGTGCGAGTGCTGCACGCATGGTTACGTTTGGCGCAACAGAGGGCGACTACCGCGTAGTAGGCGAAGAATTGTGTGGACCGTTTGGTCCTATTACCAGTATTTCAAGAATGAAGCGCTCGTTGCCTCACGACATCACCAACGCACTTGCTGCAGCTGCAGTATGTATCGAGAGTGGGCTTGCAAGTACAGAACATGTGGCACAGGCTTTGGAGCAGTTTGAAAACGCTCCGCACCGCATTCAATTCGTAACAGAATTAGACGGGGTGAATTGGTTTAACGATTCAAAGGCAACAAGTCCACATGCTGCAAGTGTGGCGTTGCGCGCATTCGACAGCATTGTGTTAATTGCCGGGGGAAAGAACAAGGGTTTAGATCTCTCGCAAATGGCATGCGAACCTCAGCGCATGAGAGCAGTCGTTGCCATTGGTGACTCTGCAGACGATATTGCACGTGCTTTCAGTGGTGTGTGCACTGTTGTTAAGGCAGAGAGCATGAGTGATGCCGTTGCTCAAGCGCGAGTGCTTGCGCGAGCAGGAGATGTTGTGGTTCTGTCACCGGGATGCACCAGTTACGACTGGTACTCAAACTACGGTGAACGGGGCGACGATTTCATGAATTGCGTTCGAGAACTATCAGGAAACCATCGCTAGGAGGACACCGTGGCAACAAACATTTCAACCTCGCTCACTCCGGCTCAGCGACGTCGCGCAATTCTTGACAAAAAGGGTGTTGGCACTTCACGTCGCTTAACAACTGCTGCACCAAACAAGGTGTTTTGGGGAATTCTTGCGGTCACATCGTTGCTGACGGTGTTTGGTTTGATGATGGTGCTATCAGCAACGTCCATTGAAGCTGTCAACCGTGGTGGCTCGCCATGGGCAATGTTTCAAAAGCAATTTATGTGGTCAATTTTTGGCTTGTTTGCGGGAATCACTACCTATCGCATGCCGTATCACCAATGGCATCGGTTTGCGAAGTACGCGCTGTGGGCATCGTATGGTCTTATGGTTCTGCCGCTGGTTCCAGGTGTCGGTTTGGAAATCAACGGCGCGCGGGCTTGGGTGGCGCTTGGTCCAATTCGATTTCAACCTTCAGAAGTATTGAAGGTGACTATGTTGCTGTACTGCGCCAGTGTGTTGTCGCGGAGGCGTGCCGATATTGCAATAGTTGAGCGAACGCTTAAACCAGTGATGACAGCATGGGCAATCACAGTTTTGATGTGCATTGCTTTCCAAAAAGATCTTGGTGCAGCAATTGTGTTCACATGCATCGTGATGGCTACGTTGTTTATTTCTGGTGCTCCAATTCGATGGATGGCAACATTGACTGGAGTGTTTACGGTTGTTTCGCTCGGGCTAATTGCCACGAGTTCGCGATTGCAGAATCGATTCTTCGCGTTTGCAGACTTAGAAGGAAATAAGGGTCACTGGGCGTATCAGGTGTGGCAGTCAGTGTTGAGCATCGCTAATGGTGGAATCACGGGTGTTGGAGTTGGTCAGGGAACTGGAAAGTGGGGCTATGTTCCACTTGCACATAGCGACTTCATTTTTGCGATTATTGCTGAAGAGTTCGGACTCATCGGAACTGTTGGTGTTATCGGTGGGTTCATGGTGTTGCTCTCACTTGGTATGCAAGCTGCAAAGGGAGCGCGCGACCACTATGGAGCACTGCTTGCTGGTGGAATCACAACATGGTTATGCGTTCAAGCACTCATCAATATCGGAGGCGTTATCGGCGCAATGCCAGTAACAGGACTCACTCTGCCACTCTTGTCATACGGTGGATCATCACTGTTCATGACAATGGCGGCTGTAGGTCTGTTGCTGAACGTTGCACGTAATATGAAGTAGGTCATGGTCGTGCCCGCTTCAACCACCTTTGCCGTAATCACTGGAGGCGGAACCAGCGGTCACGTAGTACCTGCAATTGCTATTGCAGAACTACTTGCAGATGCTGGGCACAGCCTCTCGTCGCTGCATTATGTGGGTTCGACTCGCGGGGCAGAAGTAACCATGGTTCCTCCGCTTGGTTTGGCCCATACTTTTCTTGCAGTGGATGGTTTGCAACGTGGATTCTCGCTATCCAAAATAAAACGCAATGTGCTGATGGTGCCGACAATGCTGCGTGCTCTCGGAAGCGCAAAAACCTTGCTTGAACTATTGAAACCACAAGTAGTCATTTCTGTAGGGGGCTATGCGAGTATTCCCACATGTCGAGCCGCTCGAAGTTTGAGCATTCCCGTCATCACCTGTTCATACGATCGTCGGCCAGGTCTGGCTACCAAACTGCAGTCGCGATATGCGTCTGCGTCGGCTGTGGCGTATGTACCAAGTAAGTTGCGAAATGCAGTCGAGACCGGAGCTCCCGTTAGACGCAACTTGCGCTCGGCAGATGTGCATGCGCTTCGGATTAGTGCACGGGAGTCGCTAGGAATTTCTGCAAGTGCGCGAGTAGCAGTAGTAATGGGCGGATCACTCGGATCTGCTGTGCTGAACTCCGCAACAGAGCACTTGGTGCAGAGTCTGCGAGGCACTGAACACACGTGCATCATCCATATTTGTGGAGAGCGATTCATGGACGCGGTGAAACTTCCGGTCACGATGCATCACAGCAACGGAACACTGGCCTATTCGCGAATTGCATATTCGCAGGACATGCTCACGCTATATTCCGCTGCTGACGTTGTGGTGTGCAGAGCCGGCGCAAGCACCATTGCGGAAATATCGACGGTGGGAGTCTGTGCTGTGGTCGTTCCATGGAAGGATGCAGCCGAAAACCACCAGCTAGTAAATGCAAAGTGGTTAACTGATCGTGGCGGTGCAGTTCTGCTTGAAGAGAGTGCCTTAACTGTGCACGAATTCTCACAGTTGGTTACGGACCTGCTTCGTGACGATGACCGCAGATCAGCAATCGCAAGTCGTGCTCGCGATTTGGGTGCGGTGCATCGCCAATGTTCAATTGCGAGAGTTATTGAAGCCGCAGCAAAGGTGCAATCGTGAAGTCAGCAAACTTGCAACTTGACTTATCGACGTGTAAACGAATTCATGTTGTTGGTGTAGGTGGTCCTGGAATGAGCGCTATTGCGCAAGTGTTGGTTGAAATGGGACATGTGGTTTCGGGCAGCGACATTAAAGATTCCGAGACGGTGCAACGACTGCGAGAAATTGGTGTGACGATCAATATCGGTCATGACGCCGAGTCCGTTCACCACTGCGATGCAGTGACTGCTTCATCGGCAATTCCAAAACACAACACTGAATTGGTTGAAGCACTCAATTCTGGTATTGCGATACTGAGTAGGGCTCAGATGTTGGCTTTGATCTGTGGACAAAAACTATCAATAGGTATTGCCGGCACTCATGGCAAGACCACCACATCGTCAATGCTCATGACTGTTCTTCGAGCAGCACAGTTACATCCAAGTTTCGTTATTGGCGGTGAGGTTCGAGGAGTGGGCAGTGGGGCATCGTGGGATAGCGGTGACCACTTGGTGGTTGAAGCTGATGAAAGTGATGGCACTCATGAGCAGCTTCCATTAGGCGCTGTCATTGTTACCAATATTGACATCGACCACCTTGACCACTTTTCTACTTTTGAAAACATGGTCGAAAGTTTTGAGCGATTTATTGACGCAGTCTCTGGTCCAAAGGTGATTTGTGCTGATGATGCATCGCTATCGGCTATTGCACTCAAGCAAAATGTCACCACCTATGCGATTCATTCGCCAGCACAGTTCACGGCGCGCAATGTACAGTTTCACGATGGCGGGTCGACATTTGATGTATTTCGCCAAGAAGTTCCTGGCGGTAACGGACTGTTACTCGGTCGTGTCACTTTGCGGTTGCGCGGTGAACACAATGTCGCTAATGCGTTAGGAGTGGTTGCCATGTCGACTCTTCTGGGAATTCATTTTGATGTGATTGCCCCTGCGCTCGCTACATTTTCTGGTGTATCGCGCAGGTTCGACCTACGAGGAAATGACGATGGCGTGTCATTTGTAGATGATTACGCGCATTTGCCGACGGAGATTTCAGCAGTGCTTTCAAGTTGCACGGACGAAACAGATTCATGGACACGGGTAGTCGCAGTTTTCCAGCCGAACCGCTTCAATCGCATGCAATACATGTCGGATGCATATGCCGACTGTTTTGCTGCGGCAGATCATGTGGTTATCACCGACATCTATTCCTCTGGCACAACGCCAATCGCAGGGGTAACTGGCAAACTTGTGGTTGATGCAATTGCTCAAGCTCATCCCAACACTTCAATTGCGTGGAAGCCAACGCGTGCCGAGTTGATTCAGCATCTTGCGACTGAATTGCGTTCAGGTGACCTGTGCATTTCCATGGGTTGTGGTGACATCGAAACGTTGCCTGATGAAGTGATAACAGCGCGTCGCGCATTGCGGGGAGGTTCGTGAGTACTCCTCATCAACTTCGTCGCCCCGCGACCCCTGAGGCAATTGAGCATGCTTTTGGTCTGTTCAGTGCAAAAGCAAAGAGAAATGTAGACCTTGCACAATTCACCACGTACAAAGTTGGTGGCACTGCCGCGCTGCACATGATGGTTTCATCGATTGATGACCTGTACCTCGTGAGTGCTGTCCTTGCCGAGGTTGAATTACCAATTTTGGTGATTGGACGTGGAAGCAATTTGCTGATCTCCGACACAGGATTTAAAGGTTTGGCGATCACCATGAACGGACTTGCCGACTACGTCGACTTGCCGAATCGTGACGAAGAGCCTGGAGTGGAACCAATTGCATTATTCGGCGGTTCAGTTGCGCTTCCTGTTGCAGCACGGCAAAGCGTTGCACGTGGACTCACTGGTTTTGAGTGGGGTGTTGGTGTTCCCGGTTCGATAGGCGGAGCGGTGCGAATGAACGCAGGTGGACATGGTTCCGACATGGCGTCTTCGCTTACCTCGGTGCGGATGTTCCATTTGCGCAAAGGACGTGAAGCCCATGTGAATGCGGTTGATCTCGGGCTGCGATTCCGCGGTTCGGCTTTAGATGATCATCATGTGGTTCTCAGCGCAACTGTTGACTTGGAATGGACACATTCGCCCGAGGCTTCGGAAGCAGAATTGCAAGAAGTGGTTCGTTGGCGTCGAGAGAACCAACCAGGTGGACAAAACGCAGGTTCGGTATTTGTCAATCCAGAACCCGGCAAGGTTTCAGCCGGTGCAGTAATCGATGAACTGGGTATGCGTGGTTTGCGTGTTGGTTCCGCTCAGGTTTCGGAAAAGCATGCCAACTTTATTCAGGCTGATGTTGGTGGAAGCGCGCAGGATGTAGTGGCGCTGATGGCAGAGGTGCGACGCCGTGTGCGTGACGAACGAGGATATGTGTTGCGGAGCGAGATTCGACTTGTCGGGTTCGAAGATGAAACTGATCCAGCAATTGTGGATCTCATTAACAAAGACTCTGATGTTGGCGTTTCTACTATTCGGCTCGAACAAGTTTTTGACAAATCAACTACGGCAAATGAGACCACGGATGGAACCATTCCGGTCTCGGTGCTCAATGGAGAAGTGGTTCGAATCGTCGATTCCGATGTGTCCGATGAAGTGCTTGAAGAACTGAGAGATGCTTTCGGTCGTGATGCAACACGGGATATCACAAGTGGTGTCGCACGTGACGCAACCATCGTTCCTATTCAACCTGCAGAGCGAGTGGTGATTGTTGATGATGACCTAAGAATCGTGACAGACGATGACTTTCCTGCTGACACCATGTCGCAGAGTGTGCATCGCGCTCCAACCTCAACTCGCGTAGCAATTTTGGATGATGAGATACTCCCAGGTGGCGGTGATGACAGTGCTGAGGGCGCTGTAATTATTGATGGAACCGCGTGGTCTGAGCTTTCGTTTGGTCGTCGAGTTATCAATGGCACAAAGCGGTTGTTCACGATGCGTGGTGTGAATCGTCGCAAGCAGTTGTTAGTGGTTGGCGGTTCATTTGTTGCATCTGTCGTTGTTGTGCTGATTGTGTTGGCGTCTCCATTGGTGGCAGTGCGCAATATTGATGTTGAAGGCGCAAAGTATGCAAACGCAACATTGATTGAAACCGTGTCAAAGAGTCTGCGTGGCAAGTCGGTGTTAACCGTCGACACAAATGCGGCACAGAAACTTCTTGAAACAGATCCATGGATTGAGTCGGTTCGCATCAAGACGTATCTTCCAAGTAGAGCAGTGATTGAAATTAATGAGCGAACACCAGTTGCGTGGTTCTTAGGCGTAGACAACCAGGGCAGAGTGATCGATCAGGACGGTCGCGTTCTTGCTGTGGTCAATGGGCGGCCCACTGAATACATACTCATTGATGGCACTGGACCCAATTTGATCGCAGGTGCAATTGCATCAGAGTCGTATAAGGCCGCCGCACAATTAGCGATGTCGCTACCAGACGAGATTCGCCCGGTAGTCAAAAACATGGGCGTTAATGGTCCGAATCAGGTAACGATGACCCTGTTGACTGGGGCAGTAGTGAAGTTTGGCGAGCCCGTAGACCTGCGAAACAAGCTAGTTAATGTTGTCGTTATTCTGCGCCGCCAGGACATCAACCAGATCGCAGGCATCGATGTGTCCTCTGGAACCCCTGTGGTGTCTTCGCCGTAGTTGCAACCCAATATTTGAGGCTTCCAATGCAAGCCTTCTTGGTCAACTAGCCTCGTGAGCGACGTCATTACAGGCGTTTCACATAGATCTCATAAATTGAATAAATCGAGTAATCGCTAACGGAGGCATGAACATTATGGCTGGAGCACCGCACAACTTTCTTGCAGTAATCAAGGTGATTGGCGTGGGCGGCGGCGGCATTAATGCTGTGCAGCGCATGATTGACTCTGGAATGAAAGGTGTTGAGTTCATTGCCATAAACACCGATGCGCAGGCGCTCATGATGAGCGACGCAGAAGTGAAGATCGATATTGGTCGTGAGTTCACTCGTGGTCTTGGTGCAGGTAGCGATCCTGAAGTTGGTCGTGAAGCAGCGGAGTCGAGTCGCGCAGAGATCGAAGAACTCGTTGCTGGTGCCGACATGGTGTTCATCACCGCAGGCGAAGGTGGCGGAACAGGAACTGGCGCAGCTCCAGTTATCGCAGAAATCTCACGCGCAGCAGGTGCACTCACTGTTGGCATCGTGACACGACCGTTTAATTTCGAAGGTCGTCGTCGTGCATTGCAGGCGGAAGCAGGAATTTCAAAACTTCGCGAAAAAGTTGACACGCTTATTGTCATTCCAAACGAGCGCTTGCTCGCCATCTCAAGTGACAAGACCAGCTTGTTGGCTGCATTTGCATCAGCAGACCAGGTGTTGTTGGACGGAGTAGTGGGGATCACCGGGTTGATCATGACTCCTGGCCTGATTAACACCGACTTTGCTGACGTGAAGATGATTTTGAAGAACGCAGGAACTTCACTGATGGGAATCGGTCGAGGAACTGGAGACAATCGCGCAACAGTTGCAGCGAACGCCGCCATCAACTCACCGCTGCTTGAGTCCTCAGTTGAAGGTGCCCGCGGAATTCTGTTGAACATTGCTGGTCCTTCAGACCTCGGATTGTTCGAAGTGAACACCGCCTCTGAAATCATTCATGCAGTTGCTCACCCTGATGCAAACATCATCTTTGGTTCGGTTATTGACGACGAACTTGATGATGAAGTAAAGATCACGGTGATCGCCGCCGGCTTTGATCGTGTTGACAACACCAGTTCGCGTCAGCGTGAATCACGCTCGGTTGATACTGGTCGCATTCCAGAACAGCGTGGAAGTCGTTTGAAGGAATTGTTCGGCGCTGGTGAAGATCCACTGCGCGACGACGATGACGGACTTGACGTTCCTTCGTTCCTGAAGTAATTCTCACGTTGGACCAACGCAGCGTTAGTGAAGCTGTTGCTTCCGTGCGCAAACGTATAGCGAGCGCTGGTGGAGTCGGTGTTGCACTCGTTGGAGTGACAAAATCATTTGGCCCTGAGGCTTGGCGATTTGCCCAGGTTGCCGGTTGTGACGCGGTTGGCGAAAACTATGCCCAAGAGGTCGTCGCGAAAGCATCTGAGGTGTCATTGTCCGATCGATTACCGGTCCATTTCATCGGGCAACTGCAGTCAAACAAAATCAGGCAATTGGTCGGAATTGTCGATGTTTGGCAGTCCGTTGACCGACTTTTGCTCCTCAAGGAAATTGCCAAGCGCTCGCCGCAATCGGCACAGGTGTTACTTCAGGTAAACGTGACGAGTGAAGTGGGTAAAGGAGGGTGCTTGCCCTCAGAGGTGGGGCAACTGATCGGTGCTGCGCAGGACTTGGGAATTGACGTTTTGGGACTCATGGCAGTTGGGCCGACAAATGAAGACCCCATCGAGACCCGCAGCACATTTCGTGCGCTTCGCGCGTTGGTCAATGAACACGGATTGCGACAGTGCAGCATGGGCATGACTGGCGATCTCGAAATTGCGGTCGAGGAAGGAAGCACCATGGTTCGCGTGGGGTCGGCCCTGTTTGGCAACCGTCCATCACTGCCGAGGTAACTTGTTGTAACCTTGCGTTGATGTCAATGTTTAGACGAGCCATGGATTACCTGGGTCTTGGTCCAGATGACGCATACGACGACTATGACGCTTCGGTTGCGGTTGAACGCCCGCTGCCGCGCCGCCGCCCAGAGCCGCGCGGACGCATGGCTCGCCAAATTGAAGAGTACGACGACTACGAAGAGTACGAAGACGACATGGTCGACCAGCGAGCGCCTCGCGCACCACGTGGTGTGAATACCCGCGCGCCACAGCAGCGCGATGACTCCAGCGTGCAGGTTCGTCCGTCAATGAGTGGACAACGTGCTCAGCCAACAGTTCGTCCGCTCTCTGCTAACTCTGCACAACCGGTTGAAGTGCGTCCAACTCGCTACGACCAAGCAAAAGAAGTTGCTGATTTGTTTAAGAATGGGAACTCTGTGCTGTTGAATATCGGTTCGGCTGATAGCGAAGTCGCACGACGCTTACTTGACTTCACCAGCGGTTTGATTTATGGAATGCAGGGCACCATGGAAAAAGTGTCTCCAGGTGTGTTCCTCATTAAGCCATTCGGCGCAAGTTCACCGCGCGGCTGACGTGTTCATCGTCTGCGGTGCACTCGGGATTTTTATCTTCATGGTGTACGCGCGCGTTATTTTGTCCTGGTTTCCAGCAAACCCAAATGGCGTTTTCGGGCAGATATCGCGAATCATTTACCAAATCACCGATCCGGTGTTATTGCCGGTTCAGCGTGCACTTCCTCTCGTGGGGCCGCTTGATTTGTCGCCGATCGTTGTGGTGATCGGACTTTCGATTCTGCAAAGCGTTATTTGCTGATAGCAATGAACCGAGAGTAACGAAGTCATACACTTACGCACCGTGACGTATCCACAAGTTGATCCGCAGCCAAACTTTCCGGCAATTGAAGCTGAAACGCTGAAGTTTTGGCAACAGGACAACACCTTTGCTGCCTCGGTTGAGCAACACTCCGCAACAGGCGATGCTTCAAACGAGTTTGTGTTTTACGACGGGCCGCCATTTGCAAACGGTCTTCCGCACTACGGGCACTTGCTTACTGGATTCGTCAAGGACGCTGTACCTCGCTATCAGACCATGCGCGGTAAGCGAGTAGAGCGTCGCTTCGGATGGGACTGTCACGGTTTGCCAGCAGAGGCTGAAGCAGAACGTCAACTCGGTATTTCTGGGACGCAAGCTATTACCGACTACGGCATAGACAAGTTCAATGAATATTGCAAGGTTTCAGTGTTGCAGTACACGGCTGATTGGGAGCGATACGTCACGCGTCAAGCCCGTTGGGTTGACTTTGCCAACGACTACAAAACTCTCGACACACCGTATATGGAAAGTGTCATGTGGGCGTTTAAGGCACTATGGGACAAGGGCCTGATTTACGAGGGTTTTCGCGTGTTGCCGTATTCATGGGCTCTCGAAACTCCGCTTTCGAATACCGAAACGCGCATGGACGACGCCTACAAAATGGTGCAAGACCCAGCGCTCACCGTTGCCTTTGTTTTGGAGTCGGGCGACAACCTATTGGCATGGACGACCACGCCTTGGACACTGCCGAGCAATCTTGCATTGGCGGTTGCTCCAGAAGTTGATTACGTGCGTATGCGGCACAACGACAAGGTGTATGTGCTGGCTGAAGCGCGTTTGTCTGCCTACGCGAAAGAACTAGATGGGGCAGAGGTGCTGGGAACTGTTCGTGGATCAGAATTAGTTGGTCAGAGTTACACACCACTCTTCCCGTATTTCGCCGGTCGACCAGGTGCATTCCGTGTGTTTGGAGGCGAGTTTGTAACCACCGAAGACGGAACTGGTGTTGTGCATATGGCGCCGGGTTTTGGTGAAGACGACTATCAGGTGTGCAAAGAGAACGGCATTGAACTCGTCGTGCCAGTGAATAGCCGAGGCGAATTCACCCAAGAAGTTCCCGATTATGCGGGTCTTCAGGTGTTCGAAGCGAACCCACTTATTATTCGTGCGCTCAAAGAGCGTGGAGTAGTGCTACGTCACGAAACCTACGATCACTCTTACCCGCATTGTTGGCGCACGGGTAAGCCACTCATCTACATGGCATTGAGTTCATGGTTCGTCAATGTGACAGCGGTAAAGGATCGCATGGTGGCGTTGAACCAAGAAATTCGCTGGGTGCCTGAACACCTCAAAGATGGAAGCTTTGGAAAGTGGCTAGAAAACGCACGTGATTGGAACATCAGTCGCAATCGCTTCTGGGGCTCACCAATTCCAGTGTGGCGCAGTGATAATCCAGAGTTTCCACGTATCGATGTATATGGAAGCGTTGCAGACCTCGAGCGCGACTTCGGTGTACGAGTCACTGAATTACATCGCCCGGTAGTTGATGACTTGGTGCGTCCAAACCCCGATGACCCATCGGGTAAGTCCATGATGCGTCGAGTACCAGAGGTTTTGGATTGCTGGTTTGAAAGCGGATCAATGCCGTTTGCGCAAGTTCACTACCCATTCGAAAATCAAGAATGGTTCGAACAGCACAATCCGGGCGATTTCATTGTTGAATACATTGGTCAAACGCGAGGATGGTTCTACACCTTGCACGTGCTGGCTACGGCGCTATTTGATCGTCCAGCATTTTCAACTTGTGTGAGTCACGGCATTGTGCTCGGCGCTGATGGTCAAAAGATGTCAAAGAGTCTTCGCAACTATCCAGACCCGATGGGAGTATTTGATAATTACGGCGCAGATGCGATGCGTTGGTATTTGCTCTCCTCGTCAATTTTGCGTGGTTCAGACTTTGCAGTGACCGAAGAGGGTATTCGCGACACGGTGCGTCAAGTGATGTTGCCGTTGTGGAACAGCTGGTATTTCTTGTCGCTGTACGCAAACGCCGAAGACAAGTCTGGCAAGGTTGACTTCTCGTCCGAAAATGTGTTGGACACCTACATATTCTCGAAGTTGCATCACCTGGTAAACGACACCACGGTGAGTATGGACGCATATGATTTGTTCAATGCGTGTCAGCAAGTTCGCACGTTCCTCGATGTACTGACAAATTGGTACATTCGCCGTAGTCGCAATCGTTTTTGGTCTGGCGATCAACAGGCGATCAACACATTGCATACTGTTCTTGATGTTCTGACTCGTGTAGCAGCACCATTGTTGCCATTGATCACTGAGCAGGTGTACATCGGTCTGACGGGCAACCGCAGCGTGCATCTCACCGAGTGGCCGGTTGCAGCAGACATTCCTGTTGACAAGGAATTGGTAATCGTGATGGACCAAGTTCGCGATGTGTGTTCAACAACTCTGTCGCTTCGTAAGTCGCATGCTCGCCGCGTTCGTCTTCCACTTGCCAGTCTTACCGTTGCTTCACCGTTGGCACTTGGGCTCCAACCATTCGTGTCAATCATCACTGAAGAGGTGAACGTACGTGAAGTGAAGTTGACCGCCGATGTTGCTGGAGTTGCGCGACATGAATTGCAGGTTGTTCCAGCAGCCCTTGGTCCGCGCCTCGGTAGCGATACTCAAAAAGTGATCGGCGCAGTGAAAAAGGGTGACTGGAAGCAACAGGGCGATGTGGTGGTTGCTGGCGGTTACGAACTTCAGCCTCACGAATTTCAGCTGAAGTTATTGGCTGCAGTTGGTGATGCTGAAACGACTGCAAGTTCAGCTCTTCCAGATGGCGAGGGGGTAGTGCTGCTTGACATAGCACTCACACCAGAACTCCTAGCGGAGGGAACTGCGCGCGACATCGTGCGAATTGTGCAGCAAACACGCCGTGAGGTTGACCTTGGGGTGTCCGATCGGATTCATTTGATTCTCGGTCTACCCGATGAAGTTACCCAGCAGGTAGCCCCCTTCATTGACTACATATGTGCAGAAACTCTTGCCGAGCGACTGTCCTACAATACGGACGCGTTGCGGACCACGGATCTGGATGGGACTCCCATTTATGTTGCCGTGGAACGACTACGGTAAAGCGCCAAGTTAGGGAGGTAGTTATGCCATCAAAACCAACCAAGAAGAAGCCAGTTTCCAAGAAGAAGCCTGCGTCCAAGAAGAAGCCTGCGTCCAAGAAAAAACCCATAGTGAAAAAAGCTGCGGCAGCCAAAAAGAAGGCCGAGCTAGCCAAGAAGGCGGCGGCAAAGAAAAAGGCAGAGTTAGCGAAAAAGGCAGCTGCGAAGAAAAAGGCAGAGCTAGCGAAAAAGGCAGCAGCAAAGAAGAAGATCGAAGCGAAGAAGGCCGCTGATCGTAAAAGGGCAGAGCTAGCGAAAAAGGCAGCAGCGAAGAAGAAGATCGAAGCGAAGAAGGCCGCTGATCGTAAAAAGGCAGAGCTAGCGAAAAAGGCAGCAGCAAAGAAAAAGATTGAAGCTCTAAAGAAGGCAGAAGCGAAGAAGAAGGCAGATGCAAAAAAGGCAGCGGAAGCTTTGCGCAAAAAGCAATTGCGTGAGCGCGAAATGGAAAAGAAGCGACTCGCTGCCGCAAAAAAGAAAGAACTTGCGGAGAAAGCAAAAGCCAAAGCTCTTGCCGACAAAGAAAAAGCAAAAGAGAAAGCCAGGCTTGCAGCAGAAAAGCAAGCGCGACGTGAAGCTGAAGAGAAGGAAAAGCAAGCGCAACGTGAAGCGAAGGAAGCAGCACGTTTAGCGGCAATTGCAGAAAAGGAAGCCGCTCGAGAGGCTGCACTGCGAGCAAAGCGCAAACCTGAGCCACCACCACGCCCGGTGATAATCAAGACCGAATTCCAAGATGGCATTCAGGCGACGAAGGAATTCGACCTGAAGTTCCTCACTGGTCAGCGCGAAGCATTGTTGGAAAAACGTGCGCTACTTACCAAGCAGGCCTTGCGTTTGGAAGATGAAGCCAACGCCATGATTGAAGACGTCGAAATGGGTGATGTGCAGTTTGACGAAGAGGGTGGCGAAGGCGACACTATGGTGGTGGAGCGCGAACGCGATCTCATGTTGTCGGCACAGGCTCGCCAGGAAGTGGAAGAGATTGATGCGGCGCTTGCTCGTATTGGGAGTGGTGAATATGGCTACTCCGTGCATAGCGGATTGCCAATTCCACGTGAACGCTTGAAGGCGATTCCATGGACAACAGAGTCGGTGTTGGAGCGGGTTGGCGGCATCGGTCGTCGATGACCACAGCATTTGCGCGTGTGCGCATGAGTTGGATTGGAGCAGGTGCTGCTTTAGCGGTTCTCGTTCTTGACATTCTCACCAAGGGCTGGGCAGTGTCAGCATTGTCTGACGGACGTGACATCCACATCATCTGGACTCTGCACTTTGCACTAATACACAACGAGGGCATGGCATTTTCTACGGGCACAGACGTTGGTCCCTTTATTGGAATGCTTGCAATCGTGGTGATTGGCGTTTTGTTACTCACCATGCGCAAGCAGAACAATCTGTTTTCGCTTGTTGCGACAGGCTGCATTATCGGGGGAGCAACAGGGAACGTTCTAGACCGTGTGTTTAGGGGCGACGGATTCATGAGTGGCGCTGTCGTTGATTTCATTGATCTTCAGTGGTGGCCAGTATTCAATGTGGCAGACATCGGAATTGTGTGCGGTGCAGTCGCTTTGGCATACAACATGATCACTACAAAGCCAGAAACATCAGAAGGTTCCGAATAGTGCTTATTGAAACCATCCCAGCGGCACTTCACGAACAGCGTCTTGATCGCGTGGTTGCGCTAATTGCCGACATCAGTCGAGCCAGCACTGCAACGCTCATTGAGTTAGGCGGGGTCACACTAGACGGTGTTGCCGGAGTTGCCGGCAAGGTGAAAGTGAAAGAAGGTCAAGAGGTAGCCATCAACACCTCGATGATTCCTGAGAAGGAATTGCCCCAAGGCGATGCATCAGTGGTGTTGGATGTGGTCTATGCCGATGACGACGTAATTGTGGTGAACAAAGCGACTGGAATAGTGGTGCATCCGGGCGCGGGAAATCCAAATGGAACATTGGTGAATGGAATTTTGGCGCTGTATCCAGAAGTTGCTTTGGTAGGAGATCAACTGCGACCGGGAGTGGTGCATCGACTTGATGCTGGTACGAGTGGTTTGATGGTGGTGGCTCGATCACAAGTTGCATATGATTCGCTCGTTGATGCACTTACTCGTCGCGATGTAACCCGCGTGTATGTAGCGCTGGTGTGGGGGCATCCTGAAGTTGCGACTGGACTTATTGATGCACCGATCGGTCGCGATCAGCGGGATCCGACCAAAATGGCAGTCGTGATTGATGGAAAGTTTGCGCGAACTCATTACGACGTGCTGAAAAAGTTTGAACAACCTCAACCGTGCTCGCTCGTCGAATGTCAGTTAGAAACCGGACGCACCCATCAGATTCGCGTGCACCTCGATTCAATCGGGCATCCAGTTGTTGGCGACTCGACATACGGTGGTGCAAGAAGTTCATTGTCTTCGCCACGCCCAATGTTGCATGCAGCAAAACTCAGCTTTGCTCATCCGACCACAGGGGAAGAGATGACCTTTGAGGCTCCTGTTCCAGAAGACATGCAAGCAGTTGTGAACCGCTGCGAATAGGTCTTAGTGGTGTAATTCAGGCCACTGTGCAGTGCCACGAGCGGCCTGCGCAATTTTTGCCAGCGTGTAATCAGCCAAGTGATGGCGCATGTGTTCGCCTGCAACGTTCCAAATCGCAAGCAACACGCAATGGCCCTCATGATCGCAAGCGCCGTCTTGGTGTGGTTGACCAAAATCGCCAAGCGTGATCGGGCCATCGGCGGCAGCAATAATTTCAGAAAGCAGAATCTCTTCAGCGGGACGAGCCAAAACGTATCCACCTCCAACGCCACGTTTTGATTTCACCAGACCTGCACCTTTGAGAACTAGCAAGATTTGCTCGAGGTAAGGCTGGGGAAGCGCGGTACGTGTAGCGATGTCGCGCACTGAAGTTGGCCCTTGATCGTCGGCGTGAAGGGCCAACGACAACAGCGCTCGACACGCATAGTCACCCCGAGTAGATACACGCACTCTTGTAGTGTAGATCGGGTGCCTACGCCCCGAGTCCCCGACTACCAAGGTGGCTCAATCGCGGGTCTGATTCCGGCCCTTCTTGGGCCACGAGGAACTCAGGAAGTGCCTCAGTGGATGCCTGCATGTGTACAGGGTGCATACCAAGTGGTGCTTTTGGTTCTCGATGGCCTGGGCTGGCATCAGCTGCGCGAGCATCAGCAACATGCACCGATGCTTGCAAGTATGCAGGGGAATTCAATTACGAGCGTTGCACCAACAACAACTGTCACTGCGTTGACTTCAATTGCAACAGGTCTAACACCTGGCGAACACGGAATGATGGGCTATCGCATTGACCTTGGTGGTCACGTTGTACAAATGCTGCGATGGGGCGACGACAAAGGCGACTTGCGCGCAACGTATCCACCGGATTTGGTGCAACCATGTCCACCATTCATGGGTGCGGCAGTACCGGTGTTGAGTAAGGCAGAACTTGAAGGATCGGCATTTACGGAAGCGCATTTGCGCGGTTCGCGACCAATGGGTTGGCGAGCAGCTTCAAGCATTGCTGTGCAAGTAGGTCAATTGCTGCGTAGCGGACAGAAATTCATCTACGCGTATTACGACGGTGTTGACAAAGTTGCCCACGAACGCGGATTCGGTGAGTACTACAACGCCGAGTTGCGAAACGCCGATCGTTTAGTTGCAGATGTTGCAGAAGCATTAGTGCCAGGCTCGGTATTGTTGGTTACTGCAGACCACGGTCAGGTGCATGTGGGTCAGAACACGCAGTCACCACATTCCGATGTGTTGTCGCGCGTTACTCATCAGTCCGGAGAAGGACGCTTTCGCTGGTTGCATGCAAAGTCCGGCGCAGAGCAGGACTTACTGGATGCCGCAAAGCAGCATCATGGAAAAGACGCGTGGGTGGTGTCACGAGACGAAGCCTGTGAGCAACAGTGGTTTGGCAAACGCGTCACTGACGTTGCGCGCAAACGACTGGGTGATGTTGCTCTGGTGCCATTTACCGGCACCAGCTTTGACGAACCACTTGATTCTGGCTCGTTTTCATTGGTCTGTCGTCATGGGTCGCTCACCGATGCGGAAATTGATGTTCCGTTACTGGCATTTGCACGCTGAGAAAGCCATACTTGCCTGACATGTCTACGAACGAAACGCCCAAAGTACAGCCAAAGGGCAGTCCCGAAGTGGTGGGACTAGGTGCTCCATTGCCACCAGTTGATGAATCCGTTGGTGTTACTGCTCCCGCCAAAGTGATGCGGATAGGTTCCATGATTAAGCAGTTGCTTGATGAAGTTCATTCGATGAACCTTGATGCGCCGAGTCGCGAACGTCTTGCAGAAATTTACGAACGCTCAATTGTCGAACTCACCGAAGCGTTGTCTCCAGACCTTGCGAATGAGTTGCGCACATTGGCCCTGCCATTTCGAGACGGGGTAGTGCCTTCGGAAGGTGAACTCCGCGTTGCCAAGGCGCAACTTGTTGGCTGGCTAGAAGGATTGTTCCATGGCATTCAAGCGACGCTCTTTGCGCAGCAAATTGCCGCCCGTCAACAACTTGAACAGATGCGACAGCTTCCAGGGTCTGCCGAACCAGGAATGGGCAATGATCGTCCTGGTACGTATCTGTAATGGCAGATTCGTTTACCCACTTACATGTCCACACCGAATTTTCGATGCTGGATGGAGCATCACGGCTTGATGAATTAGTAGGCAAAGCCGCTGCCGAAGGGATGCCTGCGCTCGGAATGACTGATCACGGCAACATGTATGGCGTCGTTGATTTCTATAAACAGTGCAAAGAAAAAGGTATTAAGCCGATTATCGGCACCGAGGCGTACATGGCTCATGAGCACCGCTCAGAGCGACCATCACGCCGAGGACGCATTGACGACTCTGGCGGTGAAACCGAAAGTGGGGGAAAGGTGTATTACCACCTCACCTTGCTTGCAGAAAACAACATCGGTTACAAGAACCTCATCAAGCTGTCGAGCCTTGCATTTCTTGAAGGTTATTACTACCAGCCGCGAATGGACTGGGAGTTGTTGCAACGACACAGTGAAGGCATCATCGCAACAAGTGGATGCTTGGGTGGTCACGTGTTGCAAAAGATGTTGAAAGGCGACATCTCGGGTGCGGAGAGCGATGCTGGCCGATTGCAGGATATTTTTGGCAAAGACAATTTCTTTATTGAGATTCAAGATCACGGAATCGCTGAGCAGCATCAAACCAATCCGCAACTGATTGAATTGGCAAAGAAAATTGGTGCGCCTCTGCTTGCAACGAATGACACGCACTACACGCATCGTGAAGATCACGAAGCACACGATGCATTGCTGTGTGTGCAAACTGGATGCACGATTGCAGATCCAAACCGCTTCAAGTTCGAAGGCACCGAGCACTACTTGAAGTCGGCACAAGAAATGCGCTACCTGTTTCGTGAAGTTCCTGCCGCTTGTGACAACACGTTGTGGATTGCAGAGCGTGCAGAAATCGACATTCCATTCGGTAATTCGGTGTTGCCGCACTTTCCAATTCCAGATGGCTTCTCTGATGATGGTGACTATCTGCGCCATTTGGCATACAAAGGTGCGCACGAACGTTGGGGAGAAACGCTTCCAAATTCAGTAACGCAGCGACTTGATTATGAACTTGAAGTCATCGGAGGCATGGGCTTTAGCTCGTACTTCTTAATTGTGTGGGATCTCATTCGCTATGCGCGCGAGCAGGATATTCGTGTTGGCCCTGGACGTGGTTCTGCTGCAGGTTGTGCCATTGCATATTGCTTGCGCATCACCGACCTTGACCCAATTAAGTACGACCTCATCTTTGAGCGATTCCTCAACCCAAGTCGAATATCAATGCCAGATATCGATATGGACTTTGACTCGCGCTATCGCGATCAAATGATTCGCTATGCGGCCGACAAATACGGCCGCGATCACGTTGCGCAAATCATTACGTTTGGAACGATTAAGGCACGCAACGCTGTTCGCGATGCTGCTCGCGTGCTTGGGTATCCCTACCCACTTGGTGACAAAATCGCCAAACTCATGCCACCGCTGGTGATGGGTCGCGATACGCCACTGAAGTACTGCTTCGAAGAAGACAGTAAGCACAAGGCCGGATTCCAAGCGGCAGCAGACTTGCGAGCACTGTGTGAGTCTGATCCTGATGTAAAGCGCATCGTCCATGTTGCTCGAGGGCTTGAGGGCTTAAAGCGATCGGTCGGAATTCATGCTGCCGCGGTAGTGATTACGAAAGAGCCACTGACCGAGTACTTGCCAATTCAGCGCAAGCCTGAACAGGGCCAATCTCCAGAGGATGCGCCAGTTGTAACGCAATACGAAATGCATGCCGTTGAAGACCTTGGATTGTTGAAGATGGACATTCTTGGTTTGCGCAACTTGGACGTTATTTCAGATGCCAACACCATGATTCGCAAGACTCGTGATGAGCGATTCTCAATTGACGCAATCCCAATGGACGATAAGTTGACATATCAGTTGTTGTCGCGAGGAGACACCATTGGGGTTTTCCAGTTGGAGTCCTCGCAGATGCGCGCGTTGCTGAAGTCGCTCATTCCAGGGCGCTTTGAAGATCTCTCTGCCGTGCTCGCGTTGTATCGCCCTGGTCCAATGAGCGCAAACATGCACAACGATTTTGCCGATTATAAAAACAGTCGAAAAAAGATTCAGTATTTCCACCCTGACGCTGCAGAAGTCTTGGGGGACACCTTCGGACTCATGATCTATCAGGAAAGCCTCATGCGCGTATCGCAGAAGTTCGCAGGATTTTCCATGGCCGAGGCAGACAACTTGCGCAAGGCTTGTGGAAAGAAGATTCCAGAGAAAATGGAGGAAGCTCGAGGCAGTTTCGTCGCAGGATGTGCAAGCACTGGATATGGAGTGGAGCTTGGCGAGGAACTCTTTGACACCATCGTGAAATTTGCCGACTACGCATTTGCCAAGAGTCACGCATACGGGTACGGACTTATTTCGTATCAAACCGCATATCTCAAAGCGCACTATCCAGTGGAATACATGGCCTGCTTATTGACCAGTGTTAAAGCGAATTACGAAAAGGCTGCGGTGTATTTGTCCGATGCGCGAACGAGCGGAATCACGGTGTTGACTCCAGACATCAATCGCTCGGGTGTCAACTTTGAACCAATAGTCAATGGTGATGAGCAGCAGATTACGTTCGGGCTCAGCGCTATACGCAATGTTGGCGAAGGTCTTGTTCGACAGATTATTGAGCACCGTGATGCACATGGGGTTTTTGAGTCGTTCTATGACTTTGCGGAGCGCGTACCTGAGCAAGCATTAAATAAGCGCACTATTGAGTCGCTCATTAAGGCTGGGGCATTCGACAAACTCGGGCACCCACGTAAGGGACTACTAATGGTTTTTGAATCAATCATTGACAACACCATGGTGCGGCGCCGCGAACGAGATCAGGGCGTGATGAGTTTGTTCGGTGACTTGGGTGACGAAGCAGATGGGTTCTCCGAACGCCAAAACATTCCTGAGCTGCAATTCGATAAGACCGAGCAATTGAAGTTTGAAAAAGAAATGCTAGGGCTGTATGTTTCGGATCATCCGCTCATGGGAATTGAGGGAGCGCTCCGTCGGCGGGTTGACTGTTCTATTCCTGAAGCGTTGGAGCGTGACGACGGCGCGTTCATTGTTGTCGGTGGAATTATCAACGGACTTGCGCGGAAATACACGCGTAAAGGTGATCAGATGGCAACGTTCCAATTGGAAGACTTGCAGGGTTCGGTTGAAGTCACCTTGTTTCCAAAGACTTTGCAAAAATTTGGCCACCAGCTTGCCGACGACATTTTGGTGTCAGTGCGTGGGCGACTCGACAAGCGAGACGACAATCGGGTTGGTTTTATGGCAATGGACATCACCGTTTTAGAAGGTTTGCGTGCCTTCCAAGACTCTCTACACCTCAAGATTGCAGCTCAGATGCTGTCAGAGTCCTCCATTGAAACTCTGAAGGCCACCTTGCTGGAGTATCCAGGCACGTCCCCTGTGTATTTACATCTTGGGCCAGAAAATGTATTGCGACTGAGTTCTGAATTCAATGTCAATGTTGATCGGGCTATCGGCGTGTTGCGCACTGAGTATGGTGAAAACGCCTATATCGAATAGGCAGTATTCCAACCCAGAGGCATGTGCAGTATTGGCCCGTCTCAAATGACAATTTTGCTGGCAGACTGTATACATGTCAGTTGAGGTTGAAACGCGTGATTGTGCGTCCCTTACCGATATTGAACTTGAAGAATTGGCGGCCATGGGTGGTTACTTCAAGTTAGAGGCAATTACCAAAGCCAAAGAAGACTGGGTGCTGTTCACGGTTGCCAAGATCAGCGGCAAAGTACATGGATTCACATTTTCAACGCTTGAGCGCATTGGTGGAACGCCTTGTGTGTTACTTGGCATGATGAGCGTGAAGCGCACACCAAAACGTGATGCCGTACTGAAGGGACTCATGACTGAGGCGTATCACCGAGCACTCATGGCATTCCCTGATGAAGATGTGGTTGTTGGCTCGCGTTTTTTGAGCGCAGACGGACTTGAGTCATTCAAAGCGCTGACCGAGTTGATTCCTCGCCCTGGTCATCGCGCAGTAGGCGAAGAGCGAGCTTGGGGCAAGCGGCTTGCACGTAGGTTCGGCGTTGAGTCCACCTATGACGAACAGAGTTTCATTGTGAAGTCAAATGGGCACAGTGGTTTTCTAGATCATGAGTCAACGAAGCCGGAAAAAGTGAATCCAGATGTTGCTGCGCAGTTCAAGGGTGTAACAAAAGCCAAGGGTGGAGCACTCATCGTTCATGGTTGGACCATGGCAGAGTCACTCGCCAAACTTGGCAAACTCGAAAAGCACTAACGGTTTTCGCGGTGAAGTTCACCGACCTTGTTCGTACCCGTCGAATGACGCGGGCATTTCTGCCTGAACCAATCGGTGATGATGCGTTGCATGCTCTGATCGACTCGGCACTCCGTGCTCCATCGGCAGGCAAGACACAGGGTACGCACTTCGTGGTTCTTACAGGCGATGATGTTGCCGAATTTTGGAACGACACGCTTCCCGTGGAAAAACGTGCGACCTTTCGTTGGAAGCAACTGCTCGATGCTCCAGTAATCATTCTTCCGTTTGTTGACCCGCTTGCTTACGTAGCTCGATATGCCGAGCCTGATAAGCAGGCGACTGGGTTGGGCGAGGGAGTGCATGCATGGCCAACTCCGTATTGGACCGTTGACGGATCATTTGCGGTGATGTCACTACTACTTGCAGCACATGATGCGGATCTCGGCGCGCTGTTTTTTGCGGTGTTTAACGGAGAGCAACAGTTGCGTAATCGTCTCGGTATTCCCGAGCACATGCAATTACTTGGTGCGATTGCGGTAGGCCGTGCTGTGCGCAGCGATGAAAAAGGTAGGAGTGCTGCACGTCCACGAAGGCCTATCGAAGAAGCGATACACCGATCTCGGTGGTAACGGTTTAGGCAAGCGCGATGCGCAGTGTTTCCACAAACTCTTCCGGCGAAGTGGCTGGCTTCAAGCATGAATACTCTTTGCACACATAGGCAGAGTTCTGGTTGCGGTCAGTCCATAGGGGAGAGTCATAGCGTTCACCCCAGGCCAGCACGACAGTTGGCAACCAGCGTCTGCGGAGTTCGCGCAACATTTCGGGTTGATCCCCAGGAAGTGCAACTTCGGTAATTCCCGCGTGACGCAGATGAACCGAGGCCAGCAGATTGCCAAATGCAGACGGCGCACTGGTTGTAATGCGTGCAAGGAGTCGCAAGATTTGATCGGCATGATCGATGTATCGACTATTGCCAGTCAGTGCGCCAAGCCGGTACAGCGCAAGCGCCGCGGTTGAGTTTGCCGATGGTGTTGCGTTGTCCATGACATCTTTTTGACGAACGATGAGTTGTTCACCATTGTCGGGCGTGGTGAACAGTCCGCCATTCACTGCATCCCAGCACTGACCGAGCAGTTCGTCGGCTGTCTCTTGCGCATAGGTGATCCATCGCGCTTGACCGCTTGCCTCACCAAGTCGAGTGAAGGCATCAATCAGTTGGGCGAGGTCGGCAGCAAGAGCGCTGTGTCGTGCTTGAGGAGAGCCCGATTCTTGCCAGCTCCTGTGCCAGTTTCCTGTAGCAGTTCGAAGTTCGCGCACAAGAAATTCGCCATTACGAATTGCAGCTTGCAGCCACTCGTCTGACTCAAAATAGAAAGCCGCCTCCGAAAGTGTTGCAAGCATCATGGCGTTCCACTCAGTGAGTACTTTGTCGTCGAGGAGTGGGCGCTGGCGAGAATTTCTGTGCTGAAACAGAATGGCTCGGGCCTCTTCGACTTCGGTAGGTCGTGATAGTTCGCCACGGTGGTGCAGTCGGGCTGGAATGTTTTTGCCTTCAAAGTTTCCAGGCTCTGTTATTTCATACCATTTAAGTGCTGGTTCGTGAAGATGCTCGGGTAGCACGCGTGTGAACTCGTCACGGCTCCACACGTAGAAGTGACCTTCATGGCTATGTCCACTGTCGTCAAGAGAATCTGCGTCTTCAGCACTGAAGAACCCACCTTCTCGATGCGTGAGATCGCGCAGCACATACTCAATAGTTTCCCGAGCGACTTGCTTCCAGGTTTCATTTCCGAACAGCATTCCTGCGTGCAGATACACGCGGGCAAGAAGCGCCTGGTCGTAGAGCATTTTTTCAAAGTGGGGCACGAGCCACATTTCATCAACGCTGTATCGAGAGAAGCCGCCACCGATGTGGTCGTACATGCCACCACTGGCCATGGCATCGAGAGAAGTGGTGACGATGTTCTCTAGATCGCTGTCTTCACCCGCAAGCAGTTGGCGTAACAACACCTCAAGGTTCATCGTGCTTGGGAATTTTGGGGCCTTTCCAAAACCACCCCATGAGGAGTCAAAGTTTTCACGTAACTGGCTGACGGCACTCTCAAACGTGGAGAAATCAGCAATTTCAGAATGTTGCTCAATTTTTGCAGTGCGTTCTAACGCTTCCATTAACGCTTCGATGTTGTTGTTGATGTCGTCTCGGCGGTTGTTCCACGCATCGGTGATCGCGCTCATTAATTGGAGAAACGAAGGTTTTGGGAAATAGGTTCCGCCGAAGAATGGTTTTCCATCTGGTGCCAAGAAAACGGTCATCGGCCATCCACCGCGTCCGGTCATTGCTTGCACGGCGTCCATATAAATGGCATCGACGTCGGGACGCTCTTCTCGGTCGACTTTGATGTTGACGAACATCGTGTTCATAACATCGGCAGTCTCGTTGTCTTCAAAACACTCATGTGCCATCACGTGGCACCAGTGGCATGCGGAATATCCCACGGAGAGAAGAATGGGAACATTGCGCTCGCGTGCATGGGCAAAGGCCTCGTCACTCCATGGGTACCAATCGACTGGATTATCGGCGTGCTGACGAAGGTAAGGACTTGTTTGATCGGCTAACCGATTGGGCATGTGTTCGCCTTTTGTTGACAGTTATTGAACGGAGATGTCGCCAGTAATCGTGAGCTTTGGAAATGGGGCTCGCGCAGCGATATTCATGCGAACACGGCAGACCGAAGGTCCTGCAGGCGCAATCAGCCTGGTTCCCGTTACCCGACACGTACCACTGAGTACTCTATATGTTCGTCTTCCCAAAGAAGCTGAGTTAAAGAGTTTTGCAAGCGGAGTGCTGCTCGCTGGCTTGACTTCACTTCCGTTCTGCCAAATTGGAAGGAAAGGGCCAACAGCAGTTGAGATTGCAAACTGCTTATTTCCAGCGAGCATGTAGTCAATGCCGACACGAATAGTGCGCCGTGAATCGGCCTGCGTTGTCGTGTATGAACTATTTATTGCTCGTGGAATTGCTGTGCAGTCGACCGGCACCTCAAATGCAACGGGGCCGGTTGAATCACAGCGGAACCATTTCACACTGTTCACTTCCGAGATGTTCTCTAGACTTGCAACGAGTTTTTCGCCGATCCGACCAATCGCCACTATTTGTGGTGCGGCTATTGGTGGAAAGATTCGTTTAAGTTCAGCCATGGCTGCAACCAAGTTGATGACTCCGAATCCAAATGTTTGGTCACGGCCTGGCTCACCAATATCGGTTGCTGTGCGCAACAAGATGTCACGTACTTGAGTATTGGTAATTCTTGGTTCAGCAGCAAAGAGCAATGCTGCAGCACCGGCGACGAACCCAGCAGCCATGCTGGTACCGCTCAGCGCGACGTAGTCTCCCTTAGCGGTTGAAGCAATTCCCGTACCTGGCGCGGCGATATCGATGTAGTCGCCACGCTGGTCAAAAGAGGTCACATTCTTTGAGGGATCAACCGCAGTCACGGCAATAGTGAGATCAAGTGATGCAGGCCATTTTGGCGCATCTGTTGCTCCACCGTTACCCGCGGCGGCGACAACAAGCGCACCCTTGTCGGTGGCGTACTGAATGGCTTGAGTCAAACTTGGACTTTCTGTGGTTCCACCGAGTGACAGGTTGATTACTTTTGCACCATTGTCTGCCGCAAATCGAACGCCTGCAGCGACATCGCGTGCGTCACCTTGGCCTACTTGGTCCAATACTTTGATCGGAAGAATTTTCGCGTTAGGTGCAACACCAGATCCACCAATGCCATTGTTGGCAGCGGCCGCAATGATTCCTGCAACGTGCGAACCATGGCCACTGGTGTCAATGTCATTACCGTCTTGTGTCTCAACAGAACTAAAGAATGAGCGACCAGGCAAGAGATTGTCTGCAAGATCTGGATGTGGTCCACTGCCGCTATCAACGACAGCAACCGTTACACCCTTGCCGGTAGTGACTGACCAGACTCGGTCTGCACCAATAGCAAATATTCCCCACTGTTGTGCGAGCAATGGGTCGTTAGCGGCAGCATCAACTTGTGTAGAGAATGCCAAACCTGAGGCAAGCGAGGCGAGACAAATCGCGAGAGAAGCTAGAGATTTACGCAAGTAACAATGTTCTACACGCCCATGGCGTGGAAGCCACCATCAACATGAACAATTTCTGCAGTGGTACACGGAAACCAATCGGAGAGCATGACGACGCACGTGCGGGCTATCCCGCTTGAGTCATTGACATCCCAACCAAGTGGAGCGCGGTCGTCCCAGACATCCTCAAACTTTTGAAAACCCGGAATTGATTTTGCTGCCATGGTTCGGATGGGACCAGCGGCTACCAGGTTGCAGCGAATCTGCTTGCTGCCGAGTTCTTTTGCCAAGTATCGATTGGTTGATTCGAGTGCAGCCTTGGCAACACCCATCCAGTTGTATGCGGGCCATGCAACGGTGTTGTCAAAGTCCAGACCGACAATTGTGCCCCCATCTGTCATGAGCGGTACGAATGCATCGGCGAGTGTTTTCAGCGAATAAGCAGAAATCTGCATGGCGACCGATACGTCTGACCACTGGGCTGCCATGAAGTCATCACCTAGGCATACGGCTGGTGCAAAACCAATGGCATGCAGCACGCCGTCGACGCGTCCAAGGTGTGATTGCGCAGCATCGCGAGCGGATGTGATGTGCTCATCAACCGTGACATCAAATTCCACAACCTTGATATCAGTGCTCAGTTTTCGTGCGGTTCGTTCGGTTATGGAAAGGCCACGACCTGCTCCGGTGAGCATGACCTGGGCACCTTGTTCAAGTGCGAGCTTTGCTACCCCATAGGCGAGTGAAGCGTCGGTCAGCACGCCAGTAACGACAATGTTTTTCCCATCCAAAATTCCCATGCCTATGACCGTAGTTCCCGAGCATGGTTTGTGTAAGGCTTCACCTATGCGGATTGGAATTATTGGCGGTACCGGACCAGCGGGAAGCGGGCTGGCCCTGCGAATGAGTGTGGCTGGACATCAGGTGCTCATCGGGTCGCGATCGAAAGAACGCTCAGAGGAAAAGGTCGCCGAACTCATTGCACAATGGCCCGACCACAATCTAAAGATTGAAACTGGCACAAATGAAGACGCTGCTCACTGCGACTTGATTGTGGTTGCTACGCCATGGGATTCAACTGCCACCATCGTTGGAGAATATGCCGATGCATTGCGAGGCAAAGTAGTAATCACCATGGCGAACGCATTGGTCAAAGTCGGCAAAGAATTTCAACCGTTGGTTCCACCACGGGGGAGTATTGCCGCTCACGTGCAAGCTGAAATACCAGATAGCCGCGTTGTCGCCGCAATGCAACACTTGCCTGCAAAAGAACTTGGCAATCTACATCATCATGTTGATTCTGATGTGTTGATTTGTTCAGACTTTCCAGAGGCAATTGAAATTGTGAGCGATTTAGTTGCGCAAATTCCGGGTTGCAGACCTCTGAGTACCGGTCGTTTATCGAATGCTCTCGCTCTTGAAGCGTTCACTGCTGTGTTGTTGCAGCTCAATGTGAGATACAAAACACGAGTTGCACCGCGATTGACAGGAATTCCTGATGTTGATCCAAAAAGTGGTCGTAACATGAAATTGGACTGAGCAGCGTGTCAATGAAGTTGTATGACACTGCAAAGCAAGCAGTCATTGAGTTTGCGCCAAACCCAACAGTGTTGATGTACACATGCGGGATTACCCCGTACGACGCAACGCACTTGGGTCATGCTTTCACGTTCATTTCATACGACGTATTGCAGCGTCGACTCATTGACATGGGACATGTTGTGAAATGCGTTCGCAACGTAACCGACGTTGATGATCCACTGTTTGCCAAAGCGCGCGAACTTGGTGTGCATTATCTAGACCTTGCAGCAGGAGAAGAAGCGCGTTTCGAATCTGATATGACAGCGCTGAACGCATTACCAGTGCACAGCACGCCGCGCGCATCGTCGGCAATTCCCGACATTCGTGGATTCATCGGCATGGTGATTGATCGTGGGTTCGCCTACGAGTCCGGTGGTTCGGTGTACTTCGATGTAGAGAAGTTCCCGCAGTTTGGCAGCGTTTCGCATTACAGCCGTGAAACCATGATCGCATTGGCCCGTAAACGCGGAGGCAATGTTGATGATCCGCACAAACGCAATCCACTCGACTTTGTGTTGTGGCATCCATCGGCATCGGATGAACCGTCATGGGACACTATGTGGGGGGCTGGTCGGCCTGGTTGGCACATTGAATGTTCGGCACTTGCACTTCGTGAACTTGGCACCACCATCGATTTGCATGGTGGCGGAAGTGATCTGATCTTTCCGCATCATGAGTGCGAACGGGCTCAATCAGAGGCGGCCACTGGTCAGCCATTTGTGAAGCATTGGATGCACGTCGCAATGGTCTCCATGAATGGTCACAAGATGTCGAAGAGTCGCGGCAACTTGGTGTTCGTCGACAAACTGCGCACCCAACACGATCCAATGGCGATTAGGTTGGGCCTCATCGAACATCACTACCGCACCGAGTGGGAATGGGATGACGGTCTCATGGTGCGTAATGAAGCACGACTGTCAAAATGGAAGTCGGCTGCTCAGGTCGGTAATTCCCACGGCGACATAGGGTTGCTCACAGAAGTGCGATCCTCGTTAGATGATGATCTCGACACACCAACCGCAGTTGCGCTAATAGATGCTGCAGCGAGTAAAGGTATTGCGGTAGGAGACAGTGCCCGTCTTTTAGGTGTCGTTATTTAATGTCCAATCGGGTCGATGCCTTGTATTCGGGAGCAACCGAGTTACAAGCGCGAATCCGACCTGCAGTGCGATTGATAGCGAATCGTTTGTGGCGTTTTGAATTGCAAGGATTTGAACGGCTTCCTGAAACAGGTCCCGCAATTTTGTGTGCTAACCACGTCAGTTTTCTCGATTCGGCATTTCTCATCATTCAAGCGCCACGCAACATTTCCTTTGTAGGAAAGAGCGAGTATCTCGATTCGTGGAAAACTCGGCGATTGTTTCCTGCGCTCGGAATGATTCCTATTGATCGCGAAGGTGGCGAAAAGGCGCAAACGGCACTTAATGCTGCGGAGAAGGTATTGCAGCGGGGAGAGTTGTTTGGCATTTTCCCAGAGGGAACTCGGAGTCGTGACGGAATGTTGTACAAAGGTAAGACTGGTGCAGCTCGACTAGCAATGAAGCTCGATTGTCCAATATTTCCGGTAGGCATTATTGGAACGCGTGAAATTCAGCCACCAGATGCGAAGCTGCCGCGCGTTGGCGGTCGCGTCAAGATCACGATTGGTAAGCCGATATTGCCTGCGCGATATTCTCACCGAAGTGATGATCACTTGGTGCTACGAGAAATGACCGACGAAGTGATGTTTGAAATCCAGTCCATGACTGGTCAGCAATATCGAAATGTCTATGCCGGTAAGAAACACGAGGAGCAGACGGCAAAGGGCGAAGCGCACATTAACTCAGTTGGAACGGCTAAATAGGGCGGTCTACGTAAGGCCTGCGAACCTAGACTGGTCTCGCGATGAATGCAGCCACTCTTGATGTCACCCTGCCCGATGGTTCTGTTCGAACATTGCCGGCAGGGTCTACAGCCCTCGATCTCGCCAAGTCCATTGGGTCACGGCTAGCTAAGGCGGCACTTGCCGCCGTTGTTGATGGTAACGAGGTTGACATCTCGGTGCCGTTGAGCAATGGGGCACAAGTAGCAATCATCACTGAAGACTCAGATGAAGGGCGTCACGTGTTGCGCCATTCAACTGCCCATGTGTTGGCTCAAGCAGTGTTGCAACACTTTCCAGGTGCCAAATTCACAATTGGTCCTGCAATTGAAGATGGCTTCTACTACGACTTTGAACTTCCCGATAACAAGACCTTTAGCGACAATGACCTTGAAGCGATCACTGAACGCATGCGCGCAATCGTTAAGGCGGACCAACCATTTGTTCGCGCAGAGATGAGCGCAGCAGAGGCACTTGCCCTGTTTGCCGACCAGCCGTACAAACGTGAAATTATTGAGCGTGTAACCACAGGAGCCGCAGATGGTTCTGATGCAAGCGAGGTATCTGGCGATGGTTCAGTCAGTGTGTATCGCAACACAGAAAGTTTTGTTGACTTGTGCCGCGGTCCCCATGTGCCAAGCACCGCGCGTCTCGGTCACTTTGCATTAATGAAAGTAGCCGGTGCGTATTGGCGCGGAAATGAAAAGGGTCCGATGCTGCAGCGAATCTACGGCACTGCATGGGAGTCGAAGTCTGCACTTGAGGAACACATCACGCGACTCGCGGAAGCTGAGAAACGCGATCATCGTCGACTTGCAACGGAAATGGACCTGCTGTCATTTCCGTCCGAGCTCGGTGGTGGCCTTGCGGTGTGGCATCCGAAGGGTGCGATCGTGCGAAAAATCATGGAGGACTACAGCCGGTATCGCCATCAAAACGGTGGCTATCAGTTCGTGTTTACTCCACACATAGCCAATGCTCAGTTGTTTGAAACTTCTGGTCACCTTCACTTTTATAAAGATGGAATGTATCCGCCGATGGAAATGGACAACGGCACGTACTACCCGAAGCCGATGAACTGCCCCATGCATTGTTTGATCTACCGTGATCGTCAGCGCAGCTACCGTGAGCTCCCACTCCGTCTGTTCGAATTGGGAACGGTGTATCGCTACGAACGTGCAGGAACATTGCATGGCTTGCTGCGTATTCGCGGATTCACACAGGACGATAGCCATATTTTTTGCACCGAAGATCAAATGGCCGATGAGATTACGTCATTGCTTGATTTCGTTTTGTCGGTGCTTCGTCAATTCGGATTTGATGACTTTGAGTTCAAGTTGTCTACCCGCGACTTGGAGAAATCGGTTGGATCAGATGAAATTTGGGATAAGTCAACGACTGCGCTACGAGAGGCGCTGAATCGTCACGGCGTTGAATATTCCGTAAAGGAGGGCGACGCTGCGTTCTACGGACCAAAGATCGATATCGATGTACGTGATGCGATCGGCCGCAAGTGGCAGCTCAGCACTATTCAATGTGATTTCAACTTGCCGGAACGCTTTGGCTTGGAGTACATCGGAAACGACAACAGTCGCCATAGGCCAATTATGTTGCACCGTGCACTATTTGGCTCCGTGGAGCGATTCTTCGGTGTGTTGTTAGAGCACTACGGCGGAGCTTTCCCAGCGTGGCTTGCCCCTGTGCAGGTGCGCGTACTGGCCGTTACTTCACAGCATGAAGAGTATGCACAGTCGCTTGTGAAGCGTATGCGTGCAGAAGGATTCCGAGTTGACACTGCTGAAGCAGATGAGCAGCTTGGCAAGCGAATTCGCACCGCCAAGCTTGAACGAATTCCTTTCGTGTTAGTGGTGGGCGACGACGACGTGAAGAACGGCACCGTTGGCGTTAACCCGCGAGGTGGTGATGTCATTCGCGATGTACAGGTTGGTGCGTTCATCGCACAGTTGCATGATGAAACCCGTACTGAGGCCGCAGCAGGAACTCTGTAGTCAGCATGTTGGATCGATTGTGGAATGGATGGCGTGCACAGTACGTGCAAGGCGAAGCTCATGGAATACATTCAGATGAGTCCGTGTTTACGGAGATATTGAAATCAAATCGTCCAGATGAAGAAACATTCATCGTGCACCGTGGTGAAACTTGCTTTGTGATCATGAACGCATTCCCATATTCATCTGGGCATGTGCTGGTCATCCCATATCGCGAAGTGCCGGATTTGGAGTTGCTCACTCCGCAAGAGACAAGCGAGATCTGGGCAACGGTCACTAAGGCGGTTCAAGTTCTGAAGGCTGAGTACAAGCCGCAGGGAATGAATGTTGGAATTAATTTGGGTCACGCCGCAGGTGGAAGCGTGGCGCAGCATTTGCACATTCACATCGTTCCACGCTGGGGTGGCGATTCAAACTTTATGGTTGCGGTGGCGACGGCAAAAATTTTGCCGGAAGCGCTAGACACAACTGCACAGCGAATTCGAAATCGATGGAAGGACATGCCGTGAATGATGAGAACAGCAATGAAGTTCGAGATCAGCTGCCAAGCGACTTAGACGTTTCTGCTTTTGTTGGTCCATATCAGTTTCCCGACAACAGTCGCCGACGCATTCCCGCATACTTGTATTTGGGAATTTCAACATTGAGTTTCTTGATCTGGCTCATCAGCGATCAATCGTCAGGTTTGGTTAACTACGGTTTTCTTGTCTTCGCGATTGCGCTTGCAGCGTTTGC
>BJFW01000002.1 GCA_014190095.1 Actinomycetes bacterium | reverse complement strand
CTCATTGAAGAACTTGGCGACCTGTTGTATCAAGTGGAGTTTCACGCCACGATTGCCGAGCAGGAAGGCAGATTCACACTTGCCGATGTTGCGCGTTCCATTCACGACAAGTTGGTGCGCCGACACCCACACGTGTTCAGCGACGCTGTTGCTAACAGCGCTAATGACGTGGTGAGCACGTGGGACGAAGTGAAGCGCCAAGAACGACTATCTAATGAAGCGAAGTCCGATTCCGTGTTCAGCGGCGTTGCCAAAGCAGCACCTTCTCTGTCGTACGCAACAAAGTTGCAAAAGCGTGCCGCCGATATTGGGTTCGATTGGCCAAATGCCGATGGTGCATTTGACAAGATTCGTGAAGAGTCAAGTGAAATCCGTGACGCTATAAGTCAGCAGGCAGACCCAGACACGGTGCGTTTGGAACTTGGCGATTTGCTGTTCAGTGTGGTCAATTTGTCGCGCCATTTGGGCCATGACGCCGAGACAGCGCTGCGAGAAGCCAGCGACAAATTTCGTGCTCGCTTTGAACACGTTGAGACACTCGCGCTTGAGCGAAACATTGACTTACACGCTGTCGACCTTGCCACGCTTGATGCACTGTGGGATGAGGTCAAATCTCGGAAGTGAACGTGAATTTGTGCGCTGGCTAGCGTGTAGCCATGAGCACAATCAAGCAAGTAGTTGGTCGCGAAGTTTTGGACTCGCGTGGAAATCCAACCGTTGAAGTTGAAGTTATTTTGCAGTCCGGTGCTCGTGGACGAGCAATTGTTCCATCAGGTGCGTCTACCGGCGAACACGAAGCAGTTGAGCTACGAGATGGTGGCACTCGCTACCTGGGCAAAGGAGTGCAACAAGCTGTCGGCAATGTGAATGGCGCGATCGCCAGTGCTTTAGTTGGTGCAGACGCATCTAGCCAACAAACTGTTGACGATCTGATGCTGTCTCTGGATGGCACACCGAATAAATCAAATCTTGGCGCGAACGCCATTCTGGGAGCAAGCCTTGCTAACGCTCACGCTGTGGCCAACGAACGCGGTCTGCCGTTGTACAAGTCAATTGGCGGCGATACTGCATGCGTATTGCCGGTTCCAATGTTGAATGTCTTAAATGGTGGCGCTCATGCCGACAACAACGTGGACTTGCAGGAGTTCATGGTGATGCCTATTGGCGCTTCATCGTTTTCTGAAGCATTGCGTTGGGGCGTAGAGACTTACCACACGCTGAAATCAATCTTGCATAAGCGCAAGATGGCAACAGCAGTTGGCGACGAAGGTGGATTCGCGCCAAACCTTGCGAGCAACGAAGAAGCGATTGCAATCTTGGTAGAAGCAATTGAAAAAGCGGGATTCACACCTGGAAAAGATATTTCCATTGCACTCGACCCAGCAATGAGCGAGTTGTTCAAAGATGGCAAATACCACCTTGCAGGAGAAGGGAAAGTTTTGTCCAGCGATGAACTCGCATCGTGGTGGGACATGCTTGCTAGCAAATACCCAATCGTGTCCATTGAAGACGGAATGGCAGAAGACGACTGGGCCGGATGGTCAACACTCACCCAAAAACTTGGCAACAAGATTCAGCTTGTTGGCGACGACCTGTTCGTCACCAATGTCTCGCGACTACAACGCGGTATCACCGAACACGTTGCCAACAGCGTGTTGGTGAAGGTGAACCAAATTGGAACGTTGACCGAAACGTTGAACACCATTGCTCTTGCTGCTAGCAACAGGTACACCAGCGTGATGAGTCATCGCAGCGGAGAAACCGAAGACTCCACCATTGCCGACCTTGCTGTGGCTACAAACTGCGGTCAGATCAAAACTGGTGCTCCAGCACGCAGCGACCGTGTTGCAAAATACAACCAACTACTCCGGATCGAACAAGAACTTGGATCAAAAGCCCAATTCATGGGCAGGGACGCTCTCGCGCCGCGCAAGTAACCAGCCGAACAATAGAGATGACGCAATTCAGTCATCGCTGAGGGCCAGAATAGAGGGATGGCAACCACCGAGATTCGACTCGTTCGCAGTCGCAAACTCCGTTTGGCCAGCACTCCCCTCGCCATTGCTGTCATCGTTGCACTCGTTGTCGCCATGTCGGTATTTCCGGTTCGTTCGTATATCAACCAGCGCAATCTCATCGCGCAAAAAGAAATTGAATTTGCACAATACGAAGACATCATCGAAAACCTGCAGGATCAGGTGACCTACCTGAAAACAGAAGCCGGTCTGCAGGATGCCATTCGCACCCAACTTGGCTACCTTCGCTTCGATGAGCGCCGCCTGCCAATGATGGACATGCCGGCACTGTCTACTGCTCTTCCCGAACGTTGGCCGTACACCATAGTTTCCACCATGCTGTTGGTTCGCAGTCTTGAATCTGCGAAAAAGGCTGCTCAGGGCGAAATTTCCCTGCAGCCGTTTACCCCCTAATCTGTCTCGAGTCAGTTCGTTAGGAGAATTTTGTGGCTGGAAGCATTCTTGGAAACCGCGTACTTCGCAAAGAAGACCCGAAGTTTCTCACTACCGGTGGCGTGTACGTAGACGACCTCAGCAGCGAGCCACTTCTTGTTGGTGCGCTTCACGCAACTTTTATTCGCTCCACCGTTGCTCACGCCAACATCGTGAGTATCGACACTTCAGAGGCACTTGAGTCTCCAGGAGTTGTCGCCATTTACACCGCTGCGGACTTAGGCCTAGAACCAGTAGCAGCCACATTCAACCCAACGGCCAAGCGCACATTGCTTGCGAGTGGAAAAGTTCGCTACGTAGGCGAACCTGTCGCTGTTGTCCTTACCAGACTTGCGAACCAAGGCGAGGATGCCGCAGAGAAAGTGATTATTGACTACGACACTCTTGAAGTGTTGATCGATATTGAACAAGCAATGACAAGCAGCACGCACATTTACGAAGAGTGTGGCAGCAACGTGGTGTTTGATAGCACCGCAATAGGCATGCCAGACAACACGGGCGACGCTATGTTCGCAGATTGCGAAGTAGTCGTAAAAGGACGCTATGTCAACCAGCGAGTTGCACCTTGTCCACTAGAAGTTCGCGCATCTGCTGCAGCTTGGGACAATGAGGGTCGACTCATTCAATGGATGTCAACACAGCATGCACAAGGTGCTCGTGACACCATCCAAACATCAAATGGACTTGAAGCTGGACAAATGCGAATTATCACCCCAGACGTTGGCGGCGGGTTTGGAGCAAAAATCGGCGCATATCCAGAGGAGCTTGTTCTTGGTGCAGTTGCCAAGAAGGCAGGTGTCCCAATCCGCTGGCTAGAAACGCGTAGCGAATCAATGACCGCTCTTGGACATGGTCGTGCGCAAATTCAATACGTCACCATTGGTGGAACTAAAGCGGGAAAAGTTACCGCGTACCAAATGCATGTGTTGCAAGACTCTGGCGCGTGGGTCGACATCGGCGCAATTCTTGCCCCATTCATGACTCGTCCAATGGCGTCTGGCGTATATGACATTCCAAAAATTGAAGTTCGCACCACCTCAATTGCCACCAACACCACGCCCGTTGTTGCATATCGTGGCGCTGGTCGCCCTGAAGCAACTGCTGCCATTGAGCGCGCTATGGACATGTTCGCTGCCGAAATTGGAAAAGATGCAGCGGAAGTGCGTCGCATCAACCTCATTCCAAAGTTCCTCGATCCACATTCAACAACAATTGGTCAAACGTATGATGTTGGCGATTACGAAGAATCATTGAATCGTGTTCTTGCAGCAGCCGACTACACCAAACTTCGATCGGAGCAAGCAGCACGCCGAGCAAGCGGGAACGTTAAGCAACTAGGAATTGGCGTCAGTGTGTACGTAGAAATCACCGCTGGAAACAGCTCGGGAGAATCAGCAAAGATTGAAGTCACACAAGACGGACGTGCAGTTGTGTACACCGGAACCTCTCCCCACGGACAAGGCCACGTCACTGCGTGGGCAATGATCGCATCTGACACAACGGGAATCCCGATGGACAAGATTGATGTCGTCTGGGGAGACACCGACCTTGTGCCAAAGGGCGGCGGAACCATGGGTTCGCGTTCGCTTCAGCAAGGTGGCGTTGCCGTTCACGTTGCGGCAGGAGAACTGGTTGAACAAGCACGTAAGCATGCAGCTCGCTTACTTGAGGCGAACGAAGAGGACGTGGTGTTTGACAAGGCGTCCGCAGCATTCCATGTTGCTGGAACTCCCGCAGTTGCTAAGTCGTGGGCGGATTTGTCCATTGCGTTAGCAAATGACGGCGGTCTCATTCAGGAAACTGATTATGTTTCACAAGGCGCAACCTTTCCATTCGGAGCTCACGTTTCAGTCGTTGAAGTAGACACCGAAACTGGTCAAGTGAAATTGCTTCGTCACGTGGCATGCGACGACGCAGGCAAAGTATTGAACCCGTTGTTGCTTGAAGGACAAATTCACGGCGGAATTGCTCAGGGGGCTGCGCAAGCGTTACTAGAAGAAGTTCGCTATGACGGTGACGGAAATCCAATCACCTCGAACTTCGCCGACTACGCGTTCATCTCTGCAGCCGAGCTACCTAGCTTTGAAGTAATTCACATGGAAACCCCGACACCACGCAACCCACTTGGCGCAAAGGGAATCGGTGAATCAGGAACGATTGGTTCAACTCCTGCAGTGCAGTCTGCAGTGATCGATGCCCTTGCCCACCTAGGAGTACGTCACATCGATATGCCCACCACCGCAGAGCGTGTGTGGTTCGAAATCCAGAAGCACAAATAGCCTTTCAGGTAGTCCGATAACCCTTACCCAATCTCAAAATGGGGTCACCAAATCGCCACTAGACACGGATGCCCCGAATAGGGCATGATAAGGCGCGGGGCGTTGGTAATTGGGGAGAGTTGCCAACACAAGTGTCTTAGGGGGACTCGATGAAAGTCAGTATCACCGTCAACGGTAAAAAGTCAGAGCACGACGTAGAACCACGAACATTATTAGTTCATTACGTTCGAGAAAATCTCGGACTTACCGGAACGAATATTGGTTGCGATACCTCGAGCTGTGGAGCATGCACAGTGCACCTCAACGGAGAGGCAGTAAAGAGTTGCACCATTCTTGCCGCGCAAGCCGATGGTTGTTCAGTAGACACCATTGAGGGATTGAGCAAGGACGGCGTGATGCATCCAATGCAACAAGCATTCATGGAGAACCATGGATTGCAGTGCGGTTACTGCACACCTGGAATGGTGATGGCAGCAATTGGATTGCTCAATGAAAACCCCCACCCAACCGAGGAAGATGTACGCCTTGGTCTTGAAGGCAACCTGTGCCGATGCACCGGTTACCACAACATTGTGAAGTCGGTGTTAGCAGCAGCAAAGTAAAGGGGAACGTCATGACCATGACAGACAATCGTCCAAACACAGTGATCGGCACACGCCTACTTCGCCGTGAAGATCCTGCCCTCCTCACTGGTGAAGGAAAATTCACTAATGACCTGAACATTCCAGGCGCGTTGCACTTAGCAATTAAACGCTCTGAACATGCTCACGCTCGCATCATCAAGATTGATACGACACAAGCAAAGGCACTTCCTGGAGTTGTTGCGGTGTACACAGGCGCAGAACTTCAATCCTTGTGGGCAGCACCAATGCCGTGTGCATGGCCAGTGACACCAGACATGAAGAACCCGGCCCACTACCCGCTCGCAGTGAGCAAGGTTCACTACGTTGGTGACGGAGTTGCTGCAGTTCTTGCAACGAGTGAAACCGTCTCACGAGATGCTCTCGACCTCATTGATGTGACCTACGAAGTATTACCTGCGGTTGTCGACCTAGAAGAAGCACTCAGTGACAAAGTGATCTTGCACGAAGATCTTGGAACCAACGCAAGCTATACCTGGCCGTTACTCATTGAGTCAACACCTGGTTGTGTTGAAGAAGCATTCAAGAATGCCGCATACACAGTCAAAGAGCGTTACGTTCAGCAGCGACTGCTCCCTATGGCTATGGAGCCACGCGCCATTGCTGCGGTACCACAACCCTTTGGTGGCGACGTCACCATGTATTCAGCAACGCAAATTCCACACATCTTGAAAGTGATGGCTGCACTTACATTGGGTATTCCAGAGCATCAATTACGCATCATTGCTCCAAGTGTCGGTGGTGGATTTGGTTCAAAACTTGATGTCTACGCAGAGGAACTTCTCTGCCTAGCACTTTCCCGCAAACACAATGAGCCAGTCCGTTGGGTTGAAGAGCGCAGCGAGAATGCTCATGCAACTATCCACGGACGCGGACAAATCCAACACGTTGAACTTGCTGCAGATAAAGACGGCAAGTTGACGGCAGTTCGATTCCGCATCATTGCCGACATGGGTGCATATTTGCAGTTGGTAACACCTGGTGTTCCATTGCTTGGAGCTTTCTTATATGCAGGCGTCTACAACCTGCCACAGGCATATGACTTCAGTTGCACCGGCGTATTCACCTCACTCACACCAACCGATGCGTACCGAGGCGCTGGTCGACCCGAAGCAACGTATGCCATTGAATGCGGTATGGATGCTCTTGCTCGCAAAATGAACATTGATCCCTATGAATTGCGGAAGCGCAACTTCATTCAGAAGGAGCAATTCCCGTATACGGCATTCAGTGGGCTGACCTATGACTCCGGAGATCATGCACTAGCCGCTGAAAAAGCGACGCAAATGGCTGACTATGCCGGCATTCGTAAGCAGCAGAAAACACAGAATGTTCCTGGTGCAGCAAAGCGAATCGGTATTGGAATGGCTTCATACTTCGAGATGTGCGGACTTGCGCCATCGCGCGTGCTTGCCTCATTGAATTATGGAGCTGGTGGTTGGGAAGCCGCAACAGTGCGCGTTCTCCCAACGGCAAAGGTCCAAGTAGTTACGGGAACTTCTCCACACGGTCAAGGCCACGAGACTTCCTGGGCAATGATTGCCTCAGAAAAATTAGGTATTCCAATTGAAGATATCGACGTGTTGCACAGTGACACGGCAATTGCCCCACTTGGTATGGATACCTACGGCTCGCGATCACTCCCAGTTGGTGGTGTCGCAATTGCTGGAGCATGCGACAAAGTAATTGAAAAAGCACGTCTGATTGCCGCCCATCAACTTGAGTGCGCAGCAGACGACCTTGAGTTCGCGAATGGTCTTTTCAGCGTGAAGGGTTCGCCCGATCGTTCCGTGCCAATAGCAGCACTCGCCTTTGCAGCGTTTACCGCTCACAACCTTCCAGACGGTCTTGAACCAAACCTCGAAGCCCAGTACACCTACGACCCACCGAACTTTTCGTGGCCGTTTGGTACACATGTTTGCATCGTTGAAGTAGATGTTGAGACGGGCAAGATTGAAGTGCTCAAGTATGTAGCAATTGATGACTGCGGAAACCAGATCAATCCGCTCATTGTTGAAGGTCAGGTTCACGGCGGAGTGATTCAAGGTCTTGCTCAAGCACTCTTCGAAGAGGCTGTGTACGACGAAGATGGAAACCTGAAGACCACAACGCTTGCCGAGTACCTCGTGCCAGCAGCAAGTGACGTACCGTCCATCACCACCGGCCACACCATTACACCCTCACCAACCAATCAACTTGGAGTGAAGGGCATTGGTGAAGCAGGAACCATTGGCGCAGCACCTGCAGTAATCAACGCAATTATCGATGCGCTCTCTGGCCTCGGGGTAACAAGCATGGCCATGCCTGCTTCACCTCAAACCGTGTGGCGCACCATTCAATCGGCAAAGAAGTAAGGGGAACCACAGTGATACCTGCAGCATTTGATTTCAAACGTGCATCATCGGCAGACGAGGCAATTTCGCTTATCGGTCAATACGGCGATGAAGCAAAGTTTCTTGCCGGCGGACACAGCCTTATTCCATTGATGAAACTTCGCTTGGCTCAGCCCACGATGCTCATTGACATTGGTCGCATCACCGACTTGTCATACATCAAAGATGGTGGAGACCACATTGCCATTGGTGCACTTACGCGCCACATGGATGTCGAAAAGTCAGACTTACTGAAAAAGCATGTTCCATTGCTTGCGCATGCAGCAGGCCATGTTGGTGATGCTCAAGTTCGCCATCGCGGAACCATTGGGGGCTCACTCGCCCATGCCGACTCGGCAAGCGACCTTCCAGCAACCACCCTTGCGCTGGGTGCAACATATATTGCTCAAGGACCAAATGGTCAACGTCAGATTGCAGCTAAAGATTTCTACAAAGGTTTCCTCGAGAGCGCACTTGCTCCTGATGAAATGCTTGTCGAGATTCGAGTTCCAAAAAATACTGGTGGTTGGAGTTTCCAAAAGTTCAATCGTCGTGCACAGGACTGGGCCATTGTTGGTGTCGCCGCTTGGAAAAATGGCAAAGACTCTGGCGTTGCATTGGTCAACATGGGTTCAACACCAATTCTTGCAACCAGTGTCAGCGCGGCTCTTGCAAGCGGTGCTTCAATAACCGAAGCTGCAGAACTTGCCGCGGCCGAGGCAGAACCGCAGAGCGACCTCAACGCTTCAAGCGATTACCGCACGCATCTGGCCAAAGTGCTGGTCCGACGAGCACTTGAAGATTCATCTAAATAACTCTCGCACTCGACAAATATCAATTGGCCTGTATGTGGCCATCTTTTTGTGGTCTGCGCAACACTTTGGCGTGCCTGTCGACCGCGTCGCAGTCACATTGTGGATACTTGGCGCATTCGTTTTTGCCAATGTAGGTAAACCACTTCGTGCACAGCGCAACATGTTGCGCGACTGGTCGGTGTTTGCAGCCATGTTGTTTGCCTACGAATACAGCCGAGGGCTTGCCGACCAATTAGGAGTGCCTGTTCAAAAAACCTTGATTCGCGATATTGACCGCCTCATGTTTTTTGGCGCTGACCCAAGCGTGTGGCTGCAAGAACGCCTCAACATTTCCTCAAAACTTGCGTGGTACGAATACCCTCTCGCTGTCACATACATGACGCACTTCATCCTGCCCATGGGCACAGCCGTGTTGTTGTGGTGGATCAGTCGCGAACAGTGGGTTCGCTATGTGCGCCGGCTGAGCATCTTGTTTTTCCTGGCCGTTGCTACGTACGTGGTGCTTCCCGTTGCCCCTCCCTGGATGATTGCCAAAGAGGATCTCATTGGGCCAATTAAGCGCATTACCGCACGTGGTTGGAGCGAGATGGGTCTGCACACAGTTTCAAAATTGTTTGAGCGTGGTTCTGCAATTGCAAACCCTGTTGCAGCCATGCCGTCACTTCATGCCGCTTGTGCGTTGCTTGTGGTGGTGTTTTTCTGGAGCAAGATGCGAATCTGGATGAAGCCAATTGCGCTCGTTCTACCCGCTGCAATGTCATTCTGTTTGGTGTACTTCGGCGAACACTACGTCGCCGACATCATCATCGGTTTTGTTTACGTGTGGATTGCCTGTTTGCTATCAACCCGATGGGAAGACAAACACGTCTATAAAGCTAGAAAGTGATTTGCGCGGCAGCGCGTGACGCAACGTAAGGTGCAAAGTACTTCACTCGAACTTCATTGTGTAATGCGTTTTGGTCGTACTCCTGCCACCCCGCTACATCATCAAACTCCGCAACGATGAGGTAATCGGCATTGGCATGCGAACTGACTCCTAAATCGGCTCCACAGCGGTAACTGCGCACCGAAGGAATGGTTTTTGCCATATCGAGCAGAGCCTTATTCACCACTTCTGCATAGTTTTTTGGAACCGATTCGTTCCACGTCAGCGCAACAACATGTTGAAGCATTAGATCAATCCCGGGTACGAGCCACCATCAACTTGCAAGTGAGTGCCGGTGACAAATTTGGCCTGCTCACTGCACAGAAACGCAACAACGCTTCCGAAATCTTTTGGGTCGCCAACAACGCCTGCAGGTATTCCTTCTGCAGCGCCTTCCATCGACCCATACAACTGCTTAATACGATCGGTGGCATGCGTGCCGGGCTGCACCGTGTTTACCGTGATGCCGTTTGATGCAACTTCAGTGGCAACTGTTTTCAAAAAAGCAGTCAGTCCCGCGCGGGCTGTGCTGGACAAAATGAGATTCGCAAACGGCTGACGAACTGCTGTGCTGGTAATTGCCACGATGCGGCCCCATCCGCGCTCTTGCATGCGAGGAATCACTTCTTTGCACATCGCCACTGTTGCCAGCATGCTGCGTTCAATTGCTGCTGGATACAAATCAAGATCGGTTGATGCAAAATTTCCTGCAGGTGGTCCACCGCCATTAGCAATCACAATGTCAATGTCGCCAAGAATTGTTTTTGCTTCACGAATGAACGCAAGTGCGCCTTCGGTAGTGGAAACGTCACCAACAATTCCCACACATCCATTACCGATCTTTTTTGCTGCATCGGCAACACGATCTGCATCGCGACTGCAAATAACAACGCGCACGCCCTCGTTTGCAAGTGCTTGAGCACTGGCAAAACCCAGCCCCGCCGAGGCCGCCGCTACTGCAGCTCTACGTTGCGAAATACCAAGGTCCATGCGGAAAACAATACTTGCCGTACTGCTACTGTTGACCTTGTTAGGTGGTGAGAAACCCATGGGTGGGTATCAACAAGACGAGCGTTTTCTGGACGCGATTGCGGACGCCGATTCATTTCCGTATTGGTTTGATGATGCGGACGAACCAGAGTCGAACCCCATGTTGGTGCACGCTGAAACGTGCGACCTGTGCATTGTGGGCGGTGGCTACACCGGGCTGTGGACTGCAATATTGGCCAAGGAACGCGACCCTGACCGCGATGTAGTGCTGATTGAGGCCCACGAAATTGGATCTGCAGCAAGTGGTCGCAATGGCGGGTTCATGGACTCCAGCCTCACGCATGGCATTGCCAACGCACAGCAACGCTTCCCCGACGAAGTTGGCTTGCTTGAAGACTTAGGACTTGAAAACCTCAACGAAATTGAAGCGGCAATCAAGCGCTACAACATTGACTGCGACTTTGAACGCAATGGCGTAATTGAAATTGCGAGCACGCGACATTCAGCAACGTATCTAGACGAGCTGAAAGACGACTACGACCAGTTGCGCGAGATTGGCCACAAAGTTGAGTGGCTTGATGAAGTTGCTGTGCGCAAGGAAGTTGCATCGCCAATTTTTACTGGTGGTATGTGGTGCAAAGACACAGCAGCACTTGTCGACCCTGCTCGGCTGGCATGGGGCTTGAAGCGCGCGGCTGAACAACTTGGCGTGCGTATATATGAAGACACAAAAGCTGTTGGTCTGGACTACTCGCCGGGCGGAATCGTTGTGGAGACACCACTTTCCAAGGTGAATGCAAAACGTGTTGCGCTGGCAACGAATGCTTTCAAGCCACTGCTCCGCCGCATGCACAACTACATTGCACCCGTGTACGACTACTGCCTGACCACAGAGCCACTCACTCCTCGGCAGTTAGAAAGCATCGGCTGGAAGAATCGTCAAGGCCTCTCCGACATTTCAAATCAATTCCACTACTACCGACTCACTGCAGATAACAGAATTTTGTGGGGTGGGTACGACGCGGTGTATTTCTTCGGCGGCAAAGTGAACGCTGAACTTGAATCACGCCCAGAAACGTGGGCAAAACTTTCACAACACTTCTTTGAAACATTTCCTCAACTTGAAGGCGTTCGCTTCTCGCATGTTTGGGGCGGTGCAATCGACACCTGCAGCCGTTACAGCGTGTTCTGGGGACAAGCCATGCGTGACCGTGTTGCCTATGCAATTGGATACACCGGCTTGGGCGTTGCTAGCTCTCGGTTCGGCGCCGAGGTCATGCTCGACATGCTTGATGGCCGTAAAACTCCTGCAACGCAAACACAGTTTGTGCGCAGCAAACCCTTGCCATTTCCTCCCGAACCATTCCGATTCATTGGCATTCAGACCACGCGTTGGGCACTGAATCGTGAAGACAAGACGGGAAAACGAAACCTCTGGCTCCGAAGTCTCGATCGCTTGGGCCTTGGTTTCGATTCATAATCCCTTTGCCCCTAGCCTGAACGCATGGCGCAAGCAGGATTCACCTCAGTAGAACAAGTTCGAGCGGCACTCGCCGAACAGAACTACCTGGCTGAAGAAGGCCTCACCACCGCCGTGTACTTGGCACTCACACTGAAGCGTCCGTTACTCCTTGAAGGAGAGGCCGGCGTAGGCAAAACCGAACTTGCAAAAGTGATTGCAGCAATGACTGGTGGCGAGCTCATTCGCTTGCAGTGCTACGAAGGAATTGATGCTGCCCAAGCAGTTTATGACTGGGATTACTCACGCCAGTTGCTGCACTTGCGTGCTGCGGAAGCCAGCGGAGAAGCAACGACCAAGAAGGCAAACGAACTAGAGAGCGAGTTGTACAACGAGCGCTTTCTTATTAAACGCGCATTACTGCGCGCAATTGATCAGCGTGACACTCCGGCCGTGTTGTTGATTGACGAAATTGATCGTGCCGACGATGAGTTTGAAGCATATTTGCTGGAAATACTTTCCGACTTCCAAGTGACTGTTCCTGAACTAGGAACGTTCAAAGCCACAACTCCACCAATTGTGATTCTTACGTCAAACCGCACGCGTGATGTACACGACGCGTTGAAGCGTCGATGTTTGTACCACTGGGTTGATCATCCAAGTTTTGATCGTGAAGTTTCAATCGTGCGCCTACGCGTTCCACAAATTGCCGAATCACTTGCCAAACAAGTTGCAGCAGCTGTGGAACATATGCGCTCACTCAATTTGTACAAGCCACCTGGTGTCGCAGAAACCATTGACTGGGCAACCGCACTCGCCCAACTTGGTGCTCGCGAACTCAACGAATCGGTTGTTTCGGCAACACTTGGAACCGTGTTGAAATACCGCGAAGATCACGACCGCGTGCGCGAGCAAGGCATCGCTCAAATCGTTGCCCAAGCGTTTGATCGCGGTCTGATGCACGGATAATTCATGTCCACCGCAATTTCCTCTTCTCCAGAAGAAATGGCAGTGTCATTCGCGCGAGTTTTACGCGGCGTCGGTCTACAGGTTCCACTTGACTCAGTGCTGACGTTTGTCTATGCCCTAGACGTAGTGTCGCTTGAGTCACGTAGTGATGTGTTCTGGGCGGGTCGCAGCACGTTAGTGCGCAGACCAGAAGATCATCAGTTGTTTGATCGAGCATTTGCCGTGTTTTGGGAACACCGTACTAGTGGCGAAGTAGCCGAAGACTTGTCACCACAAAAGATTTCACTCCTCATCGATGATGAGACTGAAACTGATCCGCATGCTGGTGAATATGACTCAAACCCAGCAATTCATTTGCGCTTTTCTGCTTCCGAAGCACTGCGCAAAAAAGATTTCGCCCAATACGACGATTCAGAACTTGCAGAAGCCCAGCGCCTCATGCAGGCACTCCGTTTTGCTGGCCCACCACGACGCTCGCTTCGTTTGACGAGTGCAAAACGAAACGGTTCACAGCACGATTTACGTCGCACCGTTCGCGCATCCATTAGTCACGGTGGCGAGCCAATGCGTTTGCACTGGAAAGAACCAAGTGATCGACTTCGCCGCATTGTGGTGTTACTCGACATTTCAGGAAGCATGGAACCATACGCACGTGCACTGCTTCGATTTATGCATGCAGCAGTTGCCGGCAGACAACGAGTGGAAGCCTTTGCGTTCAGCACGCGCCTCACGCGGCTGACTAAAGAACTTCGCAGCCGCGACCCAGACAAGGCAATCAAACGCGCTGCAGAACAAGTTCCCGACTGGAGTGGCGGTACACGACTTGGGGAAAGCCTGCGCAAGTTCAACGACACCTGGGGAGTGCGCGGAATGGCTCGTGGCGCAATTGTGATTGTTCTGTCTGACGGTTGGGACAGAGGCAACCCAGAATTATTGGGCGAACAGATGAAACGCCTGCAACGTGTATCGCACCGACTCATCTGGGTAAACCCATTAAAAGTCACCCCTGGATACGCACCACTCGCAAAGGGCATGGCTGCCGCACTGCCGTACATTGACGAATTTGTTGAAGGTCACTCGCTTGAAGCCATGGAACGCCTCACTCGAGTCATTTCTGCCGATTGACTGGAACTATGCGCGAACTGCTGAACGACATTGACCGCTGGAAAGCGGCGGGCAAACAAATTGCTCTTGCGCGTGTCATTGACATTGAAGGTTCGGGCCCGCGCGACCCTGGTGCCGCAATGGCCGTGAACGAAGACGGCGAAGTCATCGGTTCGGTCAGTGGTGGTTGTGTTGAAGGCGCAGTTGTTGCCGAGGCACTTGCAATATTGAATGGCGACAAGCAACCCAAATTGGTGAAGTTCGGTTATTCAGATGATGAAGCATTTGCGGTTGGGCTTACCTGCGGCGGAATTATTCACCTGTTCATTCAGCCGCTGACCTGGTAATTGACGATGTCGTTGTATCAACTGTTTTCAGAGCGCACTCGCGCAAACAAACCAGTGGCGCTTGCAACAGTCATTGATGGACCAAACATTGGCGCAATGTTGCTCGTCACGCCTGACAATGCAGCGCAAGGAACTCTTGGCAATGCCGAACTTGACCGTGTTGTTGCGCGCGATACGCAAGGCGAACTTGAAGCCGGCAGAACCAGCGTTCGTCACTACGGACCACAAGGTCAGACCACTCCAGAAGATCTAGTCAACACTCCAACCGTTCGCGTGTTCATTGATGCGTTTTCGCCACCACCAACCATGGTGATTTTCGGCGCAGTGGATTTCACTTCAGCTCTTGCCCGCGTTGCCAAAGTATTGGGTTATCACGTGCTGGTATGCGATGCTCGCGAAGTGTTCGCAACCAAGCGCCGCTTCCCGATGGCCGACGAGGTACTGGTGACGTGGCCTGCTCCGTTATTTGTAGAACGTGGAGCACAACTTACGCAACGTGACGCAGTATGCATTTTGACGCATGACCCCAAGTTTGATGTTCCTGCAGTTGTTGGTGCATTGGCAACCAACGTTGGCTACATCGGTGTAATGGGTAGCCGGAAGACTCATGCAAAGCGCATCGAGCGCTTGGTTGAAGCCGGTGTCACCGAAGAACAATTGCGGCGACTGATGTCGCCAATTGGACTCGACATCGGAGCACGCACGCCAGAAGAAACTGCAATTTCTATTTGCGGAGAAATCATCGCGCGACGCACTGGTCGTGGCGCACCATCACTTCGTGATGGAGACGGACCGATTCACAAATAACGGTTACGCAGTTGGATCTGCGAAACGAGTCCAACCAAGGATTCGCGAATCCATGATGTGCAATTCAACGCTGCGACCTGTTCGGCCTGCTTGAAGCATTGCACCGCCAACTCCGAGATACATCGACACGTGCCCCGGACGCCACATAATGTCACCAGCCTGAGCGTTTTTATACGTGACGCGGCGTGAATGGGCATACTGAAAATTTGAACCACGCGGCAACACGAAGCCTGCACGCGACCATGCAAATTGCACAAAGCCTGAACAGTCAAAGGCGCCTGATTCCGTGGCTGCATTTTCTTTATACGGAACTCCAATTTGAGTGAGGCCGGCCATCAGCGCACGTTGATGCGCAACGTCTGCAGTTCGCCATGCGCGACGTAACTCCTTCACATCAACTCCTAGGAAGTTGGCAACATCAACGGCAAGCTTGTCGGAAAGGTCTAGAAAGAGGTCGTACGCGTCACGGTCGCGCTTGTCGGCAAAGGCATCCACTGCCTGCTGCGCCTGAACAGCACCTTTGCGAATAATTGCTTCTTGGACAGGACCCATCGGAATTGCCTGTACGCCAGGTGAACTGACTCCCCACAGGCTGAGGGATACGAGCAGACCAGCGATGAGTTTGGCGGTGCGTGACATGGTGGCTCCTTGGTAGGCGAACCAACCGGGGGGCGGTTGGCTCGAATTTGGGGGCAGTGCTTGCGAGAGAACTCGCGTTTTTCCATTTATTCCATTTATGTCAACTGTGTAACAGTTTATGTCATGAAACTGTAATGTTTGGGTCATACACGGTTTCGAGAGGGCAAGACCCGCCAAAGCCTGTAAATATGGGGTTGTGACCACCCCAAACAGTAAAAACCCGTCAGTCGGTGTCGTTCTTTTGGCGGCTGGAGGGGGTTCGCGGTTCGGTGGTTCGCACCACAAGTTGCTCACTTCGGTTGCAGGAAAAACAGTCTTTGAATGGGCTCTCCAGAGCGCTCTGGCGGCCAACATCGGCCCGGTCGCAGTCGTCTGGGGTTCAGTTGAATTGCCTCGTTATGAAGGCTCTGAAGCGGTCACCTACCTGCGTAACGAGGCTTGGGCAACTGGCATGGCCAGTTCTGTGCAATGCGCATTGCAATGGGCCAGCGAACGCGGACTGCAATCGGTTGTCATCGGTCTTGGCGATCAGCCATGCATTCCCCCGTCGGCTTGGGCAGCCGTAGCCAACTCCTCTTCTCCGCTTGCCGTCGCTACGTATCAAGGCGTGCGCGCAAACCCCGTGAAATTGCATGCTGAATTTTTTGCACTCATTCCACAATCAGGAGACGAAGGTGCGCGATCATTGCTCCGCAGTCACCCCGAACTCGTTGCTGAAGTACCCTGTATTGGCTCGGGAATCGATGTCGACCATGTTGAAGACATCGAGCGTGTAGCGAAAATTATTCACGAAAGTCGAGGCAAATAGCGATGGATCTCAATCACGAGTTCACTGTCAATGTTCCCGTTGCTGAAGCATGGGCGATCCTCACCGACTTAGAGCGCATTGCACCGTGCCTTCCTGGCGCACAACTCACCGAAGTTGAAGGTGACACCTACCGCGGACAAGTGAAGATCAAAGTTGGTCCGATTCTTGCTCAGTTCAAAGGACAAGCAAGTTTTGTGTCGCGTGATGATGTGGCGCATAAGGCAACCCTTAAAGGCGAAGGACGCGACACCACCGGCAAAGGCAATGCCTCAGCAATGATTACCGCTGAGCTCACTTCCGTTACACCAACTTCAACGAAGTGCACCGTGCACACCGATCTTTCTATTTCAGGAAAAGTTGCGCAGTTTGGTCGTGGTGCACTTGCCGATGTGAGCGACAAATTGCTCGCACAGTTTTCAGAAAACTTGAACCAGCTCATTTCAACAGCACCTGCACCAATTGCACCCGTCGCCACCGAAACCTCACCTACACCACCCGAGCAACCATCCATTCGCAAGATTGATGGCCCCGAGGTTGCACCTCTCGATTTGCTGGACACCGCAGGTTCCACCATTGCAAAGCGCGCAATTCCTGCCCTAATCGGTATTGCCGTGCTGGTAGTTGTACTTGTCAAACTCTTCTAACGCACCAAGCGCAGAAGACATCGCGCGAATTACCGAGTTACTCGGTCGAGTTCCGCAAGGCAAGTGTGAAGTTGTCGTTCGCGCATTAGACGGCGACCCGGTTGTGTTGCGCAATCAGCCGTTGCTGCCTGATGGAACACCAATGCCAACGCTGTATTGGTTGTGTGGTGCGCGCGAGAACGTACTGATTGGTCGCCTTGAAGCAACGGGTGCCGTCAATCAGGTTGAAGCCGAACTTGATGCAGCGCTCATTGCGGCGGCGCACGATCGTTATGCCGCCGAACGCGATGCACTGATTCCTGCAGACCACACTGGACCACGTCCGTTTGGCGGAGTAGCCGGCACTCGCGTTGGCGTGAAGTGTTTGCACGCACATTTTGGTTGGTGGCTTGCAGGTGGAGACGATCCCGTTGGTGATTGGGTTGCCGAAAAACTGAGCATCAGTCGCAGTTCTTACATTCGAGCCGCCACACAACCTGTTGCCGCAATCGACATTGGCACCAACTCCACCAACTTGCTCATTGCCGACGCACAAGGCAACGACATCGTGCGTGAAGTGCACGTAACTGGACTCGGCCGTGGCGTTGTACAAAATAACTTGCTGAACGACGACGCGATTGCGCGAACCATTGCGCGACTGCAGCACTATGCAACGCTCATCAAGCAATACGAAGTGGGGGCAATTCGCGTAACTGCCACCGAAGCTTGTCGTCGCGCAACAAATGCAACAGTGTTCCTGGATCAAGCTGAAGCAGTACTCGGAACTCGTCCGCTCATCATTGCAGGTACCGAAGAAGGTCGACTCGCATACTCGGGTGCTCTCTCTCACCTACCCGCACACAAGGGCATCACACTGGTTGTCGATATTGGTGGTGGCAGCACCGAAATCATGATCGGCGAAAAGACCTTGCACCATGCGGTCAGCTTTCCTGTTGGCACCGTTGTTCTCACTGAAAGCCACTTGCACCACGACCCGCCTCGCCCAGAAGAACTGACGAATGCAATTGGTTTCGTCACCGACTTCATGGACGACCTCATTCGCGATCACCCTGAAGTGTTGAACGCCACACGCGTCGTTGGCGTTGCCGGCAGCATCGTCACTATTGCTGCGGTGGAAATTGGGCTGCAAGAATTTGATGCAGCCGCACTGCACGGCGCACGAATGACACGTGAAAACGTTGAGGAAGTGTTTCGAACACTTGCCACTGAAACGCTGGCCGACCGCAAGTTCAACCCTGGCCTACCAGCCGACCGCGCAGATGTCATTGTGGGCGGATGCTGTGTGTTGGTTGGAGTTATGCGCAAGTTGCGAATTCCTGAAATCATGGTGTCGGTGAATAACTTGCTTGACGGATTGGTACGAGACGAATTGAAACTTTCATGAGCCGCTACTCGCGACCTATTGGCCACCCCGCAGGAATCATTTCTTCCAACGGTCCACTTCGCCTGTTCGGTCGTCGCATCATGTTGCGACCGCTTGTTGCAACCGATTTCGAGGCATGGAGCGAAGTTCGCTTACGCAATGGTGAATGGCTCACCAAGTGGGAACCAATGCCACTCATCACTTCGCCCGACCCAGCGAAAAGCCGCGATGCATTCACCAACCGTTGTGCTGCGCGCGACAGAGAACGACTTGCAGGAAGTGCATATTGCCTTGGCCTTTTCGTCAACAACGAGTTTGCAGGTGAAGTGAACCTAAACGGAGTTGTGCGCGGCGCTATGCAAAGCGGCACCATTGGTTATTGGATAGACGAAGCAAAAGCCGGCAACAGTTACATGTCGGAAGCAGTACTAGTGCTTTCCAAGTTTGCATTTGATGATCTTCGCTTGCACCGAATTGAAGTGTGCATTATTCCGCGAAACACAGCTAGCCATCGCGTTGTCGAGAAACTTGCACTGCGGCATGAAGGTATCGCCGAGCGGTTCCTTGAAATAAATGGAATCTGGGAAGATCACGTTCGCTACGGATTCACCATTGAAGAATGGCAAACCCGTCGCGAAGAGCTCTGCAACGCCTGGCTATAAAATGCTACGCAACGTCGCGTAGTCGCTCTATCTCCAAAGCACGTTGTTTGCGAACAACTTTACGCCGCTTCCAGTGTTTTGTTTTCCAGTGCTTGAACTGTTGGCGACGCGATTGCTCACGACCAATCTCTGCATCGTGGTGATGCATTCCCTTCCAAGCGATACCTGGTTCATCCACATCTTCGGGTTCAACACCATGGCTCACCATGTTTGCCACCGAGTGCAATTCTGCATTCACTCGATGACGTTCATTGTGGGCGTGTGCCCGAAGTTCCACCTTGGGTGGAAACACCGTTGTCCGGTGATCGTGACGCTTGCTCATTGCTTCCCCCGCCTTCTGTGCTTTTAACACTGACGAAATCCACTAGCTAGGTCTTACTGATGCAAACATACACCTCACGGCGCGAACGGCAAGTCGCTGACCGCTTGGAGGCTAAATGCCTTATTTCTTGCTGATCTTGGCCTGCAACGCAGCGAGTCGCTCGGCGAACCACGGCTGGCGAGTGCTCCACAACTGTGGGGTCAGTTCGCGGGCCACTGCTTCTGGGTGCGTATCCACGTCGGCCATTACAGCGATGGTCTTCTTCGTTTCAATGACCAATTCGCGTGGCGCACTTGCAGCGCGTTTTGCTAACTCATGTGCGGTCGCTAGCAACTTGTCATCGTCTACACACTTGTATGCAAGGCCAACACGTTCTGCTTCTGCCCCATCGTAAATCTCACCAAACAACACAGCAGCAGAAGCAACTTGTGGCCCAACAATTCGACGCAACATCCAGGTGTGCCCACCACCGGGGTGAATACCAAGTTGCAAAAAGCGCGTATCAAACTTTGCGCGTCGTGCAGCAATGCGCACGTCACAACCGAGTGCAAGGTTCATTCCTGCACCAACTGCTGCACCATTCACGGCAGCAATTGTTGGCAGCGGGCTGCGCGCAATCCGCAAAAAGCCTTCGTAAATAACACCAAGTGATTCGCCATCGGCCTCGGCCAGGTTACCCAGGTTGGCTCCAGCACAAAATGCCGGTGCAGTGCCAGTAACGACGAGTGCACCAATTGCCGGGTCGTTTTCAATGCGGTCCATCGCTGCAACAATTTCCGCCACCATGGGCGCGGTCATGGTGTTGCGCTCATCTGGGTTATTCAGTGTGATTGTGGCAACACCATCTGCAATTTCAAGAAGGACCAAAGACATGGCACAAGGTTAGCGAGTACCCTAAATACGCATGCTTGACCACGTGTTTACCGATGCAATTGGCGCACTTCGCGATGCATTCAGCAATGCCTACCTCGAACGCCAGGCATTCGAAGAACACTTTCAGTCCGACATTTTGCTTGGGGACTTGGTGTGGGAAACCACATACGGGCTGCCAGGCGAAGGTTTGCCGCCTCGCGTTGTTGCGCACATCACACTGAATTGGCCAAGCTGGAGTCAGGCCACTTACAGGCAGTGGTACATCGAAGAAGAAATTGATCAGCAGCCGGCAATTGAAATTGAAGTCGTATTTCGCATTCAGCGCCTGGCCGAACAGCCAGTGCCCTCCATTGTGGACAGCATTGCCGCACCTCATAGCCCCTCGATTGGCGCAGAGCAATTAGAGCGAGACAACATCACCATTGAGATCAGTCACCCAACACATGGGGAACGAACTGCCGACTACGCGCTTGAAATTACTTACGAAGGCCAATACGAATTGGCCGAAGAAACACTCATAGATGGTGCAAGCAAAGTGCTGGACGAACACTTTGGCGTACTTGGCGCATGGGTTGCTTCAACATTGGTGAAGCTTGGCGATCTCAAACTTTCGTTTGTTGCCGCAGACGAAAGCTAGTTAGCGGTTGCGTTCGGCAACCGCGTGCACTTCAATGCCGCCGCGGGGGTGCTGCGTAAGTTGCACTTTTACCCAGTGAGGCTTCACGGTGACCATCACTTCATTGGCAATTTCGGCAGCCAGCGCCTCAGCAAACACCGCCATGTTGCGGAAGCGCCACAGATACAGCTTCAGCGACTTTGACTCGATACAGGACTTGTCGGGGCTGTATTCGATAACCACGGTTGCAACGTCTGGTTGTGCGGTTACCGGGCAAATGGATGACACTTCATCGCTGGTGAAGCGCACGAGCGTGACATCGGCTGGTGCCGGAAATACTTCAACGTGGTCAATTGGACTGCGGACCGTTGAACCCAAAACGGTGAGGTTGTCGTGATCGTTGCTTGCCATGACTACGAGCGTAGATGTTCAGGAATGAGCGTGCTGAGTTGCACGAGTGGACGTGGGCCAACATGCGTAATCACTTCTGAAGCCGACATAGAACCTAGGCGACCACAATGCTCAATTGCCATGCCACGAGTGAAGCCATACAGGAAACCCGCTGCGTACTGATCGCCCGCACCAGTTGCGTCAACTACCCAATCAACTGGTTCTGGCTCAATGTGCACCAGATCGTGACCATTGATGACCACCGAGCCACGCTTATCGCGTGTAACTGCGCCGAATTCACAATCGCTACGCAATTGCTCTAATGCTTCTTCGTACGACGTTTGATACAGCGACTGCAATTCAAATTCGTTGCAAAACAGCACATCTATGTCGTTGAGAATGAGATCGAGAAAGTCTTCGCGGTGACGATCGACGCAGAATGAATCGGACAGCGTAAGAGCAACTTTGCGTCCCGCCTCGTGTGCATATTTCGATGCAACTTTGAATGCGGCTTTCGCTTCGTCGCGGTCAAACAAGTAACCCTCAAGAAACAATACGGCGCCTGCCTGCACAGCCTCACGCGATATGTCTGCAGGCTCAAGCAGTGACGCAGCACCGAGAAATGTGCTCATACTGCGTTGCCCATCTGGGGTTACAGCAATGATGCACCGACCAGTTGGTTCGGTGGAACCCTTCGCGCCTGGGTGAAAAGCCACACCAACTTTGTCTAGGTCGTCGCCGAAAACCGTGCCCAATTCGTCGTGGGCGATTTTGCCAATAAAACCTGCGCGACCTCCAAGGCTTGCAAGACCGTATGCAGTGTTTGAAGCCGAACCACCACTGGTTTGTGTTGGGTTACTAATGCGTGAATACAAATGCGCAGAACGCTCTGCATCCACCAACGTCATTGAGCCTTTGACCACATTTTCGTTCACCAAGAATTCATCGGGAACGGCAGCGATCACATCGACCAATGCATTGCCTATTGCTACGACGTCGTAGCGAACCCCGTCGCCACGGGTGATGTCGATTGGTGGCACGTGGGGAAACCCTAGTGCATATGGGCTTAGCGGCTTGTGGCCTTCAGGGTGCCCTTCACCACGTGCTGCTGCAGTTCACGTTTCAAGAACTTGCCGGCAGCGTTGCGTGGCAACGGCTCGGTCATGATGACCACCTGGGTTGGAATCTTGAACTTGGCGATCTTTGCATCGAGAAATACCCAGAGCTCTTCTGGCGTCAGGGTCATGCCGTCGTTAGGCAAAATGGCAACGCCAACTTCTTCTCCCAAGCGCTCGTGTGGAACGCCGAATACAGCCGCCTCATGTACCGCTGGGTGCTCATATATGGCGCTTTCTACTTCTGCGCCGTACACGTTTTCGCCAGCACGAAGAATCATGTCCTTTACGCGGTCTTCAACGTAGACATAACCGTCGGCATCGAGGCGACCCAAGTCGCCAGAGCGCAACCAACCATCAACAATGGTTTCAGCAGTTGCATCTGGTCGGTTCCAGTAACCACGAATGAGCATTGGACCGAAGAACCAAATTTCGCCCGACTGCCCTGTTGGCACTGGCTTCAAGTTTTCATCACGAACTTCCACCAACATTGGCCACGAAGCACGGCCCGTGCTGGTTGGATGAGACAAGTAGTCAGAACCCGTAATTGCTGGTCCGAACGCATTGGTTTCGGTCATGCCGTAACCAAGTTGTGGGTTGCCGTTCTTCACTTTGTCGTTGACTTTTCCAACCAACGAAGTTGGCGAAGGAGCACCGCCGCCACCTACTGCGCGCAAGCTTGAGGTGTCGTACTTTTCGAACGCTGGTGAGTTCACTAAGTCCCAACTTTGTGTTGGAACACCGACAAAGTTCGTGATTTGCTCGCGCTCAATCATTTCAAGCGCCTTCTCAGGATCCCATTTGTACATGATTGCCAGCTTCAAACCGGCAACAAAGCAGCTGAGCATCACTGGCACACAACCCGTTACGTGGAAGAGCGGCACAATGAGAATGAATGATGTTGGAACTTCTGGTCCATCAACGTCTTTCAGTTTTGTTCCCGACATTTGGAAAATAGTGTTACGGGCCGAAAACGCCATGATCGAAGAAATGATGGCGCGATGAGTCGATACAGCGCCCTTCGGACGACCGGTGGTTCCCGAGGTGTACAAAATAGTTGCGTCATCATCTGGCGAAATGTCTGCACCAGGGTGTTTGTCGCCAAGTGGCAATACTTCTTCCCACTTATCGACACCTGCAGGCAGCGGCTTCTCTGCACGAACAACCAACACTTTGACGTTCTTCTTCACGCAACTGGCAGCACCAATATCAAACCGTTGCTGATCACAAATCAGCACCGTTGCACCAGAGTCTTCAAGTGCGAAATCCATTTCGTCTTCTGTCCACCATGAGTTCATTGACACGTTGATTGCGCCAACTGAAATGATTGCCGCAAAAGACATGACCCATTCAGGGAAGTTGCGCATGGCTACCGCTACGCGATCGCCTTTCTTTACGCCATATACATTGACTAGCAACGAAGCAAGCGCGTCAATGCGATCGGCAGCCTGAGCAAAGGTAATGATCTCGTCTTCGTAGACAAGGAAGGTTTTGTCACCATGTCCGCGTGAGCCGGCAAACACTTGACCAAGGTGTGCTGGCGCATTCTTAAACACCTTCATCTTCACGCCACGCACTTCGCCGTCAATCAGCTCAAAGATTTGGCCTGGGCCAGTTACCGCAGCGTTTGCTTCAAGAAATGTCATTGACATGATGATCTACCCCCGCGAAAAACAATAGCGGGCAAGCGGTTCGCGGCTCTAAGCCACTGAGGTGTATGCGACCTGAATTAGTACGTACGACGGAACTGCGAGAGGTAACGCTCGTTGTCGCGCTTCACTCGCATTTGCACCAACACGTAGCAATAGCCAACGAGGGCTAACAGGCTCAAAATGAAGGTGTAGACGAACGCGGTTGACCCTGTTGCCACGCCAAGCATGAGCGAGGCGAAGCTGATTCCGGCAAGACCAAATACCAAGTTCTGGCGCTTCTGGCGTTGCAATGCTGCCGGTGAAACATTCTGTGGGCGATACTGCGGACGTGTGCTGGACTGGCGAACAAGAGCCCCGGTCATTGAACCGTAAGCGGCTGGGCGCTGCGCGCGACCTGCAGGACGCTGTTGCGTTGGAGCAAGCGGACGGGCCATGCCACGAAGTTGCTGCTGCGGATAACGACCGCCCGCACTTTCGAGGTGGTTCAACTGACGACGAAAGTTGGTGACCGAGTTTGCTGGCGAGCCATTAAGACGCGCACGAACTAGAGGTGGGAGCAAGACAGCAAGCCAAGCGGCGCCCACGATGAGAAGAATCAGTTTGCTCATGAGTCCGTAATTGTATTACAGAATTGCTACAAAACGGGCAACTTGGGGTAAACGGCCCCGATTTAAGCCTGATTATTGGCTGGTGGCCCGCTTGTAGGGGCCGCTTTTGCCGCCCGTCTTTTCCCATAGGGCCAAGCCCTCTATGGACATTGCCTTGTCTGCGCTCTTGCACATGTCGTAGATGGTGAGCGCGGCCACCGAGCAGGCATGGAGGGCTTCCATTTCCACTCCCGTGCGGTCCACGGTGTCCACTTGGGCCTCGATGGCCACAAAGGTCTCGCCCACTTCAAAGTCGATGCGCACTGCACCAATTTGCAGCGGGTGACACAACGGAATCATGTCGCTTGTGCGTTTAGCAGCCATGATGCCGGCGATTCGCGCAGCGGCAATCACGTCGCCTTTGGGAATGTCCTTACTGGAAATTGCTGAGGCGGTTTCTGGTTTCATTGTCACCGTGCATCGTGCAACTGCACGTCGCGCCGTTGCATTCTTTGCAGTCACATCCACCATGTGTGCATTGCCCGACTCGTCGAGGTGAGTGAACTCTGGAGTGTTGCCCATGTTCATCCGCCAATCTGGCTCATGGAACGACGCGGACGCACGAACGTGACATTGCCAATGTTATGTCCAGCCCACTTTGTGCCGACTGCGCGTTTGATTTCTGCTGCAATATCATCATCGCTTCCACCATTGCGCAACAGTTTTCGCAAATCAAACTCGGTGGTTGAGAACAAGCATGTTCGGAATTGGCCATCAGCAGTCAGTCGCACACGATCGCAGTCTCCGCAGAATGGTTTTGTTACCGATGGAATCACGCCAACGGTTCCTAAACCGTCTAGGTAACGCCAACGATCTGCTGGTGCCGCTCCACGAGCAGGAACAAGTTCAAGTGGATACACCTTGGAAATGGTGTCAACGATTTCGTCCTGACCAACCACTTGGTTGTTCTGCCATGCGCCATCTGCATCAAGTGGCATGTACTCAATGAAGCGAACCTCAACTCCCTTGTTGCGACCAAATGTTGCAAGGTCAACAATCTCGTCGTCGTTTACACCACGTTGCACTACAACATTGATTTTTACTGGCGAGAAACCAGAGGCGATTGCGGCATCAATGCCATCCAACACATGTTCCAGTTCGTCGCGACGTGTCATTTCAAAGAAACGCTGCTTCTTCAGGGTGTCGAGGCTGATGTTGATACGGCGTAGTCCAGAATCATGGAGATCTTGGGCAATCAAGCGCAGCGTTGCACCGTTCGTCGTCACTGCCAAATCAATTGGCTTTCCTGCGCGCGGCGACTTTGCCGTAGCGGGAACATGCAATGCGGAAAGCTTGCTGATCAGCACCGGAAAGTGTGCGCGCATGGTTGGCTCGCCGCCAGTGAGGCGAATTCCGTCTACGTCAAAATGTGAAACGCAAATGCTGGCAACGCGATGTAGTTCCTCGTAGGTCAACACCTCTTCACGAGGCAGCCACTTCATTCCCTCTGCGGGCATGCAGTAAGTGCATCGGAAATTGCAGCGATCGGTAATTGAAATGCGCAAATCGCGCACGGTTCGGCCAAACGGGTCAATCAATTCCACGGGCTCAGCCTAGGGTTCGCACCCGTTGTACCGTCAGCCCAGCAGGTACACAGAAACGTGTTCGCCAGCCTGCAAACCACTGCCATCGGGCACGTGTGCAAGACCATTTGCCATTGCGGTACTGGCCAATTGGTGGCTGCCCTGTGGTCCCGAATCGCGCACGTGAAGGCGACCGTCTTCGGCAAATTCTCCAAACACTCGCATGAAGTGAATCTTGCCGTCTGGCTTGCGCTTCAACGGTGAGTCCAGCACAGCGCGAATTGCTGGTCGCATCAAGTTGTCCGTGTGCCCCATCATTTTGCGCAACGCAGGACGTGCGAGCAATTCATAACTAATGAGCGAACTCACGGGGTTACCTGGCAAACCAAAAATAGGAATGGTGCGACCATCACTCGATTGCAGTTGACCAAACGCGAACGGTTTAGCCGGCTTAATGGCCATCTGCATCCATTGCATGGTGGCTATTTTTGATAGCACAGCCTTCACCACATCGAAGTCGCCCATGCTTACGCCACCGCTTGTCACAATGGCGTCGCAACGCTCGATCACTTCGAGTAGCACACGCTCTAGTTTCGCTTCATCGTCACGCACCACGCCAAGATTGATCACTTCGCACCCTGTTGCAGCAATCATGGAGTGCAACATGGTGAGGTTGCTCTCGCGAATTTGACCAATGCGCAATGGTGAGCCGTCAACAACCAGCTCGTCACCTGTTGACAACAGCGCAACTCGCGCACGAGGAAACGCGCGCACGATTCGCGCATTCACACTGGCAAGCACACCAATGCCTGCAGCATTCAACACCGTGCCACGAACAAACACGGTTTCGCCTGCGCGAACATCGCTACCTGCATCGCGCACGCCATCGCGAACTTTTGCGCTACGAGAAATGCGCACATGCGTTTCGCCAACTCGCTCGGTGTCTTCCACCATCACCACCGCGTCTGCCCCATTGGGCATTGGCGCACCCGTCATAATGCGAATCGCTTCACCAGCATTCACTGCAACTTTTGGTTCTGCGCCAGCAGCCAATGTGTCAACAACGACAAGCTCTACTGGAACCTGTTCGGTATCGATGGCGCGAACGGCATAGCCGTCAACTGCAGTGTTTCGAAACGGTGGAACGTCCTCAACCGCAACAACGTCTTGATCCAAGACCCTGCCAGTCATTTCTGTGTAGGCAACCTGCTGAGGCGTCAACGGTGCGCAGCCTGCCAACACCGTTTCTTGAGCCTCATGCAGTGGAATCATCGGTCTGAACGGTATCGCCGCGTGACAGGCTGTAACCATGGTGAACTACCCCGCGCTCGGACCTTCTGGCCATAGCGCCACCTGGAAATCTGCCGACGGAGCACACGAAAGCACCGTGACGGTGCAGTGGGAAAACGAAGGCTGGACAGCCAACGGAACACTTGGTGCGGACAACGCTCAGTTCGTTTTACGCATGTCCGCATCGTGGATGGTGCAACAGTTTCTGCTGTTTCGCGACATGGAAGAACCCGACCTGTGGCTAGCAACCGACGGTCATGGCCGTTGGGGCGAAATGAATGGCGCACATCGCACCGAATTAGATGGCTGCGTAGACATTGATTTACGCGGAACGCCATTTACCAATGTGATTCCGATTCGTCGTTTGCCACTTCTCGTTGGTCACAGCGCACAACAAAATGTAATCACCATTGACATCGAAACGCTTGCCGTCGTGGTGAAACCGCAGATGTACACACGTGTGAGCGAACACACCTGGCGCTATTTCAGTTTTGCAACCGATTCTGAAGTTGAAGTAACAGTTGATGAACACGGATTCGTCACCGACGAACCGAATTCATTTGTGCGCGTTATTCAGTAATTGACTGATACACCAAGCTGCGCAAGAACGGGCGAATTGGATGCGTTGTTGACGGCATTAACTGCGTGAAGAACATTGCAGTGATTTCTTCAACAGGATCAATCCAGAACGCGGTGCTCGCCATGCCACCCCAGCTATACGTGCCGTTTGAACACGCAACTTTGGTTTTTGCCTGATCAATGACCACTGCAAACCCAAGTCCAAACCCAAGTCCGTCGTAGAACACTTCTTCACCCATTGGCCTACCCCAATCGGAAATGTCTTTGTTTCCAGGAATGTGGTTCATCGTCATCAGATCAAGCGTGGTAGGCGAAATGATGCGCGCACCGTTTAACTCACCACCGTTTTCCAACATCTGCAAAAACTTCCAGTAGTCAGCAGCAGTGGAAACCAAACCGCCGCCGCCCGAATCCCACGAACGCTCGGTGACTACTTGGTTTTCAATCGCACCGTACCGAACCTTTTTGGCAGGTGACGGATCAAAGGCGTACAGCGCGGCCAAGCGCGACTGTTTTTCGGGGGCAACATAAAACGACGTGTCGTTCATGCCAAGTGGTCCAAGAATTCGCTTCTGAAAAAAATCATCTAAGCGCGTTCCCGAAATCACTTCCACCAAACGGCCAACTACATCGGTTGCCACGCTGTAGTTCCATGATGTTCCTGGTTCGAACACCAACGGCATTGCTGCGAAGTTGTCGCACACTTGCTCGAGCGTTGGATTTGGGTGTTCTTTGGCAAACTCGGCTTCACGCGTGCGATAAATCGCATCTGTCGCGTCGTAATAGTTAAAGCCATACGTCAGGCCAGCAGTATGCGTGAGCAAGTGCCAAACGCGCATGGGTGCGCGTGATGGAACTGTGATCGGCTTCATTGAAGAACCACCTGCGAACACGCGAATATTTCCAAATGACGGAATGTACTTACTCACTTCATCGGTGAGTTGAATCTTTCCTTCTTCAACCAACATCATCAGCGCGATTGATGTGATCGGTTTCGTCATGGAATAAATGCGATACATGGTGTTTTGCTCAATCGGCAAGTTCGCTTCAACATCGCGCATGCCATACGTGCTGCTGTGCACAATTTGCCCGTAGCGAGCAACTGCTACGTGATAGCCCGGCAAACGGCCATCGTCCACGTAATCCTTGAAGTGCGAGTCAATTCGAGCAAGACGCTCTGCGCTCATGCCCACTTCTTTTGGATCAATGGTGACTTTAAGTTCGCTCATGACAACTTTCCTTTCAACCATGTTCTCAATTCGGCGCCCGCATCTTCGCGTTTTAATGTCAACTCAATCACGGTCTGCAACCAACCCATTGGCGTTCCCGTGTCGTGGCGTTCAATATCGCTCACCACGCCATCTACCGTTCTTGCATTCGCTCCAATCAGCAAAGCATCAGTCAACTGAATTTCGCCACTCGGCGCAGGTGCAAGCGTTTCAAGAATGTCAAACATGTCGGGCGCTAATACATAGCGACCAATAATGATGATGTCACTCGGTGCTTCTTCGACTGATGGTTTTTCCACCACTCCTGTGATGGTCACTTCACCTTGTTTGCCTGTTGTTCCCGTTGTGGTGATGACTCCATATGCACTGACTTCATTTTTTGGCACGCGCTTTAACCCAACTACGGTTTTACCTGTTGCGTTATGCATCTGCGCCATCTTTAACAGCAACGATGAGTCGCCCATGATTTCATCTGGCAATAACAACGCAAACGCTTCATCGCCAACTGCTGCACGTGCGCACGACACAGCATGGCCAAGGCCGCGCGGCTTGTCTTGATAGGCAATGCTGACGCGAACATCTGTTCCAATGCGCGCCAACCTGTCGGCAAGTTCGGTGCGTCCGCTTTTGCGCACTCGATCCACTGTGTCTTGTGACGGCTTGAGATACTCCTCAATCCCTGGCTTTGCCACGTTCGAGACCACCACGATGTGTTCAACACCCGCGCCAATTGCCTCGTCCATCACCAACTGCAACGCAGGCGTATCAAAAATTGGCATCAGTTCCTTGGGCACTGCTTTGGTGGCGGGTAAGAACCTGGTGCCTAGTCCAGCAGCAGGAATCACAGCAGTGCGCATAGCCATACCTGCATCCTAGAATTGTTGGTCTTATGCCAACGTATGTCTACAAATTCATTGACTCTGGCGAGACCATTGAAGTGCAGCAGGCATTCTCTGACGACCCACTCACAGAAATGGTCCACCCAATAGATGGTGTGGTGAAACCGGTGAAAAAGGTGTTCACCCCTGTTGGAGTGTCGTTCAAGGGTGGTGGTTTCTACAAGACGGATTCGAGTTCGTCCTCGAAATCGTCAAGCAGCACCGCAACTCCGGCTGCTCCAGCAGCACCGGCTGCTCCTGCAACACCTTCAGCCGACTAGATCTTCCCGACGCTGCGCGCAGCGAACACATCGGTACATGAAAGATCTCCTGAATCGACTGCAGCCCGTTTTCCGTTTCGCTGAGCGCATGCACCGAGAGTTATGTCGCAATCGTCAGCGGCAAGTTGCCGTCATCTCCGGGCTAGCCGTACTTGCAGCAGCAATCTACGCACTGTCGGTCTCTCAACTCCATCGGCAACGTAACGCATTCGGAGACTATGTGCTTGTGCACATTGCATCTACAAACATTTCCGCTGGTCAACCAATCTCACCACAGAACACCAAAACGTTCACCATGCCCACGCAGTTCGTGTTGCCGTCAACGCGTTCTACTCTTCCACCATCGCTTACCGCCACAAGTGACATCAGCGGAGGTGACGTCATTAGTTTGCAAAACTCACTTGCCGAAGGTGAAGGCTCGTCCGTTCCTGCTGGTATGCGTGCAGTCTCTGTTGTTCCTCGAGTAGTCATGCCAGCACTTTCACCAGGCACATTTGTTGACATCATTGCCAATGGGCAAGTTATTGCAGCACGCGGAATTGTTCTGTCGTCACTAGAAAACAACGTTGGGGTTGTTGTTGCTGTACCAGAGCTGTTGGCACCGGCGGTTGCTAGCGCTGCATCGCTAGGTGAAGCGACACTTGCTATTTCGAATTAGCGAAATGAGGTTGAGAGCAAAGTAAGGACGGCGATTCCTGCAACAAATCGATACATCACAAACGGGGTAAAGCTTCGTGAGCGAAGCAAGCGAATCATTCCCCACATGGCAATCCATCCAGAAATTCCTGCCGAGATGATTCCCACAGTCATTGGGATGATCAGGCCGTCTGGAATTCCATCACTTGCCAGTTTCGTCAGTTTGAGCAGCACTGCACCACCAATAACCGGCACGCTCATGAGGAAACTCACGCGCGCTGCTGCATCGCGAGAAAAACCAAACTTACGCGCAGCCGTGATGGTGATTCCCGAGCGTGATGTTCCAGGGTTTAGCGCAAGCACTTGGGCAGCACCAATGAGCAGTGCATCGCGCGTTGAGAAACTGTCCACATCGCGTGTTCCGGTTTGTCGATCGGCCCACACCAACACCGCGCCAAACACCATGAGTGAAATTGCAATCAGTGCTGGTGTTCCAAGCTTCTTGGTAATCCAGTCCTCAGCAAGAGCGCCAGCTATCCCGGCTGGCACAGCAGACAGAACAAACAGCCATGCACGTCGTCCGATGGTCAAATTTGCTTTCTTCGGCGTGACCACAACTTTTAGGCCCTCGCGCACATAGGGAACTAAATCTGCGCGCAGGTAGAACAACACTGCGACCAGAGTTCCTAAATGCAGCGCAGCATCAAATGCCCGCTGTGTTTCTAGGTTGCTGAAGTCATTCCAACCAAACAGCCATGGGGCAAGGATGAGGTGCCCGCTTGAGGAAATTGGCAAAAACTCAGTAAGTCCCTGAACGAGCCCAAGAACGATCGCGTGGAATATCGACACCCCTCATGCTTACACCAGATTTATGAGTGCTTGGGGTTATCGTTGCATATCCGCAACGCCTAATTACCGAGAAATTGAGCCACTCGCCATGGAACTTGAAATTGAACTCACTGAAAACCTGATTGCGCCAAGCCTGACCACACTGCCGAACGGCCACCTCAGGCTCAGTTTTCATTGGAGGGATGAAATAAGGCGGGTTCTCGAACTGGTTACCCACCCTATGCGCGTTGACGTTCGGGATCGGTTTATCGAACTGTGGTCATGCGACGAGTCTGCTCGTAGTTTTGAGCAAGTAAATGAAACAACAGTACTGATTCGTTCTAAGCAGGTTGATTAGTCGAACTGTATACCGAGTGCAGTGAGTACCTCTAACGGCGAAGCATTCAAACCATTACACAACTTTGGTAAAAGATCTATGGACGGCCGAGTTTCGAAGGCGAAATAGCGATACAAATTTCCACGATTCAGATCGCACGCTTCGGCGACTGCCTGAAGGCTTGGATACTCGTGTTCATCCATTTTTCGATATAGCCAGTCGAGGCCGACAACTTTGGTGCTTTTTGCCACGGAAATAAAATAGCAAACAGGTAGAGCGTGGTTATGTACCACTCATTGTTACGTCCCGAATGACTAACGACATTCCGTGCGCCCGAGAAGGCAGCCAATCAACATCGCCACCAATAGCCACAATGTCGAGCAGCATGCGCTGCAACGTGCTGGCAATAGTGAATTCTCTGACCGGCGCTCCAACCGTTCCGTTGCTAATGAGCATTCCAGAGGCTCCCGTTGAAAAGTCACCGGAAACGGGGTTTACCCCGCTATGTAGTCCGGACACCATTTGAATGAGTACGCCATCATCAACCTTGGCAATCAGCTCTTCTTGGGTGTGAGTTCCTGGCACCAATTGCATTGCCAGGCAGCCAACTCCAGGTGAACCCGCAAACCCACCACGCGTTGCATTTCCCGTGCTGACAGTTCCCATGCGGCGAGAACTGTATGAAGAATGGACGAACTTCTTCAGCACGCCATTTTCAATCAGAACATTGCGGCGTGCAGCAAGACCTTCGCCATCAATATCGGTTGCGGTGTATGCAAGTGGGTTTGTTGGGTCGTCAACCAGCGTGAAGCGTGGGTCAGCAACTTGGTCGCCCATTCGTTCAGCAAAAAAACTTCTGCCCTTTGCAACGTTTTCACCATTCAACGTGCTGGACAGAATGCTGATGAACTGTGAAGTGACATACGGGTCAAGCACCACGGTTGTGCGCTTGCTTGGAGGCTTGGTAGCACCAAGCAGACGGGTCGCGCGCTCAGATGCTTCGCGAGCAGCCTTTTGTAAATTGAAGTCTTTTGGAGAATCGCCAACAGAAAATCCGAAGCCGGTTTGAGTTTCTTCTTCGTCATCTGCGAGCGTGCTCACCGACACGTAGCACGAGTTCCCACGGCCACTTTCACGAATACCTGTGGTTGTTGCAACCGCAACTTCTCCCCATCCATCGTCGTAGTTTGCTTCGTCCACTCGCACTCGATCGTCGATGCCGAGCGTAAGTTTCTCAAGCTCCTTCGTCAGTGCGATCTTCTTGTCAGTTGGATAACCGGCAAGCTCTTCGTCCCAAAACTTTTGTGGAATTTGTGCAACACCATCGGGAATTGCAAGGCCTGCAAACTCATCTGGCGTTCCAAAGCTCACATTGTCTCGAGCATCAGCAAGTACTTCCGCAATTGCCGCAGGGTCGAGCGTCCCTGAGTAGGCAAATCCCGTTCGACCATTTTTGATAACACGAATGCCAACGCCTTCACTTTGTGCAGAGACAAAATGCTCGAGTTCGCCTTCATAAATACGAATGGCTGTTTCGCCACCCCTACTGACATAGGCCTCAATCTGCTCGCCAGCACCAGCTTGCGCAACTACGCGATCTGCAATTGCCTGCAGATCATCGACTGTTGTGCTCATGCTGCAGTTCCGCCAATGGTCATGGACTTCACGCGTAATGTTGGGCAACCATCGCCAACTGGCACGCCTTGACCATCTTTGCCACATGTTCCAGGGCCGCCCATAGCGAAGTCATTGCCCATTAAGTCGATGTCCTTCAACACTTGCGGTCCATTGCCGATGAGGTTTCCTTCGCGCAATGGCTCTGTGATTTCACCGTTCTCTATGAGATACGCCTCGACCATTCCGAACACAAAGTCACCGCTTGCGGTGTCTACTTGACCACCACCAAGTTTTGCAACGTACACACCATGATCTGTTGCACGAATGATGTCGTCTGGATCCTCTGAACCGTTGGTAACAAACGTGTTCGTCATGCGCACCATAGGCAAGTCTGCATAACTCTGACGTCGACCGTTGCCGCTTTGCTTGCGGCCTTCCTTGCGAGCGCGAATAAAGTCCCACATATAGTCGGTCAAAATTCCATTTTCTATGAGCGTGTTCTTCTGCGATGCATGTCCCTCGTCGTCAACGCCAATCGCACCCCACTCACCCGCCATCGTTCCGTCATCAATCACGGTGACCAGCGGTGAAGCAACAAGCTCGCCCATTTTTCCGCGATACACGCTGGAGCCCTTGCCAACAAGGTCGGCTTCAAGTCCGTGCCCGCATGCTTCATGGAACAACACTCCGCCAGAACCCTGCTTGATGACCACTTGCATTGCACCCGATGGTGCGGGTCGTGCCTGCAACTTGGTAATTGCTTGCTGCGCCGCACGGATCGCTAGTTCTTCAACGTCGTTTTCATCAAAGACTTCAAAACCAATGGTGTGACCAAGCGAGTTGTAACCCGTTTGCATGCCGGCATCGCCGTTTGCAATGACGCTCACGCGCATCAAGGTGCGAACCTGTTCGTCTGCGCTAAAGATTCCATCTGAGTTTGCAATAAGAATTTTCTTGATGGAGTCGCCATATCCGGCGGAAACCTGAACGATTGCACCGTGTACTCCACGTGCAGCAACATCGGCCCGTTGGAGCAACTCGACTTTGCGCGCCTTTGCAACCGTGTCGGGAAATTGAACAATGGTGTTCACCGGGTGACGAAACACTGGCTGCAACGCAATGGTATGCACACCGCCATCACCTTGTTTGGCTGCTGCTGCAGCAGCTTCTGCAGCGGCAAGCAAACCGCGCTCGGAAAGATCGGAAGTGTGAGCAAAGCCAGTGGTGTCACCCGCGATTACTCGAATACCTGCGCCACGATCTCGACCGCTCGTCACCTGCTCGACTTTTCCGTCGTCCAATCCAGCAGAAGTTGACCGCTTGTCCTCGACATAGATCTCGGAAAATTCAGCACCAGTGCTGCGACCCTTGGCAAGTACTCGAGCAATGACATCTGGTTCAACAAGAGGAGATTCGGTGCGTGTAGTCATAACCCAAGCCTACCGAAGGTGGTCGGGCTGAGTCTTGGCGTGCCACGACACAGCGTACGATTTATGACGTGAACGCCGCCGCAGATCCCATGACGAGCGCCGCACTACCTCGCCACCACCGCACCCTATGGTGGAAGGAAGCGTTGATCGTCTCGGTTTTCTACGCGATCTATACCTTGATACGCAACCAATTCGGTTCAGCACTCGTCAATGGTGTCGATGTTCCACTTCATTCGTTTACGAATGCGGTTCGCGTCATTCGAATTGAACGGGCACTTGGGCTGTACCACGAAGAGTCAATTCAAGATTTCTTTCTGCCGCATGTGTGGTTTATCAAGTTGATGAACACCTATTACGGCACTGCTCATTTCTTTGTCACGTTGGGCGTGTTCATTTTATTGTTCAAACGGCGACCAGATGTATTTGCTCAATGGAGAAACACCCTTGCGGCAATGACTGGTCTTGCCATTATCGGTTTTGTGCTTTTCCCCCTGATGCCACCGCGTTTGCTCGACGAACCGTGCCCGACGATAAATGGTGGCTACGGCGGTTCATGTATTGAACACGAGTTACGCAATTACAACGGTGCAGAGAACTTTGGTTTTGTAGACACCATTGCCGAGTTCGGAGGTCCGTGGGCATTCAATGAAGGACCAGCAGCATCGCTGTCCAATCAATATGCAGCAATGCCTTCTCTGCACATTGGCTGGTCCACGTGGTGTGTGTTTGCGCTATGGCCAATAGCGAAGAGACGTTGGGCACGTATCGCCTTATTTCTCTACCCGGCAACAACGTTGTTCTGCATCGTGGTCACCGGCAACCACTTCTGGTTGGACGGACTGGGTGGCTTACTTGTTTTTGGTCTCGGTTATGTGATTGGCACCTGGCTCCATAATTGGAATCACCGACGCCTAGATGCCCGCATGGCTTCTCACCCTGCGCTCTAGCGGGGATAGCGTTGAACGCCATGGCCCTCGCAGATATTCGCCAACCTAGTGATCTGCGAGCACTCACACTCCCTCAACTCGAGGCACTTGCTGAAGAAATTCGCGAGTTTGTCGTCAGCGCTGTGTCAGAAACCGGCGGTCACTTAGGTTCCAACCTCGGGGCAGTTGAACTGACGCTCGCACTACACCGCGTATTTGATTCTCCTCGGGACGCAATTTTGTGGGACACCGGGCATCAGGCCTACATTCACAAAATTGTCACTGGCAGGCGCGCAGGTTTCAACAAGCTACGTCAAGCCGACGGAATCTCTGGGTACCCAAGTCGCGAGGAAAGCATTCACGACTTCATTGAAAACAGCCACGCGAGCACTGTGCTGAGTTACGCGTACGGACTCGCTGTAGCCCGCGATGCAGCACCGTCCACCGATCGTCGCCACATCATTGCTGTGATTGGCGATGGGTCAATGACCGGTGGCATGGCATACGAAGCGTTAAACAACCTTGGTCACAGTGGCAAACGTGTGATTGTGGTGTTGAACGACAACGGACGTAGTTACGCGCCTACCGTTTCAAACCTCAGTCAGGGTGCATTGTCCAACAAGTTGACCGATATTCGCTTAAACCCTGTGTATGTTCGCCGACAACGCAAAATTGAAAAGTTTTTAAAAAACCTGCCTGTCATCGGAACACAAGCCGAACGAGGAATGGAAGCTTTCAAGGCTGGTATTCGCGAATTTCTTCAGCCACCTGCATTTTTTGAAGCACTGGGCGTTCGTTATGTGGGACCTATTGATGGCCATGATATGGAAGCACTTGAACATGCGTTGAATGCAGCACAGCAACGCGTTGAGGAAGGCCCGATAGTGATTCACGTCATCACACAAAAAGGTCGCGGCTACTTGCCTGCAGAAGACGACGATGAAAAACATTTACATGATGCACCTGTGTTCAACCCGGCGACTGGTCCTTCAAAGTCAGTGCCAACTGGGTACACCGAAGCATTTGCAGACACCATTGTTGACCTTGCAAAAAACGACCCACGAATAGTTGCCATTACTGCAGCCATGCCTGGGCCAACAGGACTCATTCAATTTCAAGAACAATTCCCCGACCGTTTCTTTGACGTTGGTATTGCCGAACAACACGCAGTCACCGCAGCTGCCGGCATGGCAATGGGCGGCATGCGTCCAGTTGTTGCGCTGTATTCAACTTTTTTGAATCGTGCATGGGATCAAGTGGTGTACGACGTTGCGTTACATCGACTGCCAGTTATCTTCTGTCTTGATCGCGCAGGCATCACTGGCGACGACGGCCCCAGTCACCACGGCATCTACGACATGGCACTGTTATCTAAAGTTCCAGGCATGCGAGTTCTTGCCCCGTCAAGCACGCAAGAAGTTGAACAGATGCTGAGAGATGCAGTCACGCTTGCAAATGAAGGTCCGGTTGTCATTCGCTATCCAAAAGGCAAAGCACGCAGCGTTGCTGCGTCTGATGTTGGATCTGGACTTGCAGCACGCAAACTGCTCACCGACCAATCAAACACAGTTTGCATTTTGGCTATCGGCAAGATGGTTGGAGCATCACTAGACGCTGCTGCATTGCTTGCTGCGAAGGGAATTTCTGCGACAGTGTGGGATGTGCGTTCATGCGCACCTCTTGATCAGTCCATGATTGATAACGCTTCAGCACACAAAGTGGTCATCACGGTTGAAGATGGAATTCGTGAAGGCGGAATTGGCATGACAATAGAAGATCTGGTTACACATACTTCGGGAACCAATCGCCCAGTTGTTGAAGTGCTCGGTATTCCTAAACAATTCATTCCTCAAGCAAAGCCAGATGCCATTCTTTCGCGGATTGGACTTGATGCTGATGGCATCGCCGCAACGGTCCAACGACTTGTCAATAAATAAGCACTACCTGGAGACCGCGTTGCGGGCTGCCAACGCTGCAGACGAAGTAAGCCATGCCGGTTTCAACAACCGCAGTTTCACGGTTTCGCGCAAGTCCGACAACAGCGAAGTCACCGAAATTGATCGCAATACGGAAACAGCTATTTCATCGGTACTTCGCGAAGCATTTCCCGAATTCGGAATCTATGGAGAAGAGCACGGAACAAGCGGCCCTTCCGATGCAGAGTATGTATGGGTCATCGATCCAATCGATGGGACAACCAACTTTGTTCGTGGAGTTCCTGTGTGGGGTTCGCTCATTGCACTAGTGCATAACGAAGTTCCTGTGTTGAGCGTGGTGTCGGCCCCAGCGTTAGGCATGCGGTGGTGGGCTTCAATTGGCGAAGGCGCTTACTTCAACGGAACACGTATCTACGTATCCTCAGTGAGTGAACTTTCGCAAGCGCACGTCAGCACGACACCAAACAAGGGTTGGGAAAAAGTTGGTGGCTTACCCGCATTGCAACAGTTGCAAGTTGATGCTTTGCGATCACGTGGCTTTGGCGATTTTTGGCAACACATGTTGGTGGCGCAAGGCGCAATTGATGTTGCTATTGATGCCATCGGGCTTGCCCCATACGACAACGCAGCCATTTACCCAATCGTGCAAGAAGCCGGTGGCACAATTACTGATCGACTTGGCAAATCCGATTGGCGTGCGAACTCGATGGTCAGCAGTAACGGGTTCCTCCACAGCACTGTGATTGATCGGTTACCTTCATAACGTGACCATCGCACAAAACGAATTTGCTGCACTGTGGCAGTTAGACAAATCCATTGCGTATCTGAATCACGGCTCATATGGAGCAGTCCCTATCACCGTGCAAGATGTACAAAACACATTCATAGATCGCGCGAATAGCAACCCCAACCACTGGTTTCGGTATGAATTACCGCAATTAATGATCGAGGCACGACACATTGTGGCCTATTGGTTTGGCGTCGCTCCAGAACTCTTTGCCTTTGTACCGAATGCCTCTCAGGGTGTCGTCACCGCCGTACAGGCTCTAGTCGATGACTCGACTTCACGAAATCAACGAACGCACCTTGTTGCCACTTCTCTTGGCTACGGCGGAGTGTTGCACGGCATGCAACATATTGCTGCCCGTAGTCACGCCACATACGCAGTTGCCGAACTGGTGTACCCACACGATGTAACTGCCGAAATCATTAGTTCTAGAATTCATGCTGTACTGCCAACAAATGGTGAGCCAATCGTTGTTGTACTTGATCACATCACGTCTGAAACGGGAGTGCTCTTTCCCATTGATGACATCATCGCTTCAATTCGTGCGACACACCCTCACACCAATTTCGTAATTGATGCTGCACACTCCGCTGGGATGCTGGAGCACCCTTTGCCCAATACTTACGACGTGTGGGTTGGAAACCTGCACAAATGGCTGTGCGCACCACGGCCAGCCGCGGCACTCATTTGCGGCTCTCCAGAAATTCGGGCCGTCATGAAACCGCTTGCCCCATCATGGGGATTTGAAGATGGTTTCCCCACATCGTTTGAATGGCAAGGCACCAGTGACTATTCGACATACCTGTCAGTTCCTGCCGCACTTGCGTTTCAGGAACAATGGCCATACGCACAGCGCGACTTGCACAATCGCACAGTTGCCGACGGCGCGGCTGCACTGCTTCGCGATGCCTGGGGGACCTCAAATCATCTTGAAGGCACCGTTGAAGCACCATGGTTACGCATGGTGCAGTTGCCATTCAATCAGCCACTTACAAAGCCACAAATTGACGCACTGGTCGAACGAACCGGGTTAGAACTCAATACTGAATGCATGTGCATGACCGTGCGTGACAAATCGTACGTTCGGATTTCCGCTCACATGTACAACGAAATAGATCAATACGAAAACTTGATAGGTCTTACTCGCCTATTAGCGTAACTTCCCGCTGCTTACGTAATTGCAGCAACATTCTTCCTGCGATAAAGATAAGCAGCACTGCAAAGAGGAAGTTTGAAATCGCATCATCCATACGTGCAGCAATCCAGCTACCAGCGATAGCGGTAACAATTCCTGTTGAACTCACGATTGCTGCTGCAGTGAGGTCGGTATTCTTATTTCGTAAATTCTGAAGTGTTCCCGAAAAAGCCGTAGGAATTACCACTGCGAGTGAAGTGCCTTTTGCAATCGCTGGAGAAACATGAAAGAAGATCACCAAAATTGGCACAGTCATCAGACCGCCACCGATACCCAACATTCCGGCAAGAGCTCCTACCACAACACCGATTACCACAAGCCACGCGGCAGTTGGACCATTCAAAATCATTTCTCCTGAAGAATCTATTTTGAAAAACATTCGGACACCAGCAATGACAAGAATTCCTATGAACGCAATCGTCAATGTTCGCTTTGAGAGTCTCGCAAGAAGTTCTGCACCAATCAGCGAACCTACAACTGAGCCAATTGCTAGCCAAAGCACAACAGGCCAGTCAATATGGTCGTGAGTCCAATAGGTAAAGAAACTGGAAATGGAGATGAGAAACACTCCCGCAAGCGAGGTGCCGTGGGCTCGCCGCTGATCCATGCCAAGTGCAAACATGAGCCCCGGAACAATGATGATGCCACCACCGAGACCAAACATGCCCGATAACAATCCAGCGCCAATGCCAAATCCCATCAAGATCAGCGCGCGTTGTTTTGAAATTTTCACTTCCCTAGTTTGCTAGATGAGGCGTCTCTCAACATCATTGAAATATCGAGCACGGCATTGGCATGCACTTTGGCTTCGTCCATATTCAGGGTTTTGCCAAGTTCCACAACAAACGCCATCGAGTTTTTCAAACCCTTCCTTTGCCAGGTTGCCGCAACGCCTGTGTACGTTCCACCCGTGATTCGCTTCATCGGTAAGCCAGTGATCGCACCATACCGAGCTCGAATTTCACCCTCAAAACCAACACCTGGTGAAATGACGTTTAAGTCTTGGTGATACCACACACCAAGAGCAGGTTTGATCTCACGGAAAAACTTGACGAGTGCTTTCGTCTCTGGCTCAGATGCTCGATTCGGTCCCGCATATTCCCAGTAGCCCGGCTGGCCAATTCGTGCCCATCTGTAGGGAAAGTTTCTATTGAGGTCCACGCGATTTGCATTTCCACGACGATCCAATGCGGTTCCATCGGGATTCATGGATGGAATTACCCAGAGATTTACCCCTTTAGGTATCTGCATTTTCAGCAACTCATCAGTAATGAGAAGACCTGCTTCTTCGTTGCCATGAATCACACCAACGACAGCAACAGTAACCCCGCGAGGGTCACCCATTCGAAATGCCACTAGCGGACGCCCTTGAATCGATGTGCCAAACACTTTGCGTTCAAGAACATTCCCCTGCGCAGAGGCACTGCTATATGAACCGAAAGTTACAAGCGAAACATACGCCAACAGTAAGGCAAGAATTTTTTGAACTGCTCGCATTTATTCTGCTGTGGCAATGCCACCCCCAAGAACATGTTTGTTCGTCATGTTGTACAACACGACCGACTGACCTGGTGCGATACGACGCTGTGGCTCACTCCAAGTAATACGAACCGAATCTTCGGAGAGAATGTCCACGATTGCCGGAATGGCCGCACCATGCGCACTGGATTGCACCAATACGTCATTTGTTGTCCGAAGTCGCTGAAGGTCTTTTGTATCTGACCAAATGATTTGGTTCACTACCAGAGACTTGCGGTACAAGCTTGCTTCCTCACCGATTACTACACGCGCATTTGGTGTATCCACTTCGACCACATATTGCTTTGGCCCACCACCAGGAATTCCGAGTCCCTTGCGCTGTCCAATAGTGACGAGCTCTAATGCTTCAACTTTTCCCGCATGCGTTCCGTCTTCGTTCACTACCTCTGCTTTGCGGAACGGAATGCGATTACCTAGGAAGGTTTCGCGTCCGCCAGTCTTGCTAATGAAACACACGTCTTGACTGTCTGGTTTTGTTGCAGTGCGCAACCCAAGTTCAACCGCACGCTCGCGCACTTGAGCTTTGGTTAAATGACCAACAGGAAACATGGTGTACGCAAGCTCTGCTTGATCCAGCATGTGCACGACGTAGCTCTGATCTTTTGCATCGTCGGCACCGCGTGCTAGACGAAGCGTTCCATCGTCATCGCGTTCGATTCGCGCATGATGACCGGTTGCAACTGCATCAAACCCCAACAGGCGTGCACGCTCGCTCAGGCGATCAAACTTCAAATGACGATTGCATTCAATACATGGGTTTGGCGTAATGCCATCCACGTGTGCCTGCACATATGGGGCGACTACATGCTTGTCAAAGTCGTCTGAAAAATTGAAGACTAAGTGGTCAATGTTCAACTGCTGCGCTACTCGGCGCGCATCGTCTACGTCGGAAACCGAGCAACAACCCGTGTCGCTCTCGCCGCCCCATAAGCGCATGGTGACTCCAACAACTTCGTGCCCTGCGGCTTTCAACTCGGCGGCAGCGACGGACGAATCTACGCCTCCCGACATCGCAACAAGCACTTTCATGAACTAAAGGCTAACGACGCAACTGATTTACTGCAGACACAATGGCCGAAACCGCTAGGTCTATTTCTGCGTCGGTTGTGGTGTGGCCAAGGCTTAAACGCAGTGCCCCACTGCTCCACGACCGTGCAATACCCATTGCCTCCAACACATGCGAAGGTTCCATTGCCCCACTGGCGCAGGCCGATGCAGCAGATGCATACACGTCTGCCTGATCCAACAGAAACAGTAAGGCTTCATTTTCAAGACCAGAAAAGCACAAGTGCGCGACACCAGGAACACGATGTTCGCGCGGAACCGTTTCCAACACGCCATCTACTTGTTCACGAATTTCGTCGACCAATCGATCGCGCAATTTCGTGACACGCTGGGTTTCTTCTGCACGTGTCCTATCAGTTACTTCAAGAGCCTTAGCCGTAGCAATAATTCCCGAAACGTTGTGCGTGCCGCTTCGGCGATCTCGCTCTTGACCGCCACCAAAAATAAGTGGTTCAAGATTCTTTCCAGTTTTGATCATCATCACACCAACACCTTTTGGTCCGCCAAACTTGTGTGCCGAAAGTGACAGTGCATCAACTAGTGGAGTGATCTCACGCAAGTCCAACCAACATGCAGCTTGCACAGCATCGGTATGCAAAATTGCATTTGGTGCGTACTTGCGAACAATTCGCGCAACATCGCGCATCGGCGTAATTGAGCCAACTTCGTTGTTCACCGCCATTACCGATACAACGGTGATCGGTTGTTCGTCTGTTGCCTCTTCAAGCACTCGCTGCAAATCTTCGAGGTCTACAGTTCCCAAACTATTCACACGAACTACAACGCCGTTTACATGTTCAACACAATGCAGCACTGCGTGATGCTCAGCTGCCGGGCATACGGCAACGCCACCGAGACGGCGGACAGCGCCAAGAATTGCGTGGTTATCACCTTCGGTTCCGCCACTGGTGAACACCACTTCGCCGGGCTTACAACCCAGCGTTGCAGCGACAAGATCGCGAGCTTCGTCCAATGCTTTGCGTGCCTCGCGGGCAAAGCGATGCGATCCCGACGGGTTTGCATACATTCCGTCGAGATATGGGGTCATTGCCTCAATCGCTTCGGCACGCATTGGCGTGCTCGCTGCATGATCAAGATATGTACCCATGCCTTCAGACTAATGGCTGACTGATTACCGAAGTTCTCGGCGAGAATGGAGAGGTGGAATATTCCGATAATCCGTATGGCGACAACTTCGCCGACATTTATGACGAGTGGTATCGGGATTTAGACAACATCGATCAGGTGGTTGCTCTCGTTCTGTCACTTGCCGAAAACGGAAGCGTCTACGAACTGGGTATAGGAACTGGCAGGCTTGCACTCCCCATTGCGTTAGCGGGTGAAAGCAGCGGAGTTCACGTGAGCGGGATTGATTCATCGCAAGCGATGCTTGACCAACTTGCCGCCAAACCACGAGCCGAGTTAATTGACGCACAGCTTGGGCACATGGTTCGTGACATGGCTCAAGGACCATTCAGCGTTGTGCTTCTCGCCTACAACACACTGTTCAACTTGCTCAGCGCACAAGAACAGCAAGAGTGCCTCATTCGCTGCGCCAAGTCGCTATCCACTGGCGGCCACATCATTGTTGATTGCTTCGTGCCCAGCGCCGACATGCCCGAGCACAGTGGACCAACCCCCCATCGCAGTTCCTCACGCGGTTACATCACAAGCGAAGTAAATGTCGATAAGGCACAGCAATTGATTAATGGTGTGTTTATCGAGGTAGTTGGTGAAAAAGCAGTGCGTCGCGAATGGAAAGTCCGCTTTGCTTTTCCACAAGAGATTGACGAAATGGCCACACGAGCGGGACTTCAACTTGAACAACGCTGGGAAACCTACGCCAAAGACCCATTTAACGAACATTCACGCCGACAAATCTCCGTGTACGGCAAAGCGCATACCAACAAGTCGTAGTACGGTTCGCATATGGCACACATTGAAGTAAGCATCCAACTCAACGCAACACCAGAACATGTGTGGAGCATCGTTGAACCTGTGGAAAACCACGTGGACTGGATGGCTGATGCTGTCGCCATTCGCTTTGTCAAAGATCAGCGACGTGGAGTTGGAACTGAGTTCTTTTGCGACACAAAAGTTGGGCCGATCAAGCTTGTCGACAAAATGGAAATCACCGAATGGATCCCGCAGCAGGTCATGGGTGTGCGCCATGTTGGTGTAGTCACAGGAACTGGCAAATTTACGCTTACCCCACACCTCGGCGGAACCACCTTTACTTGGGCGGAAGAACTGAACTTCCCATGGTGGCTTGGCGGAAAGCTTGGCGAACTCGTGGGTGCGAAATTGGTGATGGGAATGATTTGGAAGCGCAACTTGCGCGAACTCAAAAAGATTGTTGAAGCGAACGCTTAACCACTATCCGTATTTAAAAAATGAGGTGGTTGAGCCAAAGCCCAACCACCTCACCGTTACTTGTATCTAGAGTGATGCAAGATCAACTGTTGGTGGCACAAGCACCTTGTCGATCACATGGATCACGCCGTTGCTGGCCTCAACGTCTGCAGCAATCACCATTGCATCGTTCACCTTTACACCGCTCATTGTGTCCAATGCCAACGTCGAACCTTCGACTGTTGCTGCATCACCGGTTGTTGCGTCGGTTGACATTACTTTTCCAGCCACTACGTGGTAGGTCAAGATTGCAGTCAGAACGCCAATGTTTTCTGGCAAGAGCAGCTTCTCGAGCAAGCCTGCTGGCAATGCTGCGAACGCATCATCGGTTGGTGCGAACACCGTGAATGGACCTTCACCCTGAAGTGTCTCTACCAAACCTGCGGCGCTGAGTGCTGCTACGAGGGTGCTAAAACCTTCTGTGCTGCTTGCAACAGCAACGATGTCATTTGCGGCGACTTCTTCCATCACTGTTGTTTCAACAACTTCTGTTGATGCATCGCTACCACATGCAACTAACGAAATGCTCGCTACAAGAGCGAGAGCAAGTACTTTTTTCATTAAGGGGGTCTCCTCGATTTAACTGGTGGGACTTTCCCACGATTTAATCTTTGTGCAGTATTGGACAGCGTGCGTAACCAATCTCCAAGATTTAACCCAAAGTTGAGGGATAGCGGTCACACCAGACGGAGTATCGCCGTTGTTGTAGCAGCAAGCACGACAACAACAATGAGTGGCAGTTTTCGCCAGGCAGCAACTACCGCGACCAACAATCCAATTGCACGCTCGTCAATGACAATTGATTGAGCATCAGTGAATGTGCCATTGAGCACCATTGCTCCCAGCAGTGCAGCTGGAATGAGCATGAGACATCGCGCCAGTACATCGGGCAATGTGCGCGAACCCACCACGACGAATCCGAGCATCTTGAACGCGTAAGCACCAACTGACAACCAGATCACGAGCGTCCACGACAGATTCATACAGATGCCGGTACTCGCTGCGGCTTCACACCAACGAAAATTGCAAGTCCCGAAACCAAAATAGGAAGCCCAACGGGCAAAAGCGGTGCAAGCGCAACGCTGAGCAACCCTCCACCTGCTGCCGCAATACGCCCATTTTTTGTTCGTAAATGTGGAACCAACATTGTTATGTACGCAGCCGTAAACCCAACATCAAGACCATAAGTTTGAGGATCTATCGAACCACCAAGTACCGCACCAATCAGCGTTCCCAGGTTCCACAATGAGAACAACGCGATTGCTGTTGTCCAGAATGCAATCTTTTGTAATCGCGGATTTGTTTGCGCGGTCATCATTGCTGTGGTTTCGTCAATAACAAAGTGCGCAGCTAGAAGTCGTTTGCCCAACGACTCTCCAAAATATGGCGACAACGCCAGACCATACACACCATTGCGAGCAGCCAACAACAAACCACTCCCCAATGCCGCCGACACTGTTCCACCTGTTGAAACAATTGACATCGCCGACATCTGTGACGCCCCAGTAAATGCAAAGAAACTCAACGCGCATGTTTGCCATACGCTGGCTCCAGCTCCAACTGCAAGCACGCCAAACGCAAGTGCAAACACGCCAACCGCGCCGCTGAGCGCAAGTGCAGAAGTAACTACAGGGCGAACGTCTGGCTCAATGCGCAACTTCATTTTTGCTTACGCGCCAATGCCCTTCAGCATGTCGTCAGCAGCCGCCCATGGATCAACCATGTGATTAAGCACTTGCTGTTCAAGGCCATCCCACTTCTCGCCTGTGCATATTTCGCGGGCACGTAGTTCAAGACGACGCTCAACAATTGCACGTAATTCCTCGCGCAATCGAAACGACCTGCGTTGCGCGAGCTTTCCACTCGACAGGATGAATTCGCGATGCGCCAGAACGGTGTTCCACAACTCGGAAACACCTTCACCCGACACGGCCGAAGTTTGCAAGATTGGTGGACGCCAATCGTCATGGCCGATGTCTGACAAATCAAGCATTTGCTCTAGGTCGCGACGAGTTTCGTCTGCGCCCTTACGGTCTGCTTTGTTAATCACAAAAATGTCTGCGATTTCCATGAGGCCGGCTTTATTTGCTTGCACCGAGTCGCCCCAACCTGGGTTCACTACTACAACTGTGGTGTCAGCTTTGCCTGCAATTTCAACTTCCACCTGACCAACGCCAACTGTCTCGACCAAAATCCACGGGCACCCAACAGCGTCCAGCAGGTGAATCGCTTCACTAGTTGCTAAAGACAAACCACCAAGATGCCCGCGTGTTGCCATGCTGCGGATAAACACGCCTGCATCGGTTGCATGATCTTGCATGCGAACGCGATCTCCAAGAATTGCGCCACCCGTAAAAGGTGACGACGGATCAATTGCGAGCACTGCAACTTTTGTATCGCTCGCACGCAAGTGACCAATGGTCGCACTCGTGAGCGTGCTCTTTCCAGCGCCAGGCGCGCCAGTGATTCCTACGGTGTAGCCACTACCACTTTTCGGGTATGTGAGACGAGCAATCGTTCGTGCATCTTCCCCGCCGCGTTCAATGAGCGACAGCAATCGAGCAAGCGCACCACGATCCCCTGTAACAGCCAAATCAAATAACTGCGAAGGATCCGAAATGCGTTGTGCCACGCCCTAAACCGCCACAACCTCGGTTACACCGTCAACACGATCGCGCATGATGCGTTCAATTCCGGCTTTCAATGTTTGATCGGATGCAGGGCATGTTCCACATGCTCCAACAAGAGTCACTTTCACAATCCCCGTGGCTTCATCAACTTCCTTCAAAACAATGTCGCCACCGTCGGCTTGCAACGCTGGGCGGATCACTTCGATGGTTTCTTCAACCTGTTGTTGCATGCTCACTGAATACTCCAATTCATCTTCAAGCCTCTACGATACGGGGGTGCTTGCTCACCAAGGTGGTTGGGATGAAATCCTGCTCGTTGCTGGACCAATTCTCGTGATTGTGCTCGTGCTTTGGAAGGCAACTCGGCGCGCTGAACGCATTGCCGCTAAGCGCATTGCCGATTCTGATGAAACCTTGGCTACGAACGCCGAGTAATCCTGGCACCAAGGGCCGTCAAACGACCAACTAGATCGTCGTACCCGCGATCGATGTGATGGATGTCGCTCACAATGGTCTGCCCAGTTGCAACCAAACCAGCCACGACAAGTGCGGCGCCAGCACGAATATCTGGAGCATTCACCGGTGCGCCAACAAGCTGTTCCACTCCACGCACCACGGCATGATGCCCATCAATACGCACGTCGGCACCAAGTTTCATTAACTCATCGACATACCGAAAACGACCTGGATACAAATTCTCCGTAGCAATTCCTGTCCCGTCTGAAACGGCCAACATGCCAACGAGCAATGGCTTGTAATCAGTTGCAATTCCTGGGTATGGAAGTGTTGCAAAATCGATCGAGAGCAATCGTCCGTGACAGTTCACATGCAAACCATCTTGCTGTGGAGTGATGCCTACACCCATTTCAGAAAATCGATTGATCAGCATTTCCATATGCTCTGCACGTGCGCCTCGAACGAATACGTCACCGCGAGTTACGGCAACAGCAGAAATATAGGTAGCGGCTTGAACGCGGTCGTTCACTACTTCGTGATCTGTGGAGTGCAACTGATTTTGCTTCACGCCAGTGATAGAGAGTCGATCGGTGCCAATTCCCGAAATGACTGCACCCATGTCCACGAGCATGTTGCACAAGTCAACAATTTCTGGCTCTCGCGCAGCGTTATCAATTACTGTCACACCATTGGCTAAGACTGCAGCCGTCAAAATGTTTTCGGTTGCGCCAACACTTGGAAACTTCAGTTCAACTGATGCACCACGCAATTCTTTTGCTGTTGCACGAATGCCCTCTTTGCTCAGTTCAAACTTTGCGCCCATTGCCTCTAGGCCCATCACATGCAAATCAATTGGTCGCGAACCGAAGTCATCGCCACCTGGCATTGCAATATCTGCACTGCCGTACCGGCCTACAAGTGGCCCAAGCACATTGATGGATGCACGAATGCGATCTACGTACTCAAAAGGAGCAATTGGTGTGATGTTTCCCGAGTTGGTCAACAACAGTTCATGTGTGCCAATTCTTTTTGACTGCACTCCAAGAGCTCGCAGTAGATCGCACATGGTGTCAACATCGGCAATATCAGGAACATTGGTTAGGCGATATTCGCCCTCAGCCAACAGGGTGACGGCCATCAGCTTGAGAACCGAATTCTTGGCTCCCGGAACCTGAACCTCGCCCCGAAGTGCTTCGGAATGCTCAACGACGATCTGCATGACGCAATCAGTATGCTCGCGCAGTGGCAATAAGTAGCACTTACCCTAGGAAAAACAGCCGAATATGGGGTTTTTCTGCGCCTGAGCCACTCACTGCTCGACAAAAAAGCGTGCTCAAATTGCTCTGGCTTGCATGTCTTCCTGCCGCCTACGTGAACACCGTATTTACACAAACCGTTGCATATGCATCGACCGAATTCAATATTTCCGAACAAGGCCAGGGTTTTGCTGCAGCCATCGTGCGCTGGGGCGTGATCATCGCTATCCCTATTGCCTCATACGCAGACAAAGTTGGAAGGCGTCGCGTCATCATTGGTCTTGCCTGGATTGCGCCGCTCATCATTTCACTTGGCGCACTTTCGCCGTCGTTTACATTCCTCGTTGCAACACAAACTATTGGGCGGCCACTTGGCATCGCACTCACCGTATTTGTGTTGGTGTTTGCGACTGAAGAAATGGGAAACAACACGCGGGCATGGGCTCTCAGCATTTTGGCTGTGGGTAGTGGTGTTGGTGCAGGTTCTGCTGTTGGAGCAATTCCGCTTGCAGGAATTTCCGAATCATCCTGGCGGCTTGTCTATTTGATTGGCATTGCCTGGTTGGCCGTGGCGTATGTTCTTACTCGCTCGCTTCCTGAAACGCAACGATTCCTCGCACTACATGAAGAGCAAATTCACCACACTGATGTAGAAACCCATATTCACCGTGACCGTTTGTGGCTTCAAGTTGTCGTAGCCGTGCTCACCAATATATTCGTAGCAACTGCATCAATTTTTCAGTCGCGTTACCTCAAAGATGTGCGTGGATATTCGGCACTCGAGATTTCAGCGTTCATCACTCTCACTACAATCCCTGCAACAGTTGGATTAGTTGCTGGCGGTCGCCTTGCCGACAAGATAGGGCGCAAAGCAGTAGCCATTGTCACCGTGCCAACAGGAACATTGCTGTTTGCTTCGTCATTTGCACTGCAGGGTTTTGCAATGTGGCTCTTTGCAATTGTTGGTGGCGTGCTGCTTGGAGTTTCATATCCAGCAATGGCGGTGTTTCGCAGCGAACTTTTCCCAACCGCACACCGCAATATGGCTTCCATTCTCATCATGGTTGCTTCGCTTATTGGCGGAAGCGTTGGACTAATCGTCGCCGGCTATCTGCTCGACAACGGCATGTCATACGGGCGCGTCATGCTCACTTTTGCATTGGGCCCTGTCATCGTTGCAGCGCTCGTTGCGGCGAAATACCCAGAAACCGCACATCGCGAACTCGAAGACATCAACCCCGAAGACGCTCACCTACAGGGTTCGTAGCCAGTTCTGTAACAGTGTGGCCACGTGTTCATCGTGGCCCTTTAGTTCGTGGCGACCACCCTCAATGAGGTGAACAGCAGGTGGTGAAGGAAGCAATGAAAACGCGCTCGCCAACTCGTCGGGGGTTCCGAACTCGTCGCGGGTTCCGCTAATAAACAGTGCACGTGTAGTCAATCGTGGCAGGTGCTCGGTTCGTAATTGATCCGGTTTTTTGGGCGGATGCAGTGGATAACCAATGCACACCACGCCTGCAACTTGCAAAGCGTCCTTTTCGTCTGACGTTGCCATGGTGCACATACGACCACCCATAGAACGACCGCCGATCACCAGGTCAGTCGTCTCACATCCAAGTGATTTGGCGACTGTTCGCACTTCATCCTTCACACACTGCACCAACACCGGTGTCTTGTCTGGAAACTTTTTTCCCGCCTTGCGATACGGAAAGTCGACTCGCAGCACAGGAAGTGGGCTGAGTTGATTCTCAATGGCAATGAGCGCACCATGGTCTCGACTACTTCCTGCACCAGGAAACAGCACCACCCCGCGCACCATAGGGCTATGAGCTCAGTAAGACGCGACGTGCTTCGCTTAAGTCGTTGATGTTTGCACTTGCCGTTCGCGAATCACCGCCGTGGTCTGGGTGCACATCGCGCAAACTTTCGCGGAATCGAACTTGAATTTCACGCTTGGACGGCTTCACCGTTCCTGGTGGGAAACCCAGCATTTCAAGTGCCCATGCTCGTGGGTCTGCCATTGCAGCAATGGATGATGCATTGCTACCTGCCAAGTATGCAACAAACGCTTGATTGAGGGGCCCACGCCACTTCATTGCCTTCAACAACAGAGGAGCAAGTCTCTTGCGAATGCTTGGGTCTAATCGTTCAAGCACATACACGGCCCCAAGCACGTGTTGCAATGGTGTTCCACCTTCAGAAAACTCAAATCGAATGGAATCATTTTCGCCAATCATGCGATGAACACTTCGAGCAAGACCATGTCTGTCGGCCTGAAAGCGATGACGCAATCGTGGTTGCACAATGCGATCACCTTGTTCAATTTGTGAAATCAAACGATGTACATCGGGAATCAAATCTTCGTGAACCTCTCCAGCATGAGCAGCAACAATTGCACCAAGCAAGATTCCGCCAAGTCCAGGAGTTGGGTCTATAGGCAAGTTGAGCCCACCGAGAGACAACCGCCGTGTCGGAGTAATTGGTCTGGAGTGCCAAAACTCCACTTCGGCTAGAACCTCAGATTGACCCGAAGTTTCAGTTGTTGTCATCTACAAACGTTACGCCACGACTATCAATTGAGTCCAAGCAAGAGTCAACAATTGCTTCAACTCCAATTGGAACGAGCAACATTGTGCCATCCCAGCGGTAACCAATGTCTAAATTGTCGAGCATGTCGCACAGCTGCTTGCGCTCGCCTTCCGACCATTCATCTAATTCATATTCGGTGATGTTGTCTTCGCCCGACTCGTCGTCTCCATCTTCATGATTGTCAAGTTCGTCTTCAATCTCATCCAAAATTGCGTCAACAACTTGTTCGGTGTCTTGAGCAACCAACAACTCCGATCCATCCCATGAATGGGCGATTTCTGCATCTGCAAGTGCTGCAGCAACATCGGCTCGATCGTCGACCGACCAATCGGCAAGGTCGTAACGCGTGGTGAGCGCCTCTGGGTCTTTGGGGTTCCAATCGCTCATGTCCCGAACGCTACTTCGTTTCAGTCCAAATGCGAATTGCGACTAGATTTTGAGCCATGCCAGCACGCGAAAGACCCGACCGTAACCTCGCAATGGAACTGGTGCGCGTCACCGAATCCGCAGCACTCGCAGCCTCCAGCTGGGTGGGTCGAGGCGATAAGAACGCCGCCGACGGCGCAGCAGTAGATGCCATGCGCAACGTGCTTGACACGGTGAGCATGGACGGCATTGTGGTTATTGGTGAAGGCGAAAAAGACGAAGCCCCAATGCTTTACAACGGCGAGCGCGTCGGTAACGGCAGCATGCCAAATACCGACGTTGCCGTTGACCCAATTGACGGCACAACCCTCACCTCGCTTGGTCGTGGAAATGCGCTTTCCGTTATTGCAGTTTCCGAGCGCGGTTCCATGTTTAACCCTGGCCCGTGCGTGTACATGGACAAAATTGCTGTGGGTCCTGAAGCAGCGCACGCAGTAGACCTCGACTGGTCGCCAACAAAGAACTTGCAAGAAGTTGCACGTGCAACGAAGAAACTCGTCAGCGAACTCACTGTCATGATTCTTGAACGTGACCGCCACAACGATCTGATTGCCGAGGTTCGTTCAACTGGTGCTCGTATTCGCCTCATTTCTGACGGCGACATTTTCGCAGCAATTGCTGCTGCTTCACCAGAAGTAGGTGTCGATATTTTGTTCGGTATAGGTGGAACGCCAGAAGGTGTTGTAGCAGCAGCAGCCTTGAAAGCAATGGGTGGTGAAATCATCGGTCGTCTTCATGCTCGTAACGACGCAGAACGCAAAGCCGCCGAAGATGCTGGTTACGACCTCAATAAAGTACTCACTACCGACGACCTCATAAGTGGAGAAGACATCTTCTTTGCTGCAACGGGAGTGACCGACGGAGAACTATTGCGCGGTGTGCGATACGACGCATACGGCGCACGTAGTCATAGCTTGGTGATGCGCAGTCGAAGCGGAACGATCCGTTACATCGACACCCATCATCGCCACGATCGCCTCGCGGCTTACTCGTCAACCGATACGAAGTGAGCGTGTTTAGCGGCGCATAAAGAGGCCGATAAACCAACGGCCCACACTGCGTGGCAATACGTCGACAATTCCGACCATTGTCTTATACAAAATTCCTGGCACCACAATTGGCTTACCCTTGATGACTCCATTGATTCCCGTACGTGCAACCAACTTCACCGAGGTCCATGCCACTGCCGGGAATTTGCTTTCATATTTGCTCGTGTTTGACACCGACTGAAATTCAGTCTTTGTTAGGCCAGGGCACAAAGCAGTTACGCGGATGCCGGTGTTTGTAAGTTCTTGATGCACTGCTTCGGTGAAGCTAGTAACAAATGCCTTCGTTGCTGAATACACGGCGAGTCCTGGTTGAGCCTGGAAGCCAGCAACACTGGACACATTCAAGATGTACCCGCGACCGCGAGGCAGCATGAGGTTTACCGCAGCACTTGTTATGCGCATGAGTGCAACCACGTTGAGTTGCACTTCATTGGCTAAACGATTGGGGTCAATGCGATGCATTGGGCCCGACGTTCCAAAGCCAGCATTGTTGACAACGAAGTCAACTGGTGGCTTTGCTGTGTCGCGCAATCGCGCTTCGACCGCTGCCACGCCTTCTATAGTCAGCAAATCTGCTGTTAATACTTCAACGTTTTTGTATTGATCGGCAATAGTTTGCAAGCGATCACCACGGCGAGCAACGAGAACCATCGGTACTCCTGCTTTGCCCAACATGTGCGCCATCTGTTCCCCGATGCCGCTTGAAGCACCCGTGATGAGTGCTTGCGTAAATGGATAGTTAGTGCGCGGCACGCGTCTCGGTTAGTCCGCCAGCGGCAGACAGTCGCGCATGGGCACGACGCAAAGCAGATTCAACCGTCGCATCGTGCTCGCCACGAATTGCAGCCTCTGCACGCTCCTTTGCAGCACGCGCACGAGAGATATCTATTGACTCTGCAAGTTCTGCAGAGTCGGAAAGAATCGTGACGTGATCGGGTGCAACTTCTACGAAACCACCATGCACCGCAACATCTTGCACTTTTCCATCAGAAAGGTAGATGCGCGTATGACACTCGGTAAGAGCGCCGAGGAACGCAGTGTGCCCTGGCAAGAACGCAATTTCGCCACCGTCGAGCGTGCGGGTGATGACCTGTTTGGCCTCACCTGAAAACAGCACGCGCTCTGGCGAAACCAGTTCTACGCGAAGGGCACCGGTTGAAGCCATTATGAAGCGTTCTCCTGCAGTGACTTCGCCTTTGCAAGCACTTGGTCTACGCCACCAACGTTCAAGAAGGCCTGCTCTGGAATTTCGTCCAGTTCACCCTTAATGATCGCTTCGAAGCTTTCTACGGTGTCTTCTGTCTTGACGTATTCACCCTTCAAACCGGTGAACACTTCAGCAACGAAGAACGGCTGCGACAAGAATCGCTGAACTTTGCGAGCACGCGCAACAGTGAGGCGGTCTTCCTCTGAAAGTTCGTCGAGACCCAAGATGGCGATGATGTCTTGCAATTCCTTGTAGCGCTGCAAAATTTCCTGCACCTTACGAGCTGTTGCATAGTGACGATCTCCAACAACTTCTGGCGACAAAATTGTCGACGTTGAAGCAAGTGGGTCCACAGCTGGGTAAATACCAAGCGATGCGATTTGGCGTGACAACTCGGTGGTTGCATCCAAGAACGTAAAGGTGGTGAACGGTGCTGGGTCGGTGTAGTCGTCAGCAGGTACGTACACAGCCTGCAACGAAGTGATTGAGCGACCACGTGTTGAGGTAATGCGCTCCTGCAACTGACCCATTTCGTCAGCTAGCGTTGGCTGGTAACCCACGGCTGAAGGCATACGTCCAAGCAGTGTTGATACTTCTGAACCAGCCTGTACGTAACGGAAAATGTTGTCCACGAACAACAACACGTCTTGGTTACGCACATCCCGGAAGTATTCAGCCATAGTGAGGGCCGAAAGAGCAACGCGAAGACGAACTCCAGGTGGTTCGTCCATTTGACCGAACACGAGTGCTGCCTTTTCGAACACTCCCGACTCTTCCATTTCCATGCGCAAGTCGGTGCCTTCACGTGTGCGCTCGCCTACACCGGCGAACACCGACACACCACCGTGGTTTGAGGCCACACGGTTGATCATTTCGGTAATGAGAACGGTCTTTCCTACACCAGCACCACCGAACAAGCCGATTTTCCCACCGGCGAGGTACGGGGTGAGCAAGTCGATGACCTTAATTCCAGTTTCGAACATACGACGGCTTGGCTCAAGTGCTGAGAAGTCTGGAGCTGGACGGTGAATGTCCCAACGCTCAACATCTTTAAAGTCGTCGTTGTTTCCATCGAGGCATTCGCCCCATACGTTCCACACGTGACCGAGTGTCTTGTCGCCTACTGGAACCTGAATGCCGTGTCCGGTGTTACGCACTGGCGTACCACGGCGCAATCCGTCAGTTGGCTTCATGCACACCACGCGCACTCGGCTGCTGCCCAACTGCTGAGCAACTTCGGCAAGCACGGTGACGTCTTTACCGTCCGACTTAATTGTGAATTCCAGCGCTTGGTTTAGCTCTGGCAATGATCCACGTGGGAACTCCACGTCGATTACTGGTCCTGCAATCGCGACGACTTTTCCGTCTTTCAAAGCAGTTGGTGATGTTGTGCTCATAATGTGCTCCTATTTCTCAAACTATTAAGCGGACTTGCCAGAGCCGAGTGCTTCAGCGCCGCCCACAATTTCCATAATTTCTGTTGTAATCGAGTCTTGACGTGCACGGTTCATAATGCGCGAAAGAGTCTTGATCAGCTCTTCTGCGTTATCAGTTGCCGACTTCATTGCGCGCTGACGTGCAGCGTGTTCACTGGCTGCCGCGTTGAGAAGCGCTGCGTACACGCGTGCTTCAACATAACGAGGCAACAAAGTTTCAAGAATTACTGATGGATCTGGTTCAAATTCGTAGTCACTGTTTGATGCCGACTTTCCATCGCCACCTTCAACAACTTGCTGATCGAGCGGAACGAGTGGACGACGAACGACTTCTTGAGTTCCTGCAGAAACGAATCGTGTGTAGACAAGCTCTACGCGATCAACGATTCCCTTGACATACAAATCCACAACGTATTCACCAATTGACTTTGCATCTGAATATCCAGGCGCATCAGAAAAACCAGCAAAACCGGTGCCGATTTTGTATCCACGGAAACGGAAGTACCCCTCGGCCTTGCGACCTACCGGAACCACCAAGTAGTCCTTGCCGGCAAGAACGTCAGCCTTGACTTCGCCTTCAGTTGCACGAAGCACACCAGAGTTGTAACCGCCGCACAAACCGCGGTCAGCGGTAATGGCCACGTAGCAAGTTGTTTTGATGTTTTCACGAGTCTTCAAGAACGGCGAATCACTACCAGCACCACTTGCGGCCAAGTCCTTCACTACTTCAGTAATCATCTCGGAATAGGGAACGGCGGCAATTACACGTTGCTGGGCTTTGACGATGCGCGAAGCAGCGATCAACTCCATTGCACGTGTAATCTTTTTCGTCGCCTGCACGGAACGAATTCGTCCGCGCAGAATACGCTCTTGACCGCCAGCCATCTATTTACTCCGTTGCGAGTGTCTTGGCGCTTGCAGCGTCACCAACTTCGCCAGCAGTTGTGGCGGTTGGGTCAGCGCTTGCCGATGCGGATGAAGTAACGAATGAAGCCTTGAATGCCTTCACGATGTCGGCGAGATCCTTTGGCACATCAGCCTTTGGATCTTGACGAATTCCTGCCAACACTGATGAATGACGAGTACGCATGTGATCGAGAAGTTCGTTTTCGAAACGACGAACGTCGCCAACTGCAATGTCGTCCAAGTAACCCTTAGTGCCAGTGAAGATTGAAACCACTTGCTCTTCAACCGGCATTGGGCTGTTGAGTGGTTGCTTCAGCAATTCAACCAAGCGGTAGCCGCGCTCGAGCTGTGCCTTCGAAATGGCGTCGAGTTCAGAACCGAATGTTGCGAATGCTTCAAGTTCACGGAATTGAGCAAGATCGAGCTTCAGTGTTCCTGAAACGCTCTTCATTGCTTTAATCTGTGCGGCACCACCTACGCGTGATACCGAGATACCTACGTCTACTGCCGGACGAACACCCGACTTGAACAGGTTGTCCTGCAAATACACCTGACCGTCGGTGATGGAAATCACGTTGGTTGGAATGTAAGCCGAAACGTCACCAGCTTTGGTTTCAATTACTGGCAAAGCAGTGAGTGAACCCGCACCGTTCGCATCGCTCAATTTCGCAGCGCGCTCAAGCAAGCGGCTGTGTAGGTAGAACACGTCACCTGGGTACGCCTCGCGGCCCGGTGGACGACGAAGCAACAACGACATCTGACGGTAGGCCTCGGCCTGCTTCGACAAGTCGTCGTACACAACAAGTGCGTGCTCGCCATTTTCCATCCAGTGCTGACCCATTGCGCAACCTGCGTATGGTGCCAAGTACTTAAACGGTGCTGGGTCTGATGCTGGAGCAGCAACAACAACGGTGTATTCAAGTGCGCCGTATTGGCGAAGAACTTCAACAGTTTGTGCAACGGTTGAACCCTTCTGACCAATGGCTACATAAATGCACTTCACACCAAGACCACGCTGGTTGATGATGGTGTCAATTGCAATGGTGGTCTTGCCGGTCTTACGGTCACCAATGATGAGCTCGCGTTGTCCGCGTCCAATTGGGGTCATCGCGTCAATCGACTTAATGCCAGTTTGCAATGGCTCGTGCACAGGCTTACGACCCATAATTCCAGGCGCCTGAATTTCTACACGGCGCGAAATTGCACCAACGATGTCACCTTTGCCGTCAATTGGCGTGCCGAGCGCGTTTACTACGCGACCCAACATTGCGTCACCAACTGGTACCGACAAAATGTTGCCCGTTGACTTCACTGGCTGACCCTCTTCAATGAGATCGGCATCGCCAAGAATTACGGTACCGATTGAGTCTTCGTCAAGGTTCAACGCGAGACCAACGATTCCGCCTTCAAACTCGAGCAATTCGTTTACAGCGCAGTCTGGCAGTCCGCTTACGCGAGCAATACCGTCGCCCACTTCAGTCACGCGACCAACGGTGCGTGCTTCAGTTGACGACTGAAAGCCATCGAGACTCTTATTTATCGCTGCCGCAATGTCACTTGCGGAGAGTGTTAGTTCAGCCATGTGTTTGTCCTTTCAGAACGAAATCAGATTCGGGTCTTCAAATTGTCGAGGCGGGTGCGAACGGTGTCGTCAATTACTTTGTCGCCAACAGTGGCAACAAGCCCACCAATAACGCTTGGATCTACAACAACCTTCAAGTTCACGGCTTTGCCAGTTGCTTTGCTCAGCGCTGCAGCCAAACGAGTTTGCTGATCGTCCGTGAGTGCAACTGCACTCCGTACTTCAGCGAGGTCTTGGTTGTTGCCAGCAGATGAAAGTGCAATGACTTCATCAAACACCGCAGGCAGTTCGCGAACCTGGCCACTTGCAACAATCATTGACACGATTTGCACTGTTGCGCGATTTGCGCGAGTACCAATCAATTGTTCAACAACTTGCAAACGACGCTCAGATGGAATGGTTGCATCGCTTAGAACGTTGCGTAATTCATCGCTCGACTCATATGCGCGTGCAACTGCATACAGCTCGTTGCTAATAGCATCGGCTGCACCTTCGGCCTGCGCAATGGCGAACAATGCCTGTGCGTATGCCTTTACTTTTGAGTTACTCATCGCCCTGCTCCAACCTTCGAAATGAAGTTTTCTACGAGGTCCTTGTGGATCTGATCATTGAGCGTTGCAGCAACCACAATTGGCGTCGCACGCGATGCCAGAAATGCAATTTCGTTACGCAGTTCATCTGATCCGCGTCCACGTGCAGCGGCAATTTCTGCCTCTGCTTTTGCTTCAAGTTCAGCAACTTCTGCCGACATCCGTGTACGACCTTCGGCCAGCACCGCAGCAGCTTGTGCATCTGCTTCAGCCAAAATTCGTGCGCGCTCTGCGGCAACATCACCCAATGCTTTACGAATATTCTGAGCATCGCTTTCTGCAGCCACCTTTGCGGCCGCCGCATCGTCGAGCTCCTTCTGAATTCTTTCAGTACGAGCCGAAAAGCTCTTTTTGATCGTTGGTCCAGCAAATTTCACCAACGCGCCGACAACGATGACGGTTGCCAAGCCGCCATAAATGATTTCGGCGGTTTCCGGCAATATCCAGCTGTGTGTCTGTGTTGGGTCTTCAGCCGCCAACAATGAGATGACGTGCGCCATCATGAACGTGCTCCAGTCTGCATTACTTGTTGCACGGCTTTCTGAACAACACTCGCGTCAGGAGACTTGCCCACTGCAAGCTGCGTGGTGTGTTCAGTTACCGATGCAACGGCTGCGGCCACTTGGTCGCGTACTGCGTTGCGTGCCGCTTCAAGCTCTGCTTCTGCTGCTGCGCGCTTCGTGGCGATGCGAGCGTTGGCTTCAGCAATCTTGCTGCCGCGTTCTTGATCCAATGTTTGGCGTGCCTTGTCGACGCGTGCTGCTGCTTCGGCGCGAACCGCTGCAATTTCAGCCTCGTACTTCGACACGTCCGACTTTGCGGCCGATCGAGTTGAGTCGGCCGACTCAAAGTCTTCGCGAATGCCGTTGTAACGAGCGTCCATTCCCTTTTTAATCCGAGGGAACAAGAACACGCGCATGATGACCAGGAACACGAGGAACGAACCAGCACCCCAGAAGAGCTCTTTGCCCTCTGGTGCGATCGGGTTCGGTCCTGTGGTTTCAGCAACGCTTGCTTCTGTTCCACCTTCGGTGGTTTCAGCAGCAACGCGTACCTGTACCAGGCCACCTTGCAGTGTCGTTACGTGAACTCGCATTAGATCAGGCGAACTTCAACAGAATGAATGCAACGAAGCCGATGAGTGCAAGAGCTTCGGTAAATGCAACACCAAGGAACATGGTGGTGCGGACCATACCTGCCGACTCTGGCTGACGTGCCATTGCTTCAATGGCCTTGCCGAAAATCATTCCGATTCCGATGCCAGGTCCGATTGCTGCAAGACCGTATGCAAGACCCGCCATCTGAGCAGCAGCATTTGCCTTTGCTTCAGCCGGTGTGAGTTCTGCTGCAACGCGAATGCTCGCGTGTGCGATTCGTGTTAACGCTTCCATTTTTTTATCTCCTGTTTAGTTGATTAGTTATTTGTGGGTATCTGTCGGTATTCGATGTTTCTGAATTAGTGCTCCGGGTGCGTTGCCCCACCGATGTACACCGCGGTGAGAACCGTGAAGATGTACGCCTGAAGGAATGCAACCAAGATCTCAAAGCCAGTCAAGAAGACGAGCAAGGCGAATGGCAAAATGCCGATTGGAACAAGGAAGAACTTCTGAGTTTCTGCCTGAATCAGCGCCTGAGAAAGCAAAGCGAAAATGACCAACAAAAGGTGACCCGCAAGCATGTTGGCGAAAAGTCGCACTGCCAATGAGAACGGACGAACGACGAGAGTGGAGATGAGTTCAATTGGTGTCACCAAGATGTATAGCGCTTTTGGTACTCCCGGTGGGAACAACACATTCTTGAAATAACCAAACAAACCTTGGTGCTTGATACCTGTTGCGTTGAACACCACCCACACGAGCAACGCCATGAATGCAGGGATACCCATTCGAGCCGTTGCAGGCATCTGAATGAACGGAATAATTCCCGGCAAGTTGCACAAGTAAATAAACACAAACATCGTGAGCAAGAACGGCGTCCAACCCATTCCTGATTTGCCCATGGTCTCCATGATGATGTTCTTTTCAATGAACTCAACAATGATTTCTGCCAAGTTACGGCTGCCCTTCGGAGCCTTACGCCCATCTTTGAGCGAAGCAACAAGAAACAAAGCAATTCCGATTACGGCCGACAAAATCGCAATGATCACGACTTTGTTAATTCCTGGTACTACATCTTTCCAACGAAGGATGGTGTTAATCGGTGGGAAGCTAAAGCCGCGCCCCGAACTTTCACCAAGAATTACTGCAATTTGGTTTGAGAACACTGTGATCCTGCTTTATCGACTAGTTACTTGTTGAATCTTGAAATGTTGGGCTTGCTGTGTGCTTTGGCTTGAGTCCGGGGAAAGCAAGCGACAAAGAAATATAACGCATTTCCCAGAAGAGCAACCCAACGTGACTAATGACAATAGTCATGCACAAAGGCACGAGTTCAATCCACGTGGCGTTACGAACAAAAAAGACTGCGGCGGCGATCACTGCCAGCCTGAAAATGTAACCAAACAGCGTTGCGCCCATCATGAGGGCGTATGAAATTCGAGCGGTGTACGACACCATCCATGCAGCGACTGCAAAATTACCCAGCACTAGAGCAATTCCATATGCGCTTGACCATGCACCGTTCACTCCCCAACCCACTGCGCTCAGTCCGATCAAGATGGGAGCAACTATCGAGCCATGCTTAATAATGTCGCGCACAATGGCAGCTTCGGGAGCTGGACCTTGGTCATTCATTGCAAGAATGGACACGTATTGAGGATCATCAGCCTTCACTCAGACTCCCATTGCGTTGGTGAGCCATTGATGCATTCGATCGTTGTTCTTCCAGTGCTTTCATGCGACCGTCGTAGGTGTAATACATGCGAATGAAGTTGCCAACCAGCGAGAACACCACGAGCGCAATGGTGATAATCGGCATTGTTCCTACTTGCGAATCAATAACCAGTCCTACAACCGTAAACACCAACACGCTCAGCGCCATCTCCGGACCACGGCCGAGTGTGTCACTCATGCCGGTTTCTAATGCCTTTTTTGGCACGAATTTCTTTGGAAAATTCTTCAACGAATAGCCCTCGTTTGACGCTTGTGAAACTAAGTACAAACTAGTTTGACGACGCCAAACCCACCAAACCAGTCGTGCGTTTGTGCGTTATTTGGCTTCTGAGTGGGGGCGCAATCTGGGATGAAACACCGTAAAACCCGCTAACAACACGGCTGCAACAATCAATGGCCAGAAGTTGGGCTTAGTTGAAATGAGGGCTGGGTATAAGGCAACGGCAGACAACAGCGCTGTCCATGCCCACAAAATGACCACGGCGCGGCGCGGTCCATGTCCCAGAGCAATGAGCCGGTGGTGCAGGTGTCCTCGGTCAGCGGTGGCAAACCCTTGCCTGCTCACCGTGCGTCGCAAGATGGCAAACAGGACGTCGAAGAACGGCACGCCAAGAATGAGCAACGGAATAAATAGTGGGGCAATAAAGAAATAGGTTTGCCCACTTACACCTTGCAACTGCGGGTCTGCTCTGCCTCCAACCACACTCGTTGAGACGGCCATCAACAAACCAAGCATCAGTGCACCAACGTCGCCCATAAAAATTCGCGCAGGGTTGAAGTTGTACGGCAAGAAGCCCAAACAAATTCCAAGCGTAATGATTGCAATAAGCGGACCGATGTTTGGCTGAGCAAGTAAACCTTGATCTGCAAGATGCTTGCTATAGACAAAAAATGTTGCTGCAGCAATTGCCACAATTCCTGTTGCGAGCCCATCGAGGCCATCAATCAAGTTGATCGCTTGCGTCATGCCTAGTAACCACAACACCGTAAAGAGAGGAATCCAATCATTGGACAGCACAAACACGTCTAGGAATGGAACTCGAAAATAGAACATGGTCACACCAAACCACACCAACATCAGCGCAACAACTACTACTCCGGTCACCTTCATTGGTGCAGACAAGTCTCGAATGTCATCTGCAAAACCAAGAGCAGTGATCAAACCTGCTGCGAGCACAACACCAATCAACTCTGAGTTGCCTGATATGACCGGCGAGAAGCGATCCATTCGCCACGCAAGTATGAGTGCAACAACGAGTCCGCCCATAAATGCCAAGCCACCAACGTTTGGAGTTGGCACTGGGTGAGCACGTCGTTCGTCGGGTTCAGCCATCCATTGACGCTTGCGTGCATAGCGCTCGACAAGCGGGGTAAGAATTGCTGTTACCACCGCGGCACAAAGGCCAACGATCAGATAGCCGGTGAGATCAATCACGCACGCTTCGTGTACACAGGGAACTTGGCGCACAAAGATGCAATCTTGGCGCGAACTTCTGCAACTGCAGCTGGGTTGGCACGGTTGCGCAACGTTGTCGCGATGTATTCAGCGATCAATGCCATCTCTGGCTCTTTCATGCCCTGTGTTGTTACTGATGGAGTTCCAATTCGCACACCGCTGGTGACGAATGGGCTTCGCGGATCATTTGGAATGTTGTTCTTGTTTAATGTGATTCCCGCTTCATCAAGTACGAGTTGTGACTCCTTGCCTGTTAACTCGGCATCGAATGGCTGCAAGTCCACCACCATCATGTGTGTGTCGGTTCCGCCAGAAACCAGTCGGAAACCTTGTTTAGAAAGGGCCTCTGCAAGAGCAGCAGCGTTCTTCACAATTTGCTGAGCATAATTTTTAAAACTTGGCTGCATGGCTTCATGAAACGCAACAGCCTTAGCTGCAACTGCATGTTCAAGTGGTCCGCCTTGACTTCCTGGAAACACCGCTTTGTCAATTGCTGCAGCGTGTGCAGCAGTAGTCAAAATGCAACCACCGCGTGGACCGCGCAACGTCTTGTGCGTTGTGAACGTAACAACGTCGGCATATGGCACTGGGTTGGGGTGTGCGCCACCCGCAACAAGTCCAGCAATGTGAGCAATGTCAAACATCATGAGCGCGCCAACCTCGTCGGCGATTGCCCGGAATGGCTGTGGCTCAAGTCTGCGTGGGTACGAAGTAGTTCCTGCAACAATCATTTTCGGTTTGTGTTTAATTGCAAGATCGCGAATTTGATCGAAGTCCAAGCGCTCATCTGTTGCTCCAACGCGGAATGACTGGAAGTTATACAAAATTCCCGAAGCATTTACTGGCGAACCATGTGTGAGGTGACCACCATGATCGAGACTGAGTCCAAGAACGGTGTCACCAGGTTTGATGAGTCCGAGATACACCGCCATGTTTGCGCTGGCACCCGAGTGCGGCTGCACGTTGGCGTGATCTGCGCCAAACAATTTCTTTACACGGTCAATTGCAATTGCTTCAATATCGTCTACAACTGCGTTCCCTCCGTAATAGCGCTTGCCTGGGTAGCCCTCTGCATATTTGTTCGTGAGTACCGACCCTGTTGCTTCCATCACATCTGGTGAAGTGAAGTTCTCACTTGCAATGAGTTGCAGTCCAGTGCTCTGGCGCTCGCGCTCTTTATCAATGAGTGCAAAAACTTCTGTGTCTCTCTGGGTCTCCGACGGCCAAGGCATTAACGCACTCCTTCTTGTTGTTCAATTTCTGCAAGTTGCGCAACTCTGCGCTCATGACGACCACCCTCGAACGGAGTTGTCAAAAACTTTTCAACGACTTGTTCTGCTAGTTCAAAACTCACTACTCGCCCACCCATGCTCAACACGTTCGCATCGTTGTGTGAGCGAGCCATTTCTGCCAAATACAAGTCGTTACACAATGCAGCGCGAACGCCATGCACTTTGTTTGCTGCAATCTGCTCACCTTGGCCACTACCACCCATAACAATGCCGATTTCTGCTTTGCCATCGCGCACATCGCGCGCAACTGCTGCACAAAATGGCGGGTAGTCAACGCTTTCGGTGGAGTTCGTGCCGTGATCAATAACGGTATGTCCAGCCTTCGACAACACGGCTACAAGATGCTGCTTGAGTTCGAATCCAGCGTGGTCAGATCCGATGGCAATAATGCGAGGTGAAGGCGAAGAATTCATCAGAGATACCGCATGCGAGCATAGGTCACAAGGGCTTTACCCAATAGATCGCTTGCAATCATTGAAAAGTAGAGTTTGAGAAGTGACGCTGGACCCACGCACCCCCGTTCTTGTTGGGCAAGCCCAAATCGCACAACATGTAGACGATCTTTCGCAGGCATTGAGCCCCACCCAACTCATGGCGCAGGCAGTAAGCGCCGCCATTCACGATGCTGGCGTCTCAACACTCGGCACCATTGACGCGCTGCACGTCTTGCGTTCGTTGTCTACTCGCGAGCCAAACCCCGCACGCAGCGTGGCCCGTGAACTCGGACTAAATGTTCGCGTTACAGGCCTTACCCCACACGGTGGAAACCTTCCGCAATCTCTCGTGAACTTTTCATCACTGGCGATTTCTCGTGGCGAGATCGACATGGTCGTGCTTACGGGCGGCGAAGCGTCGCGATCTCGACGTCGCGCCAAACAATCTGAAGTTCAACCCAAGTGGATGAACGCATCACCAGAGTCTGCAGCAGATGAAGTTCCAACTGCTGTTGCAGCGGAATTGGTGATGAACCATGAAGTCGAACTTGCACTGAAGATCGCACTACCAATCCAGATCTACCCCATGTTTGAAACGGCACTTCGTGCCGCAGCACAACGCTCGGTCAGTGAGCATCAACAATTGATCAGCGAACTCTGGTCGCGCTTTAGCAACGTAGCCGAAAGCAACCCACATGCATGGTTGCGTCATTCGTACACACCTGAACAGATTCGCACTGCTTCCCCAACCAACCGAATGGTTGGATACCCGTACACAAAACTGATGAACTCGAACAACGATGTCGACATGTCGGCAGCGCTCGTTTTGTGTTCGGTAGAGCGCGCGACCGCTCTAGGCATTGCACGAGACAATTGGGTGTTCCCACAAGCTGGCACCGACTGCCACGAGCACAACTTCATTTCTCATCGCTGGACGTTCACCGATACACCTGCAATTCGTTTAGGTGGCGAACAACTACAACAACTCACGGGCAAGCCAACGAGTGAATATGACTTCATTGACTTGTACTCGTGCTTCCCTTCTGCAGTACAACTCGGCGCACAGTCGCTCGGACTCAGTTTGAACCAGCAACTCACTCAAACTGGTGGACTTTCGTTTGCGGGTGGACCGTTTAATAACTACGTCATGCACGCCATTGCCACCACAATGCACAAGGTTCGCGAACAACCACAGACTCACGGTTTCGTGTGGGCAAATGGCGGATATGCAACGAAGCATTCATTCGGTGCATATTCAGCGACACCTCCACAAAAAGGATTTACACATTCGTCTCCACAAGACCAAATTGATGCATTGCTAAAACGTCAAGTGGCAACTACTGCCGAAGCAGTTGGGCCCGCGAAACTTGAGGCGTACAGCGTGATACATGGGCGAGATGGAAACCCCGAAACCATTTGCGCTTCGGTCATCCTCCCCGACTCGCGTCGCGCCTGGGCAACATCGAATGATCCGCAATTAGCAACTGAAATGTGCGAACGCGAATGGGTTGGCGTTCCTGTTCGACTTGACAATTCGGGGACTCTGCTGGCATGACCGACACGTTTCCTCGACAATATGCGCGTACTCAGCGCCTCACTCTTGGTGAACCGCGAAACATCATTGTTTCCCCAGATGGAAAACGAGTGCTGTTTCTTCGGTCGCCTGCCGGCAATGACACGGTGAATTCGCTATGGATATGCCATACCGATCGCAACACCGAAATTTGTCTTGCCGATATTCGCGCACTGCTCAACAACTCAATACCCGAACATGAATCGGCACAAGAACGTGCTCGGCGTGAGCGTGCACGAGAAGGTGCAGCGGGAATTGTTTCGTTCTCATGCGACAGCGAAGTACTTCACGTTGCCTTTGCCGTAAGTGGTCGTCTGTTTGTCGGTGACATGCACAATGCTCGCGAAGTCCTAGTCAACAAACCTGCACCAGGCACAATTTACGACGCTCGAATCAGCCCGGATGGCAAACATGTTGCCTATGTGCGTGGCAGCGCATTATTCGTGTGCGACATGCAAGGCAACGAGCGTTGCCTCACTCCTGAAACAGCGAGTGACGTCACATGGGGTGTTGCCGAGTTTGTGGCCGCAGAAGAAATGAATCGGCAGCGCGGCTACTGGTGGTCACCGAACAGCGATGCACTCGCGGTGGAACGCGTCGACAACTCTCCAATTGAACTCATCACCATCGCCGACCCGTCGCAACCAACTGTTGAACCACAAACTCGCAGGTATCCGTTTGCAGGAACGACCAATGCACGTACTTCGTTGCATGTCATCGACCTTGAAGCACGTTCGACCGACATTGTCTGGGACGCAGAAACTTTCGAGTATCTGACATCTGTGCAGTGGAATAAGTCAGGGCTCGTCATATCGGTGATGTCGCGCGACCAAAAGCTGCTCGACATTCGTAAAGTACACACGAATACCGGCGAAACAGAATCTCTGCACGTGGAACGCGATGACAAATGGGTCGAACTCGTTGCCGGCGGCCCGTCACTTATTGCCGAAAACATGTTGTTGTGGTGCGGAGAACGCAATGGTGCTCGAGCAGTTTTGGTGAACAACATTGCGATTACTCCACCCCATATTCAGGTACGTGGAGTCGTAAATGCTGATGCCAAACACGTGACATTTTCAGGTAATCCCATTGACCAGCCACACGTCTTACACGCATGGAGAGTGAATGTCGCAACTCATGAAATAGTTCAACTCACCCACGACGACGGCATTCACACTGTTGCAGTTGGCGGCGAAACCATTGTGGTGCGCAGCGCAACTATGCATCACCCACGCTCGCGAACACTGGTGAACAACCACTACGAATTGTTGAATAACGCCGAGCAATCGTTGCTCAGCGTCAACGTTTCATTTCATAGCGTCGGCAATCGAAGCATCAGCACTGCAATTGTGTTGCCCGAGAACCACGACGGCTCTGCACTTCCAGTTCTGTTCGACCCATATGGTGGTCCACACGCACAACGAGTGGTTGCAAGCAGTATGGCATTTACCGCAGCCCAATGGTTTGCTAATCAAGGTTTCTGTGTTGTCATTGCCGATGGAAGCGGCACACCTGGTCGTGGCAGTGACTGGGAACGTGAGGTGTATCACGACCTTGCAACAAGCGTGCTGAACGATCAGATTGAAGTACTTATCCACTTGTCAGAAATCGCTCCGTGTGCCGACACAACACGAGTGGCAATTCGGGGCTGGAGTTTCGGTGGTTACCTGGCAGCGCTTGCTGTGCTTCGAGCACCTCAACACTTTCATACCGCTATTGCCGGTGCACCAGTTACTGAGTGGAAGTTGTACGACACGTTCTACACCGAGCGATATCTGGGTAACCCAATGCACGACCCACAGCCATACATCGCTTCTTCACTGTTGCACGATGCAGAAAACCTGACTCGCCCGCTACTCATCATTCACGGACTCGCCGACGACAATGTGTTGGCGGCGCATTCATTAGAACTCACCACTGCGTTACTGCATGCTGGTAAGCCTCATGAATTCTTACCGCTCGTTGGCGTTACACACATGACGCCGCAAGAAGTTGTTGCAGAAAACTTGCTACTGCACCAGCTGGATTTTCTACGACGCAGTTTGTCGTTGCGCTAAGGCGATTCGGTCTCTGCCTGCGAGGTCGCGTCGAATTTCAACATTCACGAGTCCGGCATTTTCTAACAACACACGAACATCATCACCCTGTTGATAGCCAATTTCAAGTGCCAACCACCCCTTATTTGCCAACCATGTTGTTGCACCGCTAATTACTGCACGAATGTCTGCGAGCCCATTGTCATCTGCGTACAAAGCAGAGTGTGGTTCCCATGCATGAACCTCGGTTGCAACTTCGTCGTCGTCGCGAGAAATGTAGGGAGGATTACACAATGCAACGTCAATTGCGCCCTTCAATGAACTATCAAGCGCGTTCCACCAACTGCCAAGTGCAAGTCGAACCCCGCCACCCTTTTGGCCAACGCCAACCAGGTTTCCACGTGCAACATCCAGCGCATCGCTTGACTGATCGGTAAGCCACACATTGGTTTTGCCAAGCGGCAGTTCGTGCGCCATTGACAACCCAATCACTCCGCTTCCCGTACCTAAATCGACAATGTTGAGTGGGCGATCTATGTGCTGCAATCGCTCAGTTGCAATTGCCAGGCCTACCTCAACTAGCAATTCAGTTTCGGGACGTGGAATTAGTACTCGCTGATCAACAAGAACATCTAAGTGTCGAAACGCCCAACGCCTCATGACGTATTGCAACGGCTCACCTTTTAACCTACGTCGAACCATGTCGTGCAATTGCTTGGCCATCGCCGTCGTCACACATTCATCTTGCGATTGACGAAATTCTTCACCATCTAATCCGCTTGCATGCTCACACAACCAACGTGCTTCGTTGGCATCGCCCAGTTGCTCAGTCGTTTCGGCGAGCATCTTGCTCCATGTCACCGCGTCTTCGGGCGTCATGATGTGGTTAGTCATTTGTAGCGCCAGCCAACTGCTCAATCTGGAATTGCGTAGTTAGCGCATCCACGACTGGGTCAACGTTGCCCGCCAAGAAATCTTGCAACTGATACAAAGTGAAACCAATACGGTGATCGGTAATGCGATTTTCTTTGAAGTTGTAGGTTCGAATCTTTTCGCCACGTCCGCCCTTACCTACTTGAGCTTTGCGCTCCGCAGACATTTTTTCCGCTTGCTCTTCTTCGCGCTGCTTCAACAAGCGTGAACGCAAAACAGTCATTGCACGCAAACGGTTCTGCAACTGCGAACGCTCATCCTGCATAGCAACAACTATTCCCGATGGCTTGTGAGTAATACGTACTGCGGAGTCGGTGGTGTTCACTCCCTGACCACCTGGACCACTTGCGCGATACACATCAATTTGCAAATCTTTTTCATCAATCGACACGTCTACTTCTTCGGCCTCTGGCATAACCATCACCGTTGCCGACGAAGTATGTATGCGACCTTGCGCTTCGGTAACGGGAACTCGTTGCACGCGATGCGGGCCACCTTCAAACCGCATACGCGACCACACGGTGTCACCTTTAAACAACATAGTCACTTGGTTAATGCCACCCATTGGGGACTTATCCAGCGACATCACTTCAACCGACCATCCATTGCGCATTGCCCACGCGCTGTACATGTCAAAGAGGTCGTGGGCAAACAAGTTGGCTTCTTCTCCACCTTCTGCTCCGCGAATTTCTACGATGATGTTCTTGCCATCATTTGGATCTGGTGGAAGCAGCAATACCTTTAACTTCGCTTCAAGTTCTGCAATTCGCTCGACTGCACCGTCAAGTTCGGCTTGCAACTGTTCGCGCTCTGCACCTTTTGCATCGGCCATTAGTTCGCGGGCGGCTTCGGCATTGCCTTCTGCTTCTTTGTACTCACGGATGCACTGCACCAATGGGGTTTGCTGTTTATATCTACGCGATGCGTCACGCAGTTTGTTCTGGTCGTTTAAGACTTCAGCAGTGCCAAGACTTTCCTCAAGTGCCACATATTCGGCTTCAATCTGAGAGAGACGTTCAAACACGATGCTTAGGCTACGGGCTAATTAACGGCGAACTGGGGAAACTTCAACGAAACGCGCAGGATTGCGCAATGACTGTGCCAATTTGTGCAACGACGGGGTCACATTGTTTGCATGAGTTGCAATTAATAGTTCTGCATCTGGCGACGTGCGCAAGCGAGCATCTGCGCCAAAGGCCACTACGTCAACATCTATTGATGCAGTGCACACAACTACCACGGGACTACCACCAGGAAGTGAACCAAAGGCAACACATGGCATTTCATCTTTCACATTCATGCGAATAATTGGCGGCTCAACCGGTTGCAGTTGCTGTGCACCCACCAATTCAGGCGATAACACTATTCGGTAACGCAACATTCGCTCTGGTGCAAGCCTGTTCAAAGGGTGTGGAACAGAGCCTTCAGTACGGTGATTACGAACAAATTCTGCCACTCGTGCGAGTGACTCAACTGTTGCATCACGGCCATGCACTAACTGAAACGTCTCGCGATCGTGTGCGCCAACGCCAATTTCTAAACGAGCTCCATCGCCAGCGTCATCGTTCAACACGCGGCACACCTCAAGGCCCATCACTTCGCCTGTAAGCAAACCATGTTCGCGCACCACATCTGCGCCAGAAGTTTCAATCATCAGTGCAAGTCGCTCATGCGAATCGAGAACTTTCACTTGTGCAAGTGGTTGCGCTGCAGTTGCCCGAGTCACATGACCATTGCTCACGCCCCACACCGTGATATCGAAATCAAACAACGGTGCACGACGTGCAAGCACATCGGCGTCTATTTCGCTCAATACGTTGAGTGATTCAACGCCGTATTTACCTGCCCACAGCAACGCAGGGCTTAGCGCACGCGAATGTTGCTCGGCGACATATACCCAACCTTGCTTGCCACTTAGCGCAGCATGGCCAAATGCAAACTCGACCGACTCGAATGAAGTGGTATCGGCGCCGCATTGCGACGCCGCCATGCGCAGGCGAGCGTCAGACACTTATGCAGTTGGCTGCTTGGCGATTTCGTTCAAGAAGTCGTCATTGTTCTTGAATGTCTTCAAGCGATCAATCAACAGTTCAAGACCTGGTGCAGCGTTTCCATCTGCGGCAAGTCCGCTGAGTACGCGACGCAACTTCCACACCATTTGCAATTGCTTGCGTTCAAAGAGCAACTCTTCGTGACGTGTACTCGATGCGTCAACATCGATTGCTGGGTAGATTCGACGCTCTGCAACCTTGCGGTCAAGGCGAAGTTCCATGTTGCCAGTTCCTTTGAACTCTTCGAAGATAGCGTCGTCCATTCGGCTGTTCGTTTCCACAAGTGCAGTGGCCAATATGGTCAAGCTTCCGCCTTCTTCAACGTTGCGAGCAGCACCGAAGAACTTCTTTGGTGGGTACAACGCACCGGCATCAATACCACCCGACATGATTCGCCCAGTTGCAGGCGCAGCCAAGTTGTATGCACGTGACAAACGTGTAATGCCGTCCAAAATGATGACCACGTCTTCACCCAATTCCACCATGCGTTTTGCTTTCTCAATGGTGAGTTCAGCAATGTGCGTGTGCTCTTCCGAAGGTCGGTCAAATGTTGATGCGATTACTTCACCCTTTACAGTGCGACGCATGTCGGTCACTTCTTCAGGACGCTCGTCAATGAGCAACACAATTAGTTTCACTTCTGGGTGATTCTTTTCGATGCTCGTTGCAATCGTCTTCATGACCGTGGTCTTACCGGCCTTTGGAGGCGACACGATGATTCCGCGTTGTCCTTTTCCAATTGGCGCGATGAGGTCAATGATGCGCGCAGTCATGTTGTTTGGATCGGCGGCATTTTCAAGACCCAACTTTGAGTCTGGGAACAATGGCGTGAGGTCTTCGAAGCGAGGACGGTTCTTCACCTTGTCTGCCGCAAGGTTGTTGATGGTCTCAACGTCGAGCATTGCTGGATTCTTTTCATTACGTCCAGCAGGCTTCGACATACCCGTAATGTGGTCGCCCTTGCGCAAGCCATATTGGCGAGTAAGGCGAACTGAAATATACGAGTCCTCGCGACTTGGCAGGTAACCATTTACGCGTAAGAAGCCGTAGCCCTCGTCGCGCAAGTCCACATAACCCGAGACCTTTACTGGCTCAGTGCTAATTGGTTCTGTGCTCTCTGGTTCAAACGTTTCGTAACGATCATTACCTTGTGGGCCTTCATCGCGAGGACCTTTGCCACGACGTCGACGGTTGCGGTTGCGGTTGTTACCAAACCCGCCGCCATCATTGCGATTGTTATCCCGCTCACCGCGGTCATTGTTGTTATGACGATTGTTGTTATGACGATTGTTATTGCGGTCACCACGATCGTTGTTAGAGCGATTGTTGTTTGAGTTTTGTTCGCTTGTACGACGGGCATCTGGTGCAACTGGTGTGCCCTCGTGCTCTGCCAGTTCAATTTCCCAATCGGCAAGTGGCTCACCGTCTGCGCCAAGTACTGGACCAGCAGGTGCTTCTGCACGAACTGTCGGCTTCTCTGCCTCTGGTGCTTCAACTTTCTTTGCCGGCTTTGGCGCAACTTCTGTTGGCTTTGTCTGCTCAAGAATCATCTCGATGAGTTCTGCCTTTTTGGCACGGGAAGCTGACTTCACGCCGAGCGCACCTGCAATAGCAACAAGTTGTTCGCGATCTTTTGCTTCAAGTGCTGATTGTTCAAGGGCTCCATTGGCCACAAGGTCCTACTTTCAGGGTTAACGGGCGTTCACGACAAAGTGAGTTGCCCTAACAACCGCAACTGGGTGAAACGAAACGCATAATTCCGAGACGCAGAGTGCGGGGGCTTTGCTCGGGATTCCGAGCCGACTTACACCTTAGCCCCTCTCTGGGCATGTGGCAACTTGGCTCAAATGCCGGTTAGCGACACGAGGCCACGAAAGCCTCAATTGCTTGCAAATCATTTGGCAAATTCACGATGCGCTCCTCGCGATCAAACAAGTCAGCAACATGGTCTGGCAACGCAGGGTGTACTCCTGTTGCCTTCTTCACCGCATCAGGAAACTTGGCGGGGTGCGCGGTTGCAAGGGTGATGGTAGGAATGCCTGCTTCCGCACACGCTTCAGCGGATGCAATGCCGACTGCGGTGTGCGGATCTACCAACATGCCGCTTTCACCATAAATACGTTTCATCACAGCGAGAGTTTCGTCGTTGCTGGCACGATGTGCACGGAACGTCGGTGTAATCCATTTTGCAAACTGATCAGGCTCTACTGCCAGTTTTCCTGTTTGACGAAATTGATTGAGTTGTTCTGTTGTTGCGCCACCATCACGATTATTCATTTCAAATAACAAGCGTTCAAAGTTTGACGAAACCTGAATGTCCATACTTGGGCTGAGCGTT
>BJFW01000001.1:76778-119927 GCA_014190095.1 Actinomycetes bacterium | reverse complement strand
AGTGGGCGCGACGGGACTCGAACCCGGGACCCCTACCATGTCGAGGTAGTGCTCTAACCAACTGAGCTACGCGCCCTTACTGCCCACATACTACTGGCTCGTTTGCGCACCACGCAGTCGAATACTTACTTCATTCGCCATTAATCGGCCTGCCCTAGTCAACACATATCGGTCGTCATGCAATTCGATTAGGCCCTCAAGATGCGAGCGGTCGTCTGGGGAAAATGCCGAAGTGGGCACACCTTCACGAGTGCGAATGAGCAGTTGTAATTCCTCGAGTGACTTCGTTGCATCGTCAAGCACTTCGCTTGACGAAACTGGCTCTTCGCCGTTGTTAATCATTTCGATGTAACGATCTGGAGTGCGCACGTTCCACCAGCGCTTACCATCTTTATGCGCGTGCGCAGCACAACCAATTCCGTCGTAGTTGCCTTGCATCCAATACAAATAGTTGTGCGTGCATTCATGACCGGGTTTTGCCCAATTAGAAATTTCGTAATTGAATAAACCTGCTTTGGCGAAGTGATCGTCTACCCATTCGTACTTATCGGCTTGATCATCATCGTCGGGGTGACGTTCGGGCTGCGATGCAAGCGGTGTGTTTGCTTCAATGGTGAGCCCGTACGCCGACACGTGCGGAGGGTCAAGTGTGATTACGTCGGACACCGTCTGCTTCCAATCGGCAAAGGTTTCGCCTGCTGCCCCGTACATGATGTCGAGATTAAAAGTCTTAAAGCCTGCTTGTTTAATGTGCGCGACAGCACGATGAACGTTTTCCGGATTATGCGTACGACCAAGCGACTTCAGCACATGATCAACCGTTGACTGAACTCCAACACTCACCCGATTCACACCTCCACGTAAGTATTGCTGCATCATCTCGAGTGTGATGTCATCGGGGTTGCATTCAACGGTTACTTCCGCGCGCAATGCCAAAGGAATTTCTGCAAGCACACTCAGCAACTCTTCGGCTGGAAGCATGGTTGGAGTTCCTCCCCCAACAAACACGCTGGTCGCCGCAGGCATACCCCCTGCAACCAACAATCGAATGTGCTTGCGCAATGCCTGCACATACTCGCCTTGCAAATGATGCCTGTCGGTAAATGTGGCAAATGCGCAATAGTCACAACGTTTGGCACAAAACGGAATGTGCACATACACACCGTGGAGACCGGCTGCTTGGTTCATCAATGATTACGCGGTTGGCGGCACAAAAAGTAGATCAAGTTCGGCAAGTTTTGCGCCAACGTCGTCTACCGCAACATCCAGCATGACCGCAATCGCTCTGGTGTCGTGTGCGCGAACAGTAATCACCTTGCCATTGAAGTCTTGGCGTTGTACCTGAATCATGCGCAACAGGCGTTCAAGCATCTTGAATTCTTTACCTTCGCGCAACGAAAGCTTCGCCACATCGATGCGCAACTTTGTCGGTGCAGCACTTTGGCTTTGGGTGTCGCCCTCGCGCTGCTTGTCCCGTGGAAGTAACTGGTCAACCGTTACGCCATAAAAGTTGGCGAGGCGCTCCAAGCGAGGAACGGAAATCATTCGTTCTCCGCGCTCGTATGCACCCATGACCGAAGCCTTGAACTCTTGATTAGTGGCGCTTTCCACTTCGCTGAGCGACAACTTCTTTTGCTGACGAATTTGGCGAAGCCGTTCGCCAACTAAGCGCGCAAAACTGAGTTCATCGAGTGATTCGTTTTCCGATGTACTCATTGCGACTCCCTGCCAGCCCTCACCATGAGCGCACCAGCCACTATTGCAGCAGTTTCTGCCCGCAAGATGGATTCCCCAAGCGAAACTGTTGGCACCCGAGTGGTGAGTTCGTCAGGCGCAAAACCGCCTTCTGGTCCAATGACCACAATGCGATGTTCCCGCGAGATTTCAACTCCGCCCGGTTCGGCAATTGCGCAACCTGGCATGGCTAATACATCTGCCAAGGCAGTTATCGAGTGAATTGAAGGAAGCCATGTTCGGCGACTTTGCATTGCTGCTTCACGCGCAATTTTACGCAGGCGCTCATCGTTCTTTGCTGCGCGTGCGTCATCCCATTTCACTACAGAGCGACGTGTTGGGGCGAGAGGAATGATCTGATCAATTCCGAGCTCGGTGAGTTTTTGCACAATCACCTCAGGCTTTTCGCCCTTCACGGGCGCAAACGCAACCGACAACAAATTTTTGCGCGGTGCAGAAGTGAACACTTCGCTCAGCGGATGCAGTTCGCCATGTTTGTCCAACTTGGCAGTAATCCAACTTCCACGACCATCGCACACCGACACCACATCGTGCTCCGTAATGCGTAGGACCTTCAGCAAGTGATGGGCGTCATCTTGTTCAAGGACCGGAGACGCAAGCGAGTTAATGAACACATGCGCAGATGATTTGCGCAACAAATCCATCATGAAAATGCTGACTTTATTTTCGACTTCAGTCCGCCTTCATGAGCAGCAACTTGTTCGCCGCGACTCTCGGCGAATTTGCGCAACAATTCGCGCTCGGCATCGCTGAGTTTCGTTGGAACAGCAACCACGATTCGAGCGCGTAAGTCGCCACGTCCGCGTGAGCGACCCCCCTGCGACAATCGAGGAACACCACGACCTTTCAACACGAACTCTCGGCCGTGCTGTGTTCCTGATGGAACATCAAGCACTTCGTCGCCATCGAGTGTTGGCAAGTGAATTGTTGCGCCAAGTGCTGCTTGCGCAATGGACACCTCAATGTCTGCAACCAAATCATCTTCGTCTCGCTGATACATGTCGTGCTCGGCAACCCTGATATGCACGAAGAGATCGCCAGCACTTCCCCCACGTTGCCCAACAGCACCCTTGCCTGTGAGACGTAGTGTTTGACCGCTATCGATACCGGCAGGGACTTCGATTGGATACGAAACTTCCGTAATGATTCGCCCTTCACCCTTGCATGGCGCGCATGGTGACGCAATACTTTGACCTGTTCCACTGCAGCGGTGACACGCTTGTGCAGTGACCATTTGACCAAGCATGCTCTGACGAACTCGTCGCACTTGTCCAGCACCATTACATTCACTACAAGTTGTTGGCGAAGTTCCGGCCTTTGCGCCCGAACCGGCGCAGTCATCGCAGCGAACTGCGGTGCGAGCTTTCACCGTTGTCTGGCAACCAAACACCGCTTCTTCAAAGGCAATATCGGCAACCGTTTCAATATCTTGTCCACGCGGCGGGCCACTTGGTCCCCGTTGGCCACCGCCAAAAGGTGAACCCCCGCCAAAGAATGCTTCGAAAATGTCGCCGAAACCACCAGCGCCACCAAATGGATCTCCGCCACCACCCGAACCGCCAATTCCTGCTTCACCAAACTGGTCGTAACGGGCTTTCTTTTCTGGGTCCGATAACACTTCGTAGGCACGTGACACTTGTTTGAATTGCGCTTCAGCTTCTGAATTGCCTGGGTTCGCATCTGGATGCAATTCGCGAGCACGTTTTCGGTACGCCTTCTTTAATTCATCTGGGCTCGCTCCACGCGACACTCCAAGCAACGCGTAAAAATCTTCAGCCATCGCTTGTCTCAGCTATCCGTAAGCCTGCGACCGAGTCGATCGCTCACCACTTCAACAGTTGCTAAGGCTTGCGGATAGTTCATGCGTGTGGGCCCAAGAATGCCAACGGTTCCAAACGTTGTGCCATCTGCAATTACTGGTGCAAGCACAACCGAACATGCAGCTAGCGGTTCGACACCGTGCTCTGCGCCAATTGCCACTGACAAACCTCGATTCAACATGTCGCGCACAAGCGACACCATCACAAATTGTTGCTCAAGGGTGTGCAGAACCGATCGAACGATTTCAACAGCATCAAATGCCTCTGCCATTGCCGACGCGCCGCCAACGAAAACCGACTCATCTGTTCGTCGACCGCTCATCGCTGCAAGCACCTGCTTTGCCAACGTATCGAGAACGACATCGCCTGTTGCTGCAAAGTGTGCAATGTCACCTAGCGCTTTACCGACCATCAATCGAGAGAGATGTGCAGAGGTGCGGTGCAGTTCATCTTCCGAAATGGTGGTTGCAAGTTCGATTGGTTCGCTTTCAACCGTACCGTTTGACAACACCACTACCGCTGTAGCCAAATGCGCCGACAGGCCAACCAGTTGCACCGAGCGAACAACGGCAACTTCTTTCTTTGGGCCAAGTACAACTGCTGCGTAGTTCGTCATTTGGGCAAGCAGTGTGCTGGTTCGTTGCAACGTCTCTTCAAGTCGACCCGTTGCAGTGTCGAAAAATTCTCCAACTTTCATTTGATCCGCAACGCCAAGCTTCCCATTAGGTGTGAGATGATCAACAAAAAATCGGTAGCCCTTATCTGTCGGAATTCGACCTGCAGAAGTGTGCGGCTGAGCAAGGTAACCCTCTTGTTCAAGGAATGCCATGTCGTTGCGAACTGTTGCCGAGGAAACCTGCACCCCATCTGATGCGGCAATATGGGACGAACCAACGGGTTGGGCCGTGGCGATGTACTCCTCAACTACTGCGCGGAGAATGGCTGTTTTGCGGTCGTCAAGCATGTCGGGATCCCTCTCAGGATACCGATAACTGCTTATAGCGAATGAGCGATTCTTGTCGCTCTTGCGCATGGTCCACGATGGGCTCGAGATACGGGTTCAACAGACCAGCAAGCCAAGGGGCGTGCACCACGTCATTTGGCGTGTCTGCAAGTTCGGGAATCCAGGTGCGCACATACGTGCCGTCGGGGTCAAACTTTTCGCCTTGTGAGATTGGGTTGAAAATGCGGAAGTACGGCGATGCATCCGTTCCCGTTCCTGCAGTCCATTGCCAACCGTGTTGGTTAGAGGCAATATCACCATCCACCAAATGCTTCATGAAGTACTTCGCGCCCCACTGCCACGGCAGATGCAGGTCTTTCACCAAGAAGCTGGCAACGATCATGCGAACGCGATTGTGCATCCACCCCGTTGCAAGTAGTTGCTTCATTCCTGCATCGACAATTGGGTAGCCCGTCTTGCCCTCACACCACAGTGCAAACCGATGATGAGCGCGTTCATCCGTATCAACCACGATTGAATCCATCTTGCGCTGCAGGTTTTCACGAAGGGTTCGCGGCTGATGGAACAACACATCGGCATAGAACTCTCGCCACCCAAGTTCGCTTCGAAACACTGCATGCGCTTTTGTCTCGTTTAATTCGGCGAGCAACGAACGTGAATGTATTACACCAAAGCGCAAATACGGCGAAAGTTTGCTTGTTCCCGCGATATCGGGATTATTACGTGTTTCGTTATAGAGATCGAGCGCCGTGTCTCGAAAGTTTTCCCACACCTTCCACGCCGCATCTTCTCCTGCTTCGGGCAAGTTTGCAGCACAAGGTGGGTCCTGCGGAATTGATTCACTCGCAATATCAGGAGCACCACTCCACTGAACCGAAGGTTTAGCAAACGGCGCTGGCCATCCGTGTTGCATCCAAATCTTTGAAAATGGAGTGAACACCGCGTACGGAGTTCCATCGCCTTTGCGAACGATGCCTGGTTCAACTGCGTACGGCGAACCAACTTGTTGAAAGGTGATGCCATTCTTTGCCAACAACGTCGCAACTTGTTCGTCACGATGCATTCCGTACGGTGCGAAATCCTTCGCACACACCACGCGCTCTGCTCTTGCCTCGCTGCATACTTGCGCGACTACTTGCTCAGGGTTTCCCGTGCGCACAACAAGTGCGCCACCCATTGACTCATTTAGCGCACGTAAATTGCGAAACAAAAATGCGAGTCGCGGCGCTCCAGACGTTTCAAGAAATCGAGGATCAAGCACAAACAATGGCACAACTTCCCCGAGTGCCGCAGCAGCACACAGCGCTTCGTTGTCAGCAAGTCGCAGATCTCGTCGGAACCACATCACAGATTTAGGCATGCTCTATATCTTTCACCCAGATCCACACGAACATGAAGACGGCCGCCACCAAAGTAATAATTCCGCCATAGGCCAATGACCACGAGACACTCACATAGTCGGCAACCCAGCCGGTGATTGGCCCGCCAATTGGCGTGCTCCCTAAAAAGGCAACTGCCGTCAATGCCAACATGCGACCTCGCATATCGGGTGGAGCTTCTTGAGCGATGATCGTGTTTGCGCCCGCGATCATGGCAGCGCCACCTGCGCCCAAAGGTATTGCCCATACATATGCAACCCACACGTTCGGGGCAATGGCCATACCGACATTGGCAACACCCAACATCAATGCCGCACCCGCAACCCATGTGTATGTAGTCAGATGCAACCTGGCTGTTGCCAATGCGCCGATCAAACTTCCAATACTGGTTGCCGCTAATACCCACCCGAAGTATTCGGCATTACCCCATTGCGTGTCTGAAAGCTTTGGCAACGACACGCCGTAATTGAATGCAAACGTACTGACCAAAGAAAAAACGATGAACAACGGATACAGGCGCGGATGAGTGCGAACGAAGCGAATCCCGTCACGTACCGGCGTGCCTCCCGCAGGTCGAGGTTCAGGAGTGAACATTTCCGACTTTCGTAATCCCACTACTCCGTACAGCATGAACACATATGAAAGTCCGTTGATGATGAAGAGCCAACCCGTGCCAAAAGGACCAACAAGCGTTGCAGCAAGTGCAGGACCAAAAATTCGTGAACCGGTCATGACCGCAGTGTTCAGCGACATGGCATTACCAATTTCATGTGGCGGAACAAGCTCGGTAACTAAACCTCTGCGCGATGGATTATCAATAGCGCCAATGATCCCTAGAAGACCCGTCAAGACAAACACCAATTCAACGTTGATGACACCAGCAACATCACAGACGCCTAACACGATTGCCTGCAGAGCTAATAACGATTGAGTGATGATCGTCGTGCGACGGCGATCAAACCTGTCGGCAAATGCCCCAGCCCATGCACCGAGTAGCAGCATTGGCAGAAACTGCAGTGCCGCATTTATTCCAAGGTCAACTGAGCTTCCTGTTAATCGGTACAGCAGAAACGATGTGGCTGTGAGTTGTAGCCACGAACCAATATTTGAGAACAGTAATCCTGCAAAAAATAGACGAGCATTGCGATTGCTCAAGGAGCGGAACATTCCTCCGCGCTTTGCTTCAGTTACTTCAGTCATCAAGTTTGAGAGCCGAGATGAATACGTCGCCGGGAACTTCCACGCGACCAATTGACTTCATCTTTTTCTTTCCCTCTTTTTGTTTTTCGAGCAGTTTGCGTTTGCGCGAAATGTCGCCGCCGTAACACTTTGCAAGCACGTCCTTGCGTTTTGCCTTCACCGTTTCGCGGGCAATGATGCGGCCACCAATTGCGGCCTGAATTGGAACATCAAACATTTGCCTTGGGATGAGTTCGCGCAACTTTCCACACATGCGGTTGCCATAGTTGTAGGCCTTGTCGCGGTGGACAATGGTGCTAAAGGCATCTGCCGGCAACGCATTCAGCAAAATGTCCACTCGCACCAAATCGCTAGGGCGATACCCGGCAAGTTCGTAGTCCAAACTGGCATAACCCTGTGAGCGGCTCTTCAATTGGTCAAAGAAGTCGACCACCACTTCGGCAAGTGGCATTGAATACTGCATGTCTACTCGCTCTGGGGACAGGTACTCCAACTTGATGAGTTCGCCACGACGCTCTTGACACAACTCCATGAGCGACCCGGTGTACTCCTTTGGCGTGATGATGCTGACTCGGAAAAATGGTTCTTCAATTGACGCGATGTAGTTCGTGAGCGGCAAGTCGGCAGGGTTATCCACCTTCAGCACTTGACCATCTGTCTTGCGCACCATGTACTCCACTGAAGGCGCAGTAGCGATGAGTGCAAGATTGAACTCACGTTCCAAACGTTCTTTCACGATTTCCATATGCAACAAGCCAAGAAATCCACATCGGAAACCAAATCCGAGAGCGCCCGAAGATTCTGGTTCGTAGGTAATTGATGCGTCGTTGAGCTTCAAGCGCTGCAAACTCTCACGCAGGTTTTCAAAATCGTCGCCGTCAATTGGGAACAGACCGCAGAACACCATCGGCTTCGGATCGAGATAACCATCAAGCGGTTCGGCTGCAGGGTCGGCAAACATGGTCACTGTTTCACCGCTTCGTGCTTCACCAACATCTTTTATTCCTGCAATGAGGTAACCCACTTCGCCTGGCCCTAGTTCGGCAACGGGAGTTGGAACTGGCATGCGTGCGCCAATCTCTAATACTTCATGCGTTGCCTTCGTCTGCATGAACAACAACTTGCTGCCGCTGTTCATACGACCGTTCATGACGCGAACACTTGATACCACTCCGCGATAGGTGTCGTACTGCGAATCGAAAATGAGCGCTTGCAACGGCGCATTGATGTCGCCCTTTGGCGCAGGGATACGTTCAATAACCGCGTCCAATAGTTCTGGAACGCCTGCACCAGTTTTTGCAGAAATGCGCAAGATGTCTTCGGCAGGAATACCCAACACCTTTTCAATTTCCATTGCGTAGCGATCAGGGTCTGCCGCCGGCAAGTCGATCTTGTTCAGCACAGCGACAATTTCCAAATTGCTCTCAAGCGCTAGGTAACAGTTAGCAAGTGTTTGCGCTTCAATGCCCTGCGCAGCATCCACCACCAACACCACACCTTCACATGCAGCAAGCGAGCGACTGACTTCGTAACCAAAGTCCACGTGACCCGGTGTGTCAATGAGGTGCAACCAATTGTCTTTCCATGGCACGCGAACGTTTTGTGCCTTAATGGTGATTCCGCGTTCACGCTCTAAGTCCATGCTGTCGAGATATTGCGCACGCATGTCGCGAGACTGCACCGCCCCGGTGATCTCCAAAATGCGGTCAGACAGCGTCGACTTGCCATGGTCAATGTGGGCAATGATTGAGAAATTGCGGATGTTGGCGAGATCCATGTGGGCGATGCTGTTCTGCTGGGCCGTTGGTGTGGGGTGAGAAACGGCGCTTCAGCCCTCAAATTCTACAGTTGGGGGCTCGTGGGTGTCGCTGTTAGCCTGAAGAGTCCCGAAATTCACGGAACAACAGCCAGCCTTACAACAGGAAAGACGGTTACTCGAAGTGGCAAATATCAAGAGCCAAAAGAAGCGAATTCTCACGAACGCCAAGGCAACCTTGCGCAACCGCGCAACCAAGAGCGAAGTTCGCACCCGTATCAAGAATGCTGTTGACACCATCGGAACCGATGACAACCCAGAAGCCCTTCGTCTTGCTGTAAAGCGCCTTGACATGGCTTCGGCAAAGCGTGTGATTCACCCAAACACAGCAGCTCGCAAGAAGAGCCGCTTGATGAAGAAGATCAACGCCGCGAAGTAACTCGCTGTGCTCCACCGCCTAACCGGCTGAGACGAGCAACCAAAATTTCCATTACTAGTTCTTCTTCTAAGTCTTTGCCTCCACGCAAGTCGATATCTGCACGAGCGAGCAGCTGCACTGCAGAAGAAATGTTGCGTGAGCCCATTCGCTGATACGTGTTCAGGTACTTCTTTGCCTGGAAGTCACTCTTTGAACCGATGAGACTCATGGCCTCTTGAGTTGACCGAACATCGGGACCATCAAGCTTCATCAGTTTGGTGTAGTGACCGTGCAACAACGACATCACTTGCAGCGGGTGATACGCGCCACTGCGCAACATGCGACGCAGCATCACCAGCGCAGTGTTGGAGTCAGACTTGTCAATGGCATCGGTTAAGTCCCACGGCAGCACGCTTCCCTGATCACCGAGGAACGGCTCGATGTCAGAACTGCTGAGTTTCTTTGCAGTGCCATAGGTTGATGACAACACGTCGATGAGCGAAGGCAGTCGCGCTTGGTCTTGACCGAGCCATTCAATAATTGATGCAACCGCAGCCGAGTCGAGTTTGAGTCCAGCCTCGGTGAACTGCTCCATGAACCATGTGGTTAAGTCGTTCTTGCGACTTGGCGGAGAGGTGTTGAATGTGGTTGCGCCCGCAGCCTTCAACGCATCGGTCGTGGACTTGGCCAGTTTGCCTTCAGCCGTAATCACCAAGTGCGTGACGTCGAGAGGCCGCTCAAGATACTTGACTAGTGGCTTCAGTTGATCGACAGTTGCTTCTTGCAATCCCCGAAGCACCACAACTCGCTGATCTCCAAACAACGACTCGGTTTGTGCGCCCATGACTGCATTGGCAATTGCTGACTCTCGTTCGTCGGCGGTAACCGATTCGAGATCGTGGCTTTCGAACATGGTGTTGCGGTCGCCATCACCAATGAGTTCGGTGGTGAGGTCGGTGAGTTTTGCAGACACCAAACGTGAATCACTGCCCGTTATCAGATACACCGTCACGAATGCATTCTCGCAGATCGGTGTAGCACCACAAGAAATGCTGTCCAAACTGCCCACAACCACACATTTGCTATTCCCTGCGGAGAGATGCGCTCACCCACTGCTGCAACCCACCACACCCAGCGCGTTCCAAACTGAATGGGCAACATGGCCAACTCACACAATGGGCTCACAGCAGGACCAAACATGGTGATCAGCAATCCACAGATGAAGGCAACTGGCATTCCCACGAGCATGACGAACCCTGCAACTGGTACCGCAAGCAGATTGGTTACCAGCGAGACTGCGGGAGCAGAAGAAAAAATAAACAGCGAAACTGGCATCACGCCCAACTGTGCGCCAAGCGTTGTGGACAGTGGTTCAGTGAACCACTGTGGACCGCGAAGGAGTTTTTTCAGCCATGGCGTTATAAAAATCAGCCCACTAGTAGCCAACGACGACATCCACATGCCAATGGAAAACACGAGAAGCGGGTCGATAGCAAGAAGAACACCTACCGAGTACAACAAAGCGCTGCGCGCTGACAAGTCTCGGCCACGAGCAAATGCAATAGCCGACATTGCAGCCATCATCGATGCGCGAAGAACGGAAGGCTCGGCTCGCGTCATCACCACGAACCAACCCAGCAAAAACAGCGTAAGTCCAAGTCGCCACCATGTGCGGGCACGATTGATATACGAGCCAAACACGGTGAGCACGAACGCAACGTTTTGACCTGAAACTGCAGTGAGATGCGATAACCCAGATTCACGAAATGCTGTAATCATGGTTCGCGGTTGAGCGCGGTCATCGCCGATTACCAGACCCATGAATAGGGCCGCGTCATCGCGTGGCATCAGCCGCGCAGCCTGCAACATAGTGGAACGGGTCTTATTTGCACTGCGAAACAGCGGAGAGGCGGGAAGGATTGTTTCATCTGTGAACGTGACGCTGAATGTGCCAACGATGTGTCGCGATGCATACCTTCGAACCAAAGTGCTCTGCAGAGGTGCGCGAACCCCTTCAACACGCAATACGTTTCCTGCTTCGCTCGACAACATTCGCCGGCCAGCCACCGAGTGGGCCAAGGCCAGATAGCGCTTGCCTTCAATGTTGACCACCACTTGCGTGCCACCAAATTTTGCAACTGGGTCTTCAACAACGCGAGCAAAACCATTGAACGGCTGACTGCTCGCCGAGCGCAGTTGCGTCCATTGAAAGCATCCGTGCAACAACAGCACAACGGCGCAGATACACAACATGGCTATCCGACGATGCAATAGCCCAGAAAAACCTGCAGATGCTCGTACAATTACTGCGTGATACACGACGGGGTTGCTTTTCACCGCGCACAGGTTCGCCAACGTGGCGGCCTAATAGCGGTCGGTACTTCGCTCGCAATTTCTCTTCTCGGATTACTTCTTGTTGCGTTGCCAGGTTCGCTGTTTGGCGTGCTCGGATTTTTGCTTTTGCTCATTGCATTGCCGGTACTGCCCATGCTTGGAGTACCTGCAGTTTCTTCAAACACTGCATACTTGCTGGCATTTTTCCTCAGCATGGTGCTGTGGTTTGCTGTCGGCCATGTTTCAGCACTTCGCGCAACGCGTAAAGCAGTGTCGGGTTGGCCCGAATGGATACAAGAGTTTCGGCCATTTGCAATTGGCATTTGGGTAGGCGCACTGCTCTCACTTGCCATCAGCACTGTTGTGCTTGGTGCGCTGTAATTCAGCATTTACACCCCAACCAGTTTTCGCATTGCTTCAAATTTTGCGGGGCCAATTCCCTTTACGTTCAATAAGTCTTCTGGCGAACCAAATGGACCGTTCGCCGTTCGATAGTCAACGATTGCTTGTGCGGTCGACGGGCCCACGCCGGGCAGTGCATCAAGTTCTGTTACTGAAGCACGATTGATATTCACCACGCCTCCCGATTCTGGTGAGCTTTTCGTTGATGTAGCACCATTCATGCCAGGTTGAGGTCGCGCAAAATTAGGACGCTCGGTCGCTCCTTTCGCGGGAACATAGATCTGCGAAGAATCCACGAGCGGTGTTGCCAAATTGATGACTTCCAAGTCGGCGCGTGCGGTTGCACCACCCGCGGCCATTACAGCGTCAATCATTCGCGCACTGATCGACAGGGAATACACGCCAGGATTTTTCACTTCTCCAGCAACGTGGACCACAATGCCAACCGATGGAATCGCATCAGTTGGTAACGATGCAGATACGCCGCTAGTAATCGAGTTTGCAGCAAGCGAAGTTGCAGTAAACGAAATAGTGCTTTCAACAGGAACGGGCGGAACACGCACCACCCACCATGCTCCTAGAGCAACTACCGCAACAGCTACTGCGGTTGAAATGACACGGCGAAATCCGAACCACTGCAATTGTTCAATGAGTCGCTGATACACGGCTGTATGTGTGCGAATTTAAAAGAGTTGTGCAGTCAGTTTTCTTCGATACCCAGCCGTGCGCGGGTCTTCTGTGCCCATAATGTCAAGTATTTCGAGGTATCGAGATTTAGCAACTTCATCGGTTTTCACTTGTGGAAGCAAACCTGCAAGCTCATTGTCGAAATCATCGTTAATGACGACTGGTTCGGGCTCAAGAGCAACCTCTGCCACCGGTTGAAGTGCAGCCTCACCCAAAGGAATAAGAGCCTCAACAATTTCTTTAATGGCATGGTCAGGCTTCACACCAACGAATCCATCCATTACGGCACCATCTTTCAGGATGAAGACAGCAGGAATGCTTTGCACCTGAAAAGCCATGGAAATCGATGGATTCTCATCAACATTGACTTTCGCCAAAACCACTTTTCCATTCGTGGCATCACAGTGTTTTTCCAAAATTGGACCGAGAGTTTTGCACGGCTCACACCAAGGAGCCCACAGATCGACAATGACGGGAACCGAATTAGAACGATCGAGTACTTCAACCTGAAACGTTGCGTCGGTGACGTCGATAGCCATGATCTTGACGCTACCGCCAACGCCCAGTTCGACTTCGTAAATGATATGAAGAATGACTAGTTTGGCGGTGATGACTTCGCCTCAATCAGTGCCTTCGGGAATACGCGAAGACCGAGTTTCGGCCTGGCTAACAGCAAACATCACTGGGGCAACTGCTCCATTTTCGTTTGAATTGATTGCGGGTGGGCATTCAAACCTCACATTCAAGGTGACTGATGCATCGGGCAATCGTTACGTGCTGCGGCGTCCACCACTGAGCCATGCACTCGCCAGCGCACACGACATGGGTCGTGAACACCGAATCATTTCTGCTCTTCACGACTCGCAAGTTCCGGTAGCACCAGCACTTGGGTTGTGCACAGACATTGAAGTAAACGATGCACCGTTTTACGTGATGTTGTTTGTGGACGGTTTGATTATTCGCGACAACGAAACCGCACGGCGCGACCTGACTGAAGCAACACGACTTCATGCAAGCAATTCGCTTATCGACACAATGGCAAAGATTCATCAAGTTGTGCCGAGCGAAGTTGGACTTGGTGAACTGGGACGACACGAGGGTTACATCGAACGACAGTTGAAGCGTTGGTACGGACAATGGAACGCCTCAAAAACTCGAGATTTGCCTGCAATCGACCGCGTTCACGATGAACTTCTCAAACGAATCCCCAAACAAGGACCGGCAACCATCGTGCACGGCGACTATCGCCTGGACAACTGCATGATTGATGCTGCAGGAAACATCGTTGCTGTTCTGGACTGGGAACTGTGCACCCTTGGCGACCCAATGGCCGACCTTGGATTGTTGATGGTGTATTGGACTGGCCCAACCGATGACGCTGGAGCAAATAATTTCGCCACCACCACTGCCCCAGGTTTCTTAAACCGTCAACAACTTGCAGAACGATACGCGCAAGCATCTGGGCGTGACATTTCGCACCTCGACTTTTATGTCTCGTTTGCGTATTGGAAACTGGCATGCATCATTGAGGGCGTATACGCACGGTATATCTCTGGCGCAATGGGCGAACATGACCCACATGAGTTTGACGCGTTCAAAACTCAGGTAGAAACTGCAGCAGAAAAAGCCGAGCAGTTGCTTTCGCGTCTACACTGACGCGTGGAATGACCGACTACAAAATCTCCCCCGATTTCGACGGAAAACTACCCGAGCTGAAGCAGCCAATCTTGGTTGCCATGATGACCGGCTGGATAGATGCAAGTGCTGCGGCAGCGGTGGCGATGGAGACTCTGATTACGGAAACCAATGCAATCCCGCTCATCGAGTTTGATGGCGACACCTTTGTGGATTACCGCGCTCGCCGACCGCTCATGCAATTGCGTGAAGGCGTGATCACCAAACTTGACTGGTCTGCTCCACGCATCATGGTGGGACACGACGCCAACAATGAACCAGTGTTGTTGCTCACCGGCCCAGAACCAGACTCGCGTTGGCAGCATTTTGCTCAATGTGTTGTTGAACTGAGCGAGAAACTGAACGTTCGTCGCATGTTGGGAATGGGTGCCTACCCCATCGCCACACCGCACACACGTGCCGTAAAAATTTCCTGCACGTCACCAGATGCTCACCTTTCCTCGCTTCTTCCATTCATTAAGAGTTCGGTAGATGTGCCTGCAGGCATGGAAGCCGTGCTTGAGCAAGCAATGTTCAATGCCGGAATTCAATCTGTTGGGCTATGGGCGCAGGTGCCTCACTATGTGGCTTCCATGAGTTACCCAGCTGCCGCGGTCGCCCTTATTTCAGCCGTGTGCGACACAGGTGGCATTTCCATAGATGGCGATGCGCTTCGCGAACAGGCCGGCGCGCAACGCGAACGCCTGGACGAATTGGTTCGTGGCAACAGCGAACACCTAGCCATGCTTGCCCAGTTAGAAACCGCCTTCGACAGTACGCACAGCGACAGTGGCATTCCTACTTCGGGTTTTGGTGGTGGGCCATTGCCAAGTGGCGATGAACTCGCCGCCGAACTCGAACAGTTCCTGAGGGATAACCAAACGGACTAGCCCCCTGGTTGCGAGGCTACGGTTAGAGAGGCATCACTATTTCGGGGGAACTGTATGCAGGAGAATTCAAGAAAAGATTTTGTTGAAGCGCTTGCTCGAGGACTCGAAGTGATTCGATCTTTTGATCGCCTCCACATACAGCAAACAATTTCTCAAATTTCCGAACGAACGCTTCTCGCTCGACCTACCGTGCTACGACTGCTGATCACCTTGGACGAACTTGGATATGTTCGCTGTCAAGACAACCGCTATTCACTCACCCCGAAGGTTGTGGACTTGGGCATGGCGTACGTTTCTTCCCTTGGCTTATATGGGGCAGCAAAGCCTCACATGGAAAACCTGTCCAAGAAAGTTGACCAAACTGTTTCGTTGGCAGAACTTGATGGCAGCGACATTGTGTACACCGGTCGTGTTGAAGTGCCAAAAATTGTCAGCGTTGGCGTGACTGTTGGGTCGCGATTACCTTCTTCAAGTACCGCATTGGGCAGGGTACTCCTTGCAGAAATTCCTGATACTGAACTGCACGATGTACTTAACACTCCGTCGCTGTCTATGTATGTTCCCCGCAAACGACTCACAGCCGACCAAATTCGTCCACGTTTACAAACTGTTCGCGAGCAAGGCTGGGCAGAAAGCGACGAAGATTTGCAATATGGCGTACAAGCCATCGCAGCTCCACTACGCGGTGAAGACGGCCGAGTCATTGCAGCAATTGGATTAGCAACTCATACATCTGAAATTGGCAAGGAAATAGTTCGCGAACGATATTTACCTCTGCTCCTTGAAACTGCTCGAAGCATTGAAACCGACTGGAGCGAATGCAGGAAACTGCCGACGTCAGAATCTGCTCTAAACATGGACGGCATGCATTTACTTCACCTCCGCCGTAACTCTGCATGAAACTTGATGGCGGTATCTCCAGCAATCTGGCAAACGCCGCTTCGTCTGCTCAAGCACTTGAATCTGCTGGCTATTCAGGTGGGTGGACCGCCGAAACCGCTCACGACCCGTTTTTCCCACTGCTGCTGGCCGCAGAACATACGACGCAACTGGAAATTGGCACATCAATTGCAGTTGCCTTTGCACGTAACCCCATGACTTTGGCAAACATTGGCTGGGACTTGCAGTCGTTCTCCCAAGGCAGGTTCATCTTGGGACTCGGCAGCCAGATAAAGCCACATATCACCAAGCGATTCAGCATGGATTGGAGCCACCCTGCTCCGCGCATGCGCGAAATGATTCAGGCAATACGTGCTATTTGGGGAACTTGGTTAACTGGTGAACCGCTGCAGTTTCGTGGTGAGTTTTATACCCACACATTGATGACGCCGTTCTTCACCCCCGACAAAGGCGACTTAGGAAACTTTGGTGTTCCAAAAATCTTTCTCGCTGGCGTTGGCGAACTGATGACCGAGGTTGCAGGTGAAGTGTGTGACGGGTTTATCTGCCACGGCTTCACCACCGAGCGCTACTTACGCGAAGTGACGCTTCCCGCTTTGGCTCGAGGTCGCGCAAAAGCGGGCAAAACGATGGATGATTTTGAAATTGTCGGGCCAAGTTTTGTGGTGACAGGTTCGAACAATGAAGAAATGACCACTGCGTCAGCTGGTACTCGTCAGCAAATTGCATTTTATGGAAGCACCCCCGCATACAGCGGCGTTCTTGAGCTACACGGATGGGGCGAATTACAAGGCCAATTGAATTCACTTTCCAAAGTGGGCAAGTGGGAAGAAATGGGAAACCTTATTACCGACGAAATACTAAACACGTTCGCGGTTGTCGGACATCCAGAACAGATTGCTCCAGAACTGAACAAGCGTTATGGCGATGTAATTGATCGGTTGAGTTTCTATGCGCCGTATTCAAGTGACCCTGCTCGCTGGACACAGGTGATTCACGACCTCAAGTCGATTTAGATCGTTCCTGAATCCATCTTTTTCATCATTTCCGCCGCAACAACCTGTAACTCTTCGCTGTCCTGTAATTGCTGGGCTGCGCGAACCTGGCGAGCAACACGCGGATTCTTCACAAACCGCTCTTGGTGGCGCAAGAAGAAGTCCCAATACAGCACAGTAAAAGGACAAGCGTCGTCCCCCGTGCGCTTCTTCCGGTCATACACACATCCTTTGCAGTGATCACTCATGCGATCGATATACGCGCCACCACTCGCGTAAGGCTTTGTGGCCAGCAATCCCCCGTCTGCATATTGCGACATACCGATCACGTTGGGAACCATCACCCATTCGGCGGCATCGATGTAGCTGTTCCACATCCATCGGGTGAACTGTTGCGGATTTATGCCTGCAATAAGTGCAAAATTCCCAAGCACCATGAGGCGTTCAATGTGGTGAGAGTATGACCGCTCATTTACGCCTGTAAGCACCGACTTCATGCACGCCATTGACGTTTTCGCAGGGTCTGTAAACATTGGTGGAAGATCTTTGTTTGCACCGAGTGAATTCATCTGTGCGTATTCGGGCATCCATTGCCAGTAACAGTTCCAGATGTATTCGCGCCAGCCGATGATTTGCCGAATGAAACCTTCTGCCGAATTCATCGGAACGTTTCCGTCTTGGAAGGCCTTTTCTGCAGCACTCACCACTTCCCCAGGCAGCAGCAGGCCAACATTGAGATACGGCGACAGCAACGAATGCGCAAGGTGCCAGTTGGATTTCAGCATGGCGTCTTCGTGTTCGCCAAACATCGGCAACACATGATCTACAAAGTTTCTCAAACGAGCAAGCGCGCCTTCCCGAGTGGTCGCCCACTGACCTTCAGGCAACTTGCCAAAGCAATACTTCTGCACAGACTCAAGAACACTTCTGTCTACTTCATCTAATTCATATCGTTCAGGCTCGGGCCAGCGATCATGCCCGGTTTTTGGTGGAGGCTGGCGATTCTCTTCGTCAAAGTTCCATCGACCGCCAGCTGGTTCGTTGCCGTCCATCAACACATTCAGACGCTTGCGTTGCCAGCGATAGAAGTCCTCCATCTTGATGGACTTTCGGGACCCAAGAAACGTTTGATACTCATCGGGGTGACAGAGAAATTGATTTGAAGAAACGGTTCGCACTCCGAGCCTTGCAGCCAACTGGCGAGCACCATAGCTATTCGGCTCGGTAGCGATCACCTCGGTGGGTTGAAATTCGAGTACGTGTAAATCAAGCCCTTCACGCATTGAGCTAGCGAAACGGTAATCAACATGAAATCCTTCATTGCGCAATTCATTGGCAAATTTGCGCATAGAAGTCACAATGAAATGCGCGCGTTGGACATGCCACTTGCGTGAAGCAATTTTTACAGTCGATTCGATGAACAGCACCCGATGCGTTTGCGGTGTTGCACCAGCCAGCGCGCCAATTCCACGATTCAGTTGGTCGCCGAAGACCCAAATTGTCGGCAAACTCATGGCTTCAGCGTAAAGCAATGAGCGTGACCATGAATTACTCTGCACAGATATGAGTCGTGTTGCCCAGACGAAAAACGGTTTCGCCCCGAAAACCTGCGCGACCTGCAAACGCCCGTTTGAGTGGCGCAAAAAATGGGCCAAAGATTGGGAAAACGTTCGCTATTGCAGCGACCGGTGCAAACCATGACTGATGCTGCTGGTCAATACTCTGAATTCATCGGTGTGTACAACGCCGAATCCACAGTATTGGGTGAGATTTCATACTGGATTGGTGCCCGATTGGGCCTACGTCATTGCTCGCTTTGCGACATTACGCATGGTCTGTTTACAAAACGAGCAGAGTGGCAAGAGTGTGAGTCTGCACTACCAATTCCGTTTACCACGTTTCATATCAACGACGCGCCAGCAGATGTGACACAAGCGGCGAAAGGAAAGTACCCAATTGTTCTTGGTAGAAATCAGTCTGGCATTCACCTTGTTCTCGACACCGATGAACTGGAACAGTGCAACGGCTCGCCGCAAGAGCTACTGAACAGACTTCAGTCGTTATGACTCAAGCCCGTGCAACCACGCCTGCACGTTGAGGCCAAGGTTCGCTAAGTCGTAGCCACCCTCTTGCAACACCACAGTAGGCAGGTCTAGCCCGCGCACACGTTTTCCACTGCGAGCAAATCCGTCGCGGGTTACTGCCAAGTCGCAAATTGGATCGGTGACATATGTATCGAGACCCAGTGACACGATGAGCATCGACGGACCGAACGCCTCAATTGCTTCACATGACTTGTCGAGCGCGTCAAGAAACATGTCGTCATCGGCTTTTGCAGCGAGCGGAATATTGGTGGTGGAACCGCGGCCTTTGCCCTCGCCTAATTCGTCGGCGAACCCGGTGACGTATGGGTACGCACGACGTGGGTCGCCGTGAAGCGAAACGTACTGCACGTCGTCGCGACCGTAGAAGATTTGCTGCGTGCCATTGCCATGGTGATAGTCCACGTCCAACACGGTCACTTTCGTGCCGGTAGTTGACGCCACATAGTGAGCCGCAACAGCAGCGTTATTGAAAAAGCAATACCCGCCGTACAGGTCGGTTGTTGCATGATGCCCTGGTGGACGACACAACCCGTACGAAAACTTGTCGCCACTGAGCACCAACTGTGTTGCGGTGAGCGCAGTGTCTACTGCACCACGTGCTGCATCGTAAGAACCTTTTGTAATTGGTGTAGTTGTCTCGAAACACCACCAGCCCAAACGTGCATTTGTTGCAGTTGGCTCTTCAAGCTGCGACATGGCGTCGCGCATTGACGGACGATAGAAAAAGTCTGGAACTACTTCCCTGCTTGGTCGAACTTCGCGCTGGTAATCGACCCAGGCGGTGTTCAGAAAGTTGTTTAATCCCGGGTTATGAACGGCATTAATTGGGTCAATGCCCCATTGCGTTGGATCAAGAAATTGCATGGACTGATCAGCCTGCAACACCTCGCGAATGTTTTCGGCACGGGCTGTGTGTTCGTGCGGCGAGTGCGACCCAGACTCCGCGATTTCTTCCTGCGGGTTATGGCCCAAATGCGCTTCGGTGTAGACAACTTTCATATCGTCAATCAGTCAAACTGAGGCGCTGCGCGCAATGAACGCTTTATTTCGGCAACGCCAGATTCCGCAATGGTCTGAACAGCATCCCACAACTTCAGAGCCTCATCGCCATGAGGAGCCTTGGAGATAACCGGACCAAACAGGCTGGCTTCATTTGCTGATTTCGGATTGAAGGTGAGAATTGGCGTTCCAACATCTTTTCCGGTTCGGCTAAGAGCAGCTTCTGTCTCAAAACGAATGACTTCATCGTGAGTCGAGTCTTCAAATGCTGCTGCCACTTCGGCGGGCAATCCGGCATCGGCAACGATCGACAGAAAAAATGATTTTGGATCTTTCGCTAACTCTTCACGGCGGCCACCGACATGAATTGCATTGCCCAATGCTGTGTACACAGCCGCAACGCTTACATTTCCACCCTGAGCGCGGGCTGCACTGGCAACACGAAGACCTGCAAGACCTGCGTTATGGATAAGTTCGTAGGCCTCGTGACCGGCATAACCGCGTTCAGCATTGATCATGCGCAGGCTTATGAACCTCCACGAAACTTCATAGTCACGTAACTGTTGAACATTGGTCACCCAACGCGATGTGATCCATGCCCACGGGCAAACTGGATCAAAGTAAAACTCAAGATCTGCGGACATGCCTAGACCTTAGTCGTGAAGATTGCGTTATTCGCGCGCTAATTCGCGCAGTTCGTACGTTTCAATAAGGTCACCCTGCTTCAAGTCTTGGAAGTCAGACAAGCTGAGACCACATTCGAAGCCTTCACGGACTTCACGAACGTCATCTTTGAAACGACGCAACGATTGAATAGCACCCTTCCAAATGATTGTTCCGTCGCGCAAGAAGCGAACCTTCGAACCACGAGTAATGACACCCGTACGAACAACGCAACCTGCAACAGCGCCAACCTTTGGAGACTTGAACACTTCGCGCACCTCTGCTTCGCCAGTGACAACTTCTTCAAACTCTGGAGCGAGCATGCCCTTCATAGCCTTTTCAATGTCTTCAATGAGCTTGTAGATAATTTCATATGTACGAATTTCTACATCCTCAGCCTCAGCCAAGTCACGAACCTTGCGATCGGGACGAACATTGAAACCAATCAACGTGGCGTTCGTTGCCGCGGCAAGTGCAATATCGTTTTCAGTAATTGCACCTACAGCACGGTGCACAAACGCTGCACGCACTTCATCGCGTTCGAGTTTGCGCAAGCTTTCCGTCACTGCTTCGAGTGAACCGTGAACGTCTGCCTTGATGATGACATTCAATGTTGCAACTTCGCCGGCTTGAATTTGAGTGAAAATGTCTTCCAATTTCACACCACGTTGAACACGCGCATCGCCACGTTGGTTCAACGTGCGATATCGCTGTTCGCGTGACTCGGCAACCGTACGAGCGGTCTTCTCATTTGGTGCTGCGCGGAACTCGTCGCCAGCTCCTGGAACGGCACTGAGTCCAAGCACCTGCACTGGAGTTGACGGACCAGCTTCTTTAATTTGCTGACCCTTGTCGTTAATGAGTGCGCGTACTTTGCCCCATGCTGCGCCAGCAACGATTGGATCGCCAACCTTGAGGGTTCCCTTGTCCACCAGCACAGTTGCAACAGGACCACGACCTATGTCAAGTTGTGCTTCAAGCACAATGCCCTTTGCTCGGCCCGTTGGGTTTGCGGTGAGTTCGCCAATTTCTGAAACAACACTGAGTTGCTCAAGCAGATCGTCGACACCCAGACCACTTTGTGCAGCCATTTCCACAACGATGGTTTCGCCACCCCACGCTTCGGGCGTGAGTTCGTTTTCAGCCAGCTGCGCCATAACACGCGGGACATCGGCGTTGTCTTTGTCGATCTTGTTAATAGCAACAACGATTGGCACTTCAGCCGCGCGAGCGTGGCTAATAGCTTCAATAGTTTGTGGCATCACACCGTCATCTGCAGCAACCATCAACACAACAATGTCGGTGACTTGTGCACCGCGTGCGCGCATTTTGGTAAACGCAGCGTGACCAGGTGTATCAATGAACGTGATGGACTTGCCATCTTTTTCAACCTGATACGCACCAATGTGCTGTGTGATTCCACCTGCTTCACCGGAAACAACATTTGCCGAACGAATTCGGTCTAGCAACGTGGTCTTGCCGTGGTCAACGTGACCCATTACCGTAATGATCGGCGAACGAGGTTGTTGTAGTTCGGGTGTGTCGTCATCCGAATCGTCGAACAGTGCCTGCAATTCCATTTCTTCCTGCTGACCCGGTTCGACCAACAAAATTTCTGCACCAACTTCGAGTGCAAACAATTCCATTTGCTCATCTGCAAGCGTCATGGTCGCTGTAACCATTTCGCCGTGCTCCATGAGATAACGAACCACGTCTGCTGAGGTGCGATTCAACTTTGGTGCAAACTCTTGCGCAGAGGATCCACGCTCAATAATGACAATGCCCTCGGGCACTGGTGCATTGCTCTGGGAATACGACGTAGTCGCCTGCGGCAACATTTCATCGAAGTCTTGGCGACGACGAGCACGTGACTTCTTCTTAGGTGAACGGCGTTGTCCATTTCCGCGACCACCAGGACCGCCACTGCCAGGACGACCACCGCCAGGGCCACCAGGACCACCAGGACCACTTCCTGGACGGCCACCGCCAGGTCCGCCAAAGCCACCACCGTTGCGGCCTGCTCCAGGACCACCCGGACGGCCTGGTCCACCACTCGGACGACCAGCACCGGGACCTCCAGGACGACCACCGGGGCTACTTGGACCACCAGGTCCGCGCGTGCCAGGACCAGAAGGACGCATTGGCCCGCCTGTACCTACAGGACCGCGACCCAACGCACTTGCCGGAATTCGACCCGTTCGAGCACCTGCGCCAGGACCTGCAGGGCGACCACCCATCGGAGGACGACCCGCGCCAGGTGCGCTTCCAGAACGACTCGGTGGAGGAGGAATCGGACGACTATTTCCAGGAGGTGGCGGAATCGGACGACCAGACGGTCCCATACGAGGTGGTTGCGGAGGACGAGGTGTGGATGGCGCTGGGGCTGCAGATGCCGCAGGCGCAACTTCTGCTGAAGGATTCTGAGCAGCAACATCGCTTTGTTGCTTCGGCGCATCAGGTGACTTTGCAGCAACTGCAGGTGCTGCCTTGCTCACTGGTCGTGCAGATGTAATCGGCGCTGCACTGGTTACCGGTCTCGCTGAAGTGATTGGCGCTGCATGCGACTCAACAATTGGCGTAGACGTTGCTTCAACTGAAGTTTCAGTAACTACATCTGTAGTTTCAGTTTTCTTTGCGGCTGCTTTCTTTGCTGGCGCTTTTTTGGCTACGGCTTTCTTCGCGGCCTTCTTTACCGGTTTTGCATCGCCATCTTCTTTAGTGGTTGCTTTGGGTGCAGCCTTCTTCGCGGCCTTCTTTACCGGCTTTGGCTCTTCAGGTTGAACATCGCGCTTCAACCCATCGCGTTCAGCGCGAGCGCGAACACGGTCGGCTTGTTGCTCGATGATGGTTGATGATTGCGTCTTCACGCCAACACCTAATTTGCCACACAAATCAAGAGTCTCCTGATTTGTCATGCCGAGCTCTTTAGCGAGCTCATGAACGCGCAGAATCTTTGCCAAGTACTACGCCTCAGTTTCGTTTGTTGAAGTTGAATCCGTGTCGGTTGCCCATTGCTCTTGGCTTACGACTGAACCGTCTGCTGCATGCCATTCCATTGCACCGGTGTCTGGGTTTGTTACCCACTCACCCTCCGCATAATCGGCTGCTGGCGTTGCTGTATCAGTTGAGTTTGGAGCGTAAGAACCGCCACCCTCTTCTGCTGCTTGCGTTTCGCTCTTCACGTCGAGACGTACGCCGGTAAGGCGTGCGGCCAAGTTTGCATTCACGCCCATCTTGCCGATTGCAAGCGACAACTGGAAGTCAGGAACGATGACGTCGGCTTGCGTACCGTCTGGACTGAGGCGAACTTCGGTGACCTTTGCTGGCGACATTGCTTTTGCAATGAAGTCGCGCACGTCTTCGCTAAATGGAATGATGTCAACTTTTTCGCCACGCAATTCGGTGACCACCATGCGCACGCGTCCACCACGAGCACCAACACATGCACCCACTGGGTCCACGTTGTGATCGTTGGACCACACGGCGATCTTGGTGCGTTGACCTGGTTCACGTGAGCAAGCCTTAATTTCAACAACGCCGTCGGCGATTTCTGGTACTTCAAGCTCGAATAAACGCTTAATCAAACCTGGGTGGGTACGACTGACCACGATTTGTGGGCCCTTTGGCGTCTTGCGAACTTCCACGATGTACGCCTTGAGACGTGCATTTGGTTCTCGTACTTCGCCTTGCACTTGCTCGGCTTGTGGCAACAATGCTTCTACGCGGCCAAGGTCGAGCAAGGTGTACTTGGTGTCGGTCTTTTGCACGATGCCAGACACAATGTCGCCTTCGCGGTTTGCGTACTCTTCGAACTTGCGATCGCGCTCAACTTCACGAATGCGCTGGCTCATCACCTGGCGGAACGTTTGCGCAGCAATGCGACCGAGGTCGGCCTTGTTTGGCGTGTCGTCACGCTCGTTGATCCAGTTGCCATCGTCGTCTACGTCGTATGCCGTGAACGTGATGTCCATATTCTCTGGGTTAATGCCCACGATGACTTCTTCTGCTGCGCCAGGACGCTTCTTGTACGCCGTGGCCAGTGCCTCTACCAACACTTGCAATAGCGAGTCAACGGAGATGCCACGATCTCCGGCGAGCATGCGAATTGCTTCTGTCATATCAAGATTGCTCATGATGCATTGCCTCCGTCTTCATTAGATTTCGTTACACCTGTTGATTTCTTAGAGCCAGGCTTTGGCGCCGGGCCCCAATTGAAAACTGTTTTTGCGCGGTCAATGATGGAAAACGGAATGTTGACTTCTGTCATTTCCTTGTTGGCCAAACGCAGCGTGATTCCTTCTTCGTTTGCAGCGATGAGATCGCCTTGCACACGACGCTCGCCATTGAGTGGCGATTCCAATTTCACTGCAATTGCTTTGCCCACTTCGCGATGAAAGTGACGCGGTTCGCGCAAGGTGCGCTCAAGACCCGGGCTAGAGACTTCAAGTGTGTAGCGGCCAGGAATTGGATCGTTGTGATCGAACTCGCGCGATACCAAGCGCGTGATCAGTGAGATGTTGTCGAGGCTGACACCTTCTGGGCCGCCAGGCTGTGTGTCGACAACGACGCGCAGGATGCCACCCGAATACTCAATGTCGTATAAGTCAAGACCGAGGTCGGACACGATGGGGTTGATGAGGGCTAGAACACGTTCGACAACAGGGCTCGACTGAGCGCTTCCACGGATAACCGACATGTTCAACCTCCTCTCCATACTCTCAAGGGTTTTGCTCCCCCGATTTCCATCAAGGTTGGCAAAACCGCTGCCTAAACCGTTCCTAGAAAAAACAAATGGCGTGGGTCGAAACCCACGCCTTTTAGTCACTGACTTTCAAAGGACATCAAAAATTATATCCCCGTAAACTAAGGTTCGCACGTGGTTCAACGCCTCTCAACCCTTTTCGTACGCACTCTGCGGGACAATCCAGCAGACGCCGAAGTACCGAGTCATCGCCTCTTGGTTCGGGCGGGCTACATCCGTCGCGCGGCACCTGGCGGGTATACCTGGCTGCCACTTGGCTTTCGGGTATTCCAAAACGTGGCCCGCGTGATTCGTGAAGAGATGGATGCCATCGGCGCCCAAGAAGTGAACTTCCCCGCCATGTTGCCAAAAGAACCGTACGAAGTGACGGGTCGCTGGACCGACTACGGCGACAACCTCTTTCGCTTGCAGGACCGACGCAAAATTGACTTCCTGCTTGGACCAACGCACGAAGAAATGTTCACCTTGCTCGTAAAAGATTTGTACTCCAGTTACAAAGACTTACCGGTGTGGTTGTACCAAATTCAAAACAAGTTCCGTGACGAAGCTCGTCCACGCGGTGGCCTGTTGCGCGGTCGCGAGTTCTCCATGAAGGACTCGTACTCCTTCGACCTTGACCAAGAAGGTTTGCAGCGCAGCTACGGCGCGCACCGCGATGCGTATATTCGAATTTTTGAACGGCTTGGTTTGCCATTTGCCATCGTGTCAGCAATGTCTGGCGCAATGGGTGGTTCGGCTTCCGAAGAGTTCTTATTTCCATGCGACATTGGTGAGGACACATTCGTGCAATGCACCGCATGTAACTATTCCGCAAACACCGAAGCAGTGCGTGTCGGAGTTGCCAACACTATTGATGCTTCGTCGGTTGCTGCAGCGAAGGTTGTTGATACTCCAGACACGCCGACGATTCAAACACTTGTTGACTTGTTTAACGCACGCGAAGACTTGCAACTCAATGGTCGCCAATGGACGGCCGCCGACACGCTGAAGAATGTTGTCGTCAATTTGCGTCATCCCGATGGCCGACTTGAAGCATTGGCAATTGGTGTTCCCGGCGATCGCGAAGTAGATCTGAAGAGACTTGAAGCACAAGTGTCTCCTGCCGAAGTTGAAGCATTTGACGAAACTCACTTCGCAGCCAACACTGCACTGGTGAAGGGCTACATCGGACCACGAGTTCTGGGTACAAACAATGCTTCGGGCATTCGATACATGCTGGATCCACGCGTGGCTTTGGGTAGCGCATGGATCACCGGTGCTGACAGCCGCGGCAAGCACGTCATGAACTTGGTGAATGGTCGCGATTTCACTGCTGATGGAACACTCGATGTTGCAGAAATTCGCGACGACGACACCTGCCCATCGTGTCGATCGGCACTTACCATTAAGCGCGGCATTGAAATTGGCCACGTATTTCAACTTGGACCAAAGTATGCGGAAGCACTTGGTTTACAAGTACTTGACAAGAACGGCAAGCAGCAAACCGTCACCATGGGCAGCTATGGCATTGGCGTTTCGCGCGCTGTTGCAGCCATCGCAGAAGCCATGCACGACGACAACGGTTTGCGCTGGCCGCTTGAGGTTTCACCGTTCGATGTGCACATCGTGATTGCCGGCAAAGACGATGCAACCATTACCGGTGCTGCAGAATCGCTTGTTGCCGAGCTTGAAGAAGCAGGCCTCAAGGTGCTGCTCGATGACCGTCAGGGCATTTCTCCAGGCGTGAAGTTTAAAGACGCAGAACTCATCGGTGTCCCAAACATCGTGGTCGCAGGTCGCGGCGTTGCCAACGGAACACTTGAAGTGCGTGACCGTTTTGCTGGAACCGCCATTGAAATTCCAATTTCGCAAGTCGGCCCACAGTTGGTCGCGCAGGCTCGCGGGAAGTAAACGCTATGCAACTCCTCCGTGGAGTGGTTCATCATTACGACTGGGGCGATCAACAAACGATTCCCGAGTTTCTCGGAGTAGAACCCGATGCAAAACCATGGGCAGAACTGTGGTTCGGTACTCACCGATCAGGACCATCACTGGTAAAAACCGAAACCGGCAATCAACCGCTCTCTAGTTATGCCGGCGAGCTGTCGTTTCTTGTGAAGATCATTGCTGCTGCGAAACCATTGTCGCTACAAACGCACCCGACCGATGAGCAAGCGCAGTCGGGGTATCAACAAGAAAACGAAATTGGTATTTCGCTCGACTCACCTCTGCGCATCTATCGAGATGCTTCCGCAAAACCCGAGCTGCTTGTTGCGATGTCGGCATTTGAAGCAATCTGTGGTTTCCGTAGCGACAGTGAAAACCTCGAGTTGTGTTCTCGCTTTGGGTGGACAGAGCTAGGTAAACATCTTGCAGACGACGGACTTGCCGAATGCGTGCGCTGGGCACTCACCACCAGTCCTCATCAACTGCCGCTACATATGCCTGCATGGGCTGGTCGTCTTGCCACCATGTATCCGGGTAACGGCGGAATACTCGTTGCCCTTCTCATGCATCATGTGAAACTGCAACCTGGTCAAGCGCTGTACCTCGGAGCAGGCAACGTACATGCGTATTTAGGTGGAACCGGATTCGAAGTGATGGCCTCTTCCGACAACGTGGTGCGCGCTGCGTTTACTCAAAAGAATGTAAACGTTGACGAGTTCCTTCATGTTGCCAACATGAGTGCGATTGCGTCGCCTCTGATTGAGGCTGAACCTGTAAGCCACAGTGTGTGGCAATACCCCGTGACTACGTCTCGTTTTGGCACGCAGCGCATTGATGTTTCAGGAACTCATGACTTGCGCGCAACGCATGCTGCCGAAATTTTGGTGTGCACTTCGGGGAACGCAACTTCGCTACAGGCTGGTCAGGCTGCAGTTCTGCGAAATGGTGAATCTGTAACGCTCAGGGGCAACGCAACAGTATTTCGCACGTGGGGAACCCACTAACTACTTAGTTTCCGGAAATCGTCTTGCGAATTTCTACAATTTTTTCATTCGAATGATTAGCATCATCGCCTTTTTCTTGAAGCAATGCGTTGCGGTCTTTCGCTGCTTCCCGTTCAGCAATAGTGGTGTCAACGCGGGCAATTGCTGCCTCAACCCCATGTTCGTGAATATACGTTGCCCAATCAACTAGCGCTTCCACCATTTCAGATTCGGGCACGACCGCAACGTTGCGACCCTTCACAAAGAGGTGACCGCGTTTATTACCTGCAGCGATACCCAAGTCAGCTTCGCGCGCTTCTCCAGGGCCGTTCACTACACAACCCATTACCGCGATCTGAAGCGGAATCTTCTTGTCTTCAAATGCACGCATTGCGCGATTGGCAACCTCAATGACGTCAATTTCTGCACGACCACAACTTGGACATGCGATGAGGTCGACGTTCTTACGTTCACGCAAACCGAGTGACTCAAGCAGTTGTCGGCCAGCACGCGCTTCTTCCACAGGGTCTGCTGTGAGGCTGTAGCGAATGGTGTCACCAATGCCTTCAAGTAACAGCGTGGAAATTCCTGCGGTTGCCTTAATGAGACCGTTTGGAAGTGGACCCGCTTCGGTGACGCCCAAGTGCAATGGATAATTGGTAACTGCGCTGAGTTGACGATAGGCCTCAACCATGAGCGGGACATTCGAAGCCTTCACCGAAATCTTTATGAGATCGAAATCAACCTCTTGGAAATACGCGATTTCTTGCAGCGCAGACTCAACCATGGCTTCGGCTGTTAGGCCGCCATGCTTTTCGTACAGAGCAGGATCAAGCGAGCCACCGTTGACACCAATGCGAATGGGCACATTGCGATCACGCGCTTCCATGGCCACGGCTTTGATGTGTTCAGGCTTGCGAATGTTTCCTGGGTTCAATCGCAACCCGTGAACACCTGCCTCAAGTGCTGCGAGCGCCATCTTGTACTGATGATGAATGTCGGCGATGATCGGCACCGGCGAACGTGGAACGATTTGTGCGAGTCCCTCAGCGGCTTCAATTTCGTTACATGTGCAGCGGACGATGTCACATCCGGCGGCAGCAAGCGCATAGATCTGTTGCAGGGTCCCCTCAACATCTGAAGTTTTCGTAATGGTCATGGACTGAACGCTGATCGGCGCTCCACCACCAACTGCCACCTTGCCTACATGAATCTGCTTCGTCTGGCGGCGCTCGAAACTCATGCCTACCAGTGTGCCACTACCCGAAGGGTTGCGTGATGTCTAGATACAAACCAGCAAGAGTAATCACGATCAACAGAGCAATAACTGCTGTTGCAAGCGGAATCATCTTGCCGAAATCTGCCTGATATCGCACGCCATTTCGGCTGCGAAGTCTCTCGTACGTAGCAACAGCAGCGTGACCTCCATCAAATGGCAACGAAGGAAACATGTTGAAGACACCAACGAAAACGTTGACATACGCAAGCATCATGAGCACACCCTTCAGTCCGTCGCGCTCACCTGCCTCACCGCCAACCTGACTTGCCCCAACAATCGTGCTTGGTCGTGTTGCTGGATCTGCAACAGAGTCACGAAGGCTGTTTATGGCATTTGCAGGATTAAAAATTTGCGGAAGTGCCTTTACCGATCCAACAATTGCCTGCGCGCCATCTCGCACTGCATACACAAAAGCACGTGGCACCGACTGTCTGATGTAGTCCATCGACTCGGTGCCAACACCTAAATAGCCACGCGTCGCATCGGTCGGATTGGCGGCCAAGGTTGCTGCAAAAGATTGCTGCACTCCATCACGTTCAATGTCAATCGCTATCACTTCTCCTGGTGCATTGCTGGTAATTGCAGCGACGAGGTCTTCGCGTGAGTTCAACATTTGCCCGTCAATTCGGGAAATAACGTCACCTTCACGAAGACCAATTTCTGCTGCAGGCGAACCACTGACTGGCGCATACACAATGCGCACACTTCCCGTTTCACCCAAGCGGCCAGCAACCGAATACACACCAATGAACAAAGTCAATGCAATGGCCATATGCATGAGCGAACCTGCCGTGATGACCAACAATCGGCGCGGATACGACTTTGAGCGATACGAACGACTTTCGTCTGCAGGATCACAATCGTCCAAGTTGCTCATGCCGATGATGCGAACAAAAGCGCCAAGCGGAATGGCGCGAACACCATATTCAAGTTCGCCACGCTTCCTGCTCCACAGGCGCGGCCCGAATCCCATGTAGAACTGCGTCACCTTCATGCCCGTTTTTCGAGCAGTCCAATAGTGACCAAACTCGTGAAGAAAGATGGAGATGATGAGTCCAACGACAAATACCAACATCCATGGGTTGTTCATACCCAACCAAACAAAAAATACAGCAAGCATTGCTAGGGAAAGCGCGCTATTTTTATTTCTTGTCTCTTCGGCTAAATCCTGCGTGTCACCACCGGCAGCCATTTGCCCACGAAACTTCCGATAGACGTCGCTCATGCAGACAACACTTGTAGCGCAAATCGTCGCGCTAATGCATCAGCATGCAAAATGTCCTCAACAATTGTTGGCACACGACCGTCGTGTTTCTGCATCGTTGCATCAATCACTTCTGGAATCCTTGACCACATGATTTGACCGTTCAAAAACGCCTCCACTGCAACTTCGTTTGCCGCACTCAGCCACGCTGGTGCGGTTCCGCCCGTCCGTCCCGCTTGGTAAGCAAGGCCCAGGCAAGTGAAAGTCTGGGTGTCAGGAACTTCGAAATCAAGTCGTGCAAGCGATGACCAATCAATTGATCCAAACGGCACATTGGCACGATGCGGGAAACTCAAGGCATAAGCAATGGGCAGGCGCATATCGGGCATGGATAGTTGTGCAATCACTGCACCGTCGTTGAATTCCACCATTGAATGCACCACTGACTGCGGGTGTACGACAACGTCAATGCTGTCGAAACCAGTGCCAAACAGCTCGTGGGCTTCAATGACCTCAAGACCTTTATTCATCAGGGTTGATGAATCGACGGTGATCTTTGGACCCATTGACCATGTTGGGTGCTTCAATGCTTCTTGCACCGTCACATCGGCGAGCGATTCTTTTGATCGACCCCGAAACGGGCCACCACTTGCTGTGAGTAATAAACGATTTACTTCGCGGCCGCTATCAATTGAGCTTCTGAGACATTGATGGATTGCGCAGTGTTCACTATCAACAGGAACAATGTCTGCGCCTGGAATCTTGCGAAGTGGTTGCACAACCGGTCCTGCTGCAATCAAACTTTCTTTGTTTGCAAGCGCGAGTCGCTTTCCATGTTGAAGCGTGGACATGGTGACTGACAGACCTGCAAAACCGACGACACCATTCACTACAACATCAGCAAGTTCAGCAAGTGCCGACTGGTCGGCGACTACTTCAACTCCAGGTAATGCCTGTGCGACTTCTTTACGTGCAGATTCATCAGCAACTGCAACAACTCTTGGCCTCCATTGTTGTGCTTGGGCAATAACCGCTTGCGCAGAGGTGCCTACTCCTAAGCCAACAACTTCAAATTGGCCTTCGCTTTGCGCGATGTAGTCAAGAGTTTGCGTGCCAATTGAACCGGTTGAACCGGCAATTGCAACTCGAGTTATGCCCAAGGCGTAATAACCATGCCGAGGTAATACACGGCTGGCAACACAAACAACATGCTGTCGAAGCGATCAAGCGCTCCGCCGTGTCCACTCAACAATGTTCCAAAATCTTTGATGTCAAGATTGCGCTTAAACATCGACTCGGTGAGATCTCCAAGAGGAGCCATGACGCTGATCACCAGCGCCAAGAGAATCCAAGAACCAAATGAGTTCCAGGTAGTGCTTTGCATGCCGACAAGCACCACGATGACAAACGTTCCGATGGTTCCACCGATAACACCTTCGACCGACTTCTTTGGGCTGATCCATTCACGCAGCGGTTGACGACCAATTGCGGTTCCGACGAAATATGCGGCAATGTCGTTGGCGACAACACCAGCAACGATGATGAATAAAGTGTCGGTTCCGCGATGTGCAAATGCATCACCAAGCGTTGACCAACGAAGAATGAGTCCTGCATATGACCCCAAGAGCCCAATCCACAGGAGCGCAATCATGGTTGCTGCAGTGTTTGGAACTGGTCCAGAATCGACACTGTCACCACTGACGAACACCAATGAAGTTGCGACAAAAGCGAACATCAAGACGAGCGGTATTGCTGAGTCACCCTTCCAATACGCAACTGCTGGTGCTGCAACGCATCCGACAATTCCAATAATGGAAATTGGTCGATAGCCGGCCTGAGTAATTTGAGTGAAGAATTCAAATGACGCCAAACCAATTGCAACCAAGACGATAACCATGACTGCTGCTGGGCTGAGCAACAATGCGCCAATGAACACGGCAAGCATTGATGCGCCAACTGCTGTTGCCGTTGGCAAGTCGCGACCACCAACTGGAGAGCGCGAAATTGAACCGGTTGCACCTGGTCTACCGCCACCGGGACGACCACCCTGTGCTGGACGACCACCACCGGGACGACCACCCTGTGCCGGACGACCTGCACGAGTGACTTGAGCAGGGCGAGTTTGTGCACCCGATGCATCACGCGGCGCAGCAGGGCGACGAGTTTCTCCCGTTGGGTCAGTGCCAATCACAATGCGACCTTCACGACGTGGACGCTGAACTGGTGGCGGAGTTGTGGTTTCGAAACGGCGTGAGCCACCGGTGAGGTCTACTGGCGGACGTCGAACACCAGTTGATGGCTCGTTGTATGCCGACCACACATCGGTTTCATCATCAATCTCTGTAGCAGGACGACGAGCCGCCTCGGTGTCTTGCTTCATGAAGCGTGGGATTTCTCCCGTTGCTGGTTCGGTCCAATGCGGAAGTTGCTCAGTCTCGTTGCCGCCAAATGAAAGCGCGGGGCCACTGTCGTCGTCGCTTCCGAAACGAACTACCCCAAACTCGTCACCAAAGTCAATCGTTGGATCGTTCGTGTTGTCGCTTCCATAATTGTCATCAGCCATGAGTGATCTCCTTACACTTCGAGTAGTTCTTGTTCCTTGCGCACAAATGCTTTTTCAATTTGGTCGACATGCTCTTGCGTGAGCTTGTCGAGTTCTTTTTCGGCGCGATCAAGTTCGTCTTTTGAGATGTCACCATCTTTTTCTGCAGTCTCCAGAACTTTTCGAGCGTCTCGACGGACATTGCGCAAAGCGATACGACCATCTTCGGCCATGTTCTTCACTACCTTCACGTATTCCTTGCGACGCTCTTCGGTCAGCATGGGAAATGACAAGCGAATGACCACACCATCGTTTCCTGGGGAGACCCCAAGATCGCTGGCTTGAATGCCTTTTTCAATTGCGGCAATTGATCCGCGGTCATGAGGCTTAATGATCAGCATTCGCGCTTCGGGCACCTGAAAGGTTGCCAACTGCTGCAAGGGAACGGTTGCGCCGTAATACTCCACGGGAATGCGCTCAACAAGGGAGGCATTTGCCCGGCCTGTGCGGACACCTAAAAACTGGGACTGGACGTGCTCACAGGCTCTTGCCATCTTGTCCATGGCGTCCAGCAGAGTCTCTTCTATCACTCGACCAGCGTACCTATTTCTTCACCCAGGAGTATGGACTTCACGTTTCCACGCTGCAATAGGTTGAATACCACGATTGGCAAGTTGTTGTCGCGACAGAACGTAATTGCCGTGCTGTCCATGACTTTTAGACCTTTGTTGATGACTTCAAGATAGGAAATATTCGAATACTTGGTTGCCGTCTTATCAATTTTTGGATCGGCTGAGTACACACCGTCTACGCCAGAGTGTGTGCCCTTCAAAATAACTTGCGCCGAAATTTCTGCTGCGCGCAATGCTGCTGCGGTATCGGTCGTGAAGAACGGATTACCGGTTCCGCCTGCCAAGATGACGATGCGACCCTTTTCCATGTGGCGCTCTGCGCGACGACGAATGTATGGCTCGGCAACTTTTGGCATTTCAACAGCAGACATCACACGCGACTGTTGGCCAACTCGCTCCAGCGCATCTTGAAATGCAAGTCCGTTCATGACTGTTGCCAACATTCCCATGTAGTCGGCTTGCGCTTGGTCCATACCTTGGCCGGCACCTTTAAGGCCACGCCAAAAGTTTCCGCCACCAACTACTACTGCAATGTCGACGCCAAGTTCTTGCTTGGTTTCGTACAATTCAGTCGCAACTTGATGCAAGACATCAGAATCAAGACCGAATCCGGATTTTTCGGCCAATGCCTCACCTGAAAGCTTAAGAACAATTCGATTCCAACGAGCCTTGGGGTGTGCAGCCATGTACGAAATCTACAACTATCCGATCTCAACCTGCGAATAACGCACGATGGTGGATTTGCCAATGACCTGAGCGACGGATTGCTTGTCGTCCTTTGCGTATGGCTGTTCGAGCAAACAAATGTCTTTGAAGAAGCCCTGAACTCGGCCATCCACAATTTTGCCAATTGCGGCTTCCGGCTTGCCCTCGTTACGTGTAACCGTTTCAAGGGTTGCGCGCTCGGCAGCAACCACGTCTGCTGGAACATCGTCTTTCTTCAAGTACTTCGGACGAGCAAACGCAATGTGCACCGCAATATCGTGAGCAAGCTCTTGTGTTGCGCCTGCCATTTCAACGATGACGCCGTTTACACCGCGACCACCTTGAATGTGTGAGTACATGTCGAGAACGTTGCCCGAGGCTGCTTCAAAACGAACCACGTCACCAAGGTCAATCTTTTCCTTGAGCAAGATTTTGAGGTCTTCAAGCTGCTGATTGCGCTCGCTCACTGCTGCTTCACCTTTGGCAATGACCAAATCGGCCAATGCCTCCGCTTCTGCAATGAATTGGTCGCTTCCGGCAACAAAGTCTGTCTCGCACTTCAGCTTCACGATTGCCGCAACATTGCCAGTGACTTTTACAGCCACAACGCCTTGTGCGCTTTCGCGATCATCACGCTTTGCACTTGCTGCAAGACCCTTCTCGCGCAACCACTGCTTTGAAGCTTCGATGTCTCCACCATTTTCTTCAAGTGCCTTTTTGCAATCCATCATTCCCGCACCTGTTGTGGCACGTAGTGAAGCAACGTCTTTAGCGGTAAACGACATGATCAGCCTTCAACTTTTGTTTCGGCTGCGGATGCAACACGTGCATCACGCTGTGCTTGTGCTTCTGCTGCCGACTTGCGAGCAGCATCTTGCTGAGCTTCGAATGCTGCCTGCTCATCGGCACTGCGAGGTGCTGGAGCAGCGGCTGGTGCCGATGAACGACCAGTAGTCTTTTCAGCGATAAAGCGACCTTCAATTACAGCTTCGCAGATCACGCGTGACATCAGCTCGTTTGCACGAATTGCGTCATCGTTACCAGGAATTGGGAAAGTGATGAGGTCTGGGTTCACGTTGGTGTCAACCACTGCAATAACAGGAATACCAAGCTTGTTTGCTTCGGTAACTGCAATGCTTTCCTTCACGGTGTCAATAATGAACACTGCTGTCGGACGACGTGCCATATTGCGAATACCAGAAAGGTTCTTTTGCAACTTCTCGAGTTCACGCGAGATGAGCAGGGCTTCCTTCTTTGGCATCAGTTCGAATTCGCCGGTGTCGCGCATGCGCTCGTAGTCCTGCATCTTCTGAACACGCTTTGAAATGGTGTCGAAGTTGGTAAGCATTCCGCCCAACCAACGCTCGTTGATGTACGGCATGCCGCACTTGTCAGCGAAGAACTTGATTGGATCTTGTGCTTGCTTCTTGGTTCCGATGAACAAGATGCTTCCGCCGTTTGCGACCATGTCGCGAACAAACTTGTACGACGCATCTACGCGATCGAGCGTCTGCTCAAGATCGATGATGTAGATACCGTTGCGCTCACCAAAAATGAATCGCTTCATTCGTGGGTTCCAACGGTGCGTTTGGTGTCCGAAGTGAACGCCTGCTTCAAGCATTTGGCGCATGCTGACGATTGCCATGACTCTCTCCTCTCCTGTGGTTAGGAAACCTGAGCCCCGGCGCTTTCACGACCACAGGGTGGAACTCAAGTATGTGATTTGTACTGCACCGCGGTTTTACGGCCGGTGTGAGTGTATCGGCACCAAAACGGCTCGGGGCCTTAGCCCGCTTGGGTTTTTTGAAGCCGAGGCACATGTTGTTGGATCGAGATATGCACCTAGTCGCCTCACCCCGATATACAGGCCGCCACTCGAGGTTCCGATACGAAAGCCTGCAGATACGCGGTCTCCTGCAGAAACCTGAGCGCTTGCTAGACGGCCATGGGTAACCAGCACCCCATTCTTGGCGCGGACCACCACATACAGCGTGCCGGCCACTGACCCAACGAATGTGACTTCCCCGCTCGCCGAGGAATGCACGGGGGCATGTAGCGGAGTGGCGTATTCAATTCCTCGATTACCCGCGCACCACGTACACGTCGGTGGGCGAAACGAATCTGTTACCGCGAATTGCGTTGGCAACACAAGCGCGCACAGCGCTGCAATGAACTCAATCAATTTCGGCGGCACGAAGTCGTGACCGCAATTGCAGCACCGCCTTCGTATGAATCTGTGACACTCTGCTCTCGGTCACACCAAGCACATCGCCAATTTCGGCAAGTGTGAGATTCTCTTCGTAATACAACACAAGAACGGTTCGTTCTTTTTCTGGAAGCTTCTTCATTTCTTGGCGCATAATTCTGCGCGTTTCGTCTGCTTCAACGACTGCGTCTGGGCTGGTTGCACGATGCATATCTGAATGTGTGGCTGTAGCCGTGTTGTCGGCAACCACGTGATCAAGTGGACCAACGGAACCGGCGGCAATGTCGGACAGCCATTTTTGAAAATCAGAGTCGGAGATTTCTAGCTTCGCTGCGATCTCTTCTTCAGACGGTGAGCGACCAAGCTCATGTTCAAGCGCTGACATTGCTTGCTCCACCGCACGCGACTTGGATCGCACGCTGCGCGGAACCCAGTCAAGTGCGCGCAGACTGTCGAGAATTGCGCCACGAATGCGTGGAATTGCATACGTCTCAAACTTTGCGCCCTGCGTTGGGTCATAGCGATCAATCGCATTCATCAGTCCGAACACGCCAGCAGAAACTAAATCTCCCGTGTCCACACGTTTCGGCAATCCTGCTGCAAGTCGACCTGCAACGAACTTGATGAGTGATGCGTAGTGAACGACTAACCATTCACGTGCAATTGGGTCCTTGCCGTCGTGCCATTGCTGCCAAGCATCCTCAATAGTTAGGCGAACGGGCAGAGCATTCATGCCCTGTAATTATGCCCGCGGATGAGATACCCCGTAGGCAGACTTCAGCCGTTCTTTGCTCACATGCGTATATCGCTGAGTGGTTGCCACGTCACTATGCCCCAACAGTTCTTGAACTGCCCGTAAGTCGGCCCCGTTATCGAGCAAATGTGTCGCAAACGTGTGACGCAATGCGTGAGGATGCGTTGGTGCAAGCGAACGTGCATCAATGATCCGACGGACATCTCGCGTGCCTAGTCGGCCACCCCGGCCGTTAACGAACAGTGCCACCTCAGTTTTGTCTGCAGACACTTCTGAGCGAAGCAATGCCCATGCTGTCAGCGCAACAAGTGATGGTTCACTCACGGGAACTCGCCGCTGCTTGTTGCCCTTACCCGTAACGATGACTGCTTGCTGTTTCACATTCACGCTGTCTACATCAAGCGAACACAATTCGCTCACGCGCAACCCGCTTCCGTACAGCAATTCAATAATTGCGGTATCACGTGCTTTCTTCCAGTCGGGATCTTCATCGTTTGCAGCATGGAGTAAAGCATTCAACTGCTCGTTCGTGAGCACCTTCGGAAGGCGGCCAGTGTCGGTAGGCGTTCGCACTCCAGCCGTTGGGTCAACTTCAATTTTGTGATCGCGCACCAACCACGCAAAATATTTGCGCAGCGCAGCAACCTTTCGACCAACACTGCGCTTTGCCAACTTCATGGTGGTGAGAAATCCGATGTATTGCCGCACCACATCTTTAGTGACTTTGCGGGGGTCGTCTATGGATTGGCGCTCCACCCAATTTGCGAATTGCGAGATGTCGCTTACGTATGCAGAAATGGTGTTTGCAGACGCGGCAGTAAGCGACGTAGCGAAGTCGTCAATCTGCCAAGCGGTGGCTGCCTTCATGATTTCCACCGTACCCCGCTGGTGTTTGCGCACCGAGCACCTCCCACCAACCGCCGTTGTTCACCACCCAACCCATTGACTCCATACGCCCTAAGGCAAAAGCAATGTCGACAACATCGCGTCGCGTACGCAGTACCAGCTGATCCAAAGTGAGCGCGTCGCCAGACATTGCGCATGCGAGCGCGGCATCGTCTGGCAATAGTGAACTGCGATCATCAAACAGCGGAGGGTGCACTCGGCGTGTGTCGAGCCCCAGTGCAACCAGCACATCGTCTACAGACACCACCGGTGCACACCCCTGCTGCAATAACAAATTGGTTCCTGCCGATGAAGTGTTGCGGGGCGAACCAGGTACAGCCATCACCGTGATGTCGCGTTTCTGTGCTTCTTCAACCGTGATCATGGACCCGCCAGTTGCACGCGACTCCACGACAACAACCACTTCCGACAACGCAGCAAGCACTCGATTCCGCAGAGGAAATCGATACGGCTCTGGTGAGGTTCCGGGTGGCGACTCGCTGAGCAACAAACCGTGTTCAGAAATGAAATTCCACAATTCGATGTTTTCTTTTGGATACACCACGTCGAGACCAGAGGCCACAACCCCAATGGGGATGCCCAATCGCGAACGGTCGGTTGAACGTGAGTACGCAACTGACACTCCTTTGTGCGCCCACGCATCAATCCCTCTAGCAAGACCAGACACGGTTGCAATTCCCTGTTCAGCAAGGTCGAACGAAATGTGCGACGCCATGTATCTGCCGGCAGCGGTTGCAGAGCGCGTACCCACAATTCCTACGCGGCGCTGGTTGAGTGCGTCAAGGTTGCCACGAAAAAACAACACCGGACTTCGCGTTGGATCGTGTTGCAACATGGGCGGAAAGTCTGGTGCACCCACATGAGTAACCGACATTGCCGTGAGCTCAAGACGCTGTGCCATGCGCTCGCATTCCTGCAACGTGGGTTGATTACTGCCAAGCGTGAATGCAACCTCGCTGGGCGTTTGCTGGGCCAACAGTTGCGACAGCTTTCGACTTGTCAACGTTGGCTTAGTCGTCAGCACTGCGGCAACCACTCGCTCGTCATCTAGCGGCATCACGGTTGCACCACCTTGTCTCCAGAGAATTGTGGTTGCACTCCAACGCGAAGTGCTAGCGCAACTGCAACATGCACTTCCTCTACGCATTCAGACTGATCGCGCAAGTCAGAAATGGTGCGTGCTACGCGTCGAATGCGGTGATAGCCGCGACCAGACAGTCGGCCACGCTCTACGTGATGACGCAGCAACGAGGCTGCTGCTGGAGAAAGTGGGGCGCACTTTTCGAGCGCATCGGCAGAGAGCGCCGAATTAAGACAGCCGTTTCTGCTGATTGCAAGTTCGCGGGCAGTTGCAACTCGCAACGCAATGTCTTTGCTCGATTCAGCAGGCTTCGCTGCAAGCAGTTCATCAACATGCGGACGCATTACCGCAACACGCAAGTCGAATCGGTCGAGCAATGGACCCGAGAATCGACGCAGATATTTCTGCTTTGCGCGATCGTCGCACACACATAAACCAGGAGTGCCTTCGCCACATGGACATGGATTCGTTGCAGCGACTAACAGAAACTTTGCTGGCAACTGTACGGAAGACTTTGCACGTGCTACGCGAACAACTCCTTCCTCTAACGGTTGGCGCAATGCGTCCAGAACACTCGGCGCAAACTCGCCGAGTTCGTCGAGAAACAGCACGCCATTGGTTGCTAGAGATATCTCGCCTGGGCGAAGCGAAGACGTTCCGCCTCCCACCATGGCAACCAGCGATGTGGAGTGATGCGGTGCTCGCAATGGTGGCCTGCTCACCAACCCACTTGCAGGTAGTGCAATATGTGCAGCCGAATGAACAATGGTGGTGACTACAGCGTCTTGCGTGGCCAAGCTTGGCAATATTCCAACGAGTCGTTGCGCAAGCATGGACTTGCCTGCACCTGGTGGACCTACAAGCAGCATGTGGTGCGCACCGGCTGCTGCAATTTCGCATGCATGGCGCGCCGCACTTTGCCCACGTACGTCAGCCATGTCGGCAATGTCGTGCGGAGTTTGCTCAACACTGTTGCTCGCAGGTTGTTGCCACTGTTCTTCTTGGCGAATGCAGCGAACTAACTCGGCAAGGTTGGATACTGAACGAATTGCACGACGTGAAGCCACGAGAGCCTCGCGCTCAGCAATACGGGGCACCACCACAACTCGATCGTCTAGCGATGCAACAAGTGGTACAACACCGGGAACACTGCGCAATGAACCATCGAGTCCGAGTTCGCCGACGAATGCAAACTCTGCAACCGACTCCGAAGCGAGAACTTCCTGTACCACCAGTAGACCTATTGCAATTGCCACGTCTAAGCCGGCACCACCTTTACGTTCGTTGACACCATTTGCCAGATTGACAGTGATGCGCTTGTTCGGCCACGGCAAATCGCACGACAGCAGTGCAGCCCGCACCCTGTCGCGTGATTCACGGCACGCTTCATCGGGCTGTCCAACAATGGTGAACCCCGGCAGTCCCATTCCTAAATGAATTTCAATATCCACAGGCGCGCCCTGTACTCCAAGCAACGTTGCAGAACGAATAGATACAAATGACATATCTCAAGGTGTGCCTGTGAAATCTCTTTTGGAAGCACAATCCAAGTGCCACCATCTCTACGCCTAATCCTGTGAGAATGTTCGTGTGCGTCGCCTTATTCCACTGCTATTCCTTGGGCTCATTGCGGTCACAGCATGTGCCGAAACTCCGCGCACGGGCACGAACTTTTGTCGACAACTAGCAAAAGAGATGCCGGGAATTTCTGTGATGCCTGCAACCGTTGAAGAGGTGAATGCGGCGGTTGGGCATTTCACTAGATTGCAAAAAGTTGCACCACTTGAGGTGCAACAGGACTGGGATGCACTAACCGAACTCATGATTGCTGCATCAAAGGTGAAAGCCGACGACGCAGAAAGCGTGCAACAAGTTGCCGACTTGGCGTATGCAACAGAAGCGAATGCAAACTCTGCGTCAGAATGGGTGAAAGCTACGTGCGGTGTTGATATTTCGCTTGGCGTACAAGTGACGCCGTAATTGAATCAGCGAATTTCGCCGCGCTTCACGATCACTTTGTCAACGAGACCGTATTCTTTTGCCTGATCTGGTGTGAACCAACGATCACGTTCTGAGTCTTGTTGAATCTGCTCGATCTTTTGACCGGAGTGGAAGGCGATGAGTTCGGCCATGCGCTTCTTGGTGTACTGCAACTGCTCAGCCTGAATTGCGATGTCTGAAGCCTGACCACGAAGACCAGCAAGAGGCTGGTGCATCATGATGCGCGCATTTGGCAATGTGTATCGCTTGCCCGCTGTTCCTGCAGTAAGCAAGAACTGACCCATCGAAGCTGCGAGGCCCAAGCACACAGTTGCTACGTCGCAACTGATGAATTGCATGGTGTCGTAAATTGCCATACCTGCGGTTACCGAGCCACCAGGGCTGTTGATGTACAACCACACATCGGCCTTTGGATCTTCGCCTTCAAGGAACAACAGCTGCGCACAAATTTGGTTTGCAACATCGTCGTTCACATCGCTGCCCAACATGATGACTCGGCTCTTGAGCAATCGAAGAAAAATGTTGCTTTGCGAATCGGGTCCGCCGTCTTGTGCAAATGGCATGTTCGGCAAGTGAAGTGGGCTGTTACTCATGTCGATCAGACTACTACCCAACTATTGCGCAGAAGGGAGTGGCATGAAGTGACGCCGAACACCACTAAACACCACAACAACGCGTTCGTCATTAGCGATTTCGCCACGAATAGCAAGCAGACCAGCCAACCCAGCCGTGCCTGTTGGGCTCACATCAATTGATGTCACCTTGTGTGCAAGTGCGTATGCATCGACAACGTGCTGCTCAGTGGCAACAACTGGAGAACCGCCACTATCTGCCATTGCATTACATACACCAACCCAGTCGTATGTTTCATCATCCAAAATTCCATCGGCGAGTGACGACTGCACGTTCTCCCATGCCCACATACATTCAGACCAACGTGGACCCGCGTTCTTTGCGCCACCAGTTGCGACCGCATGTTGCCATGCACGAGCCAGCGGCGCACAACCTGCAGTTTGCACTGCATGCAGTTTTGGTCGTAGTCCTCCCGCGTACAGACCCGCACTTCCACATGCAGCAAACGCGCCACCGCCAACTTGCATAAACACCCTGTCAAGAGGTGGTCCACTGACACGCTCCATACTGTCGGCCATTTCCCAACCAAGGGTGCGACCGCCATCAAGACACCATGCATTCTCGGTTCCTTGAACACCAAATGGAATCGCACCT
>BJFW01000001.1:0-76084 GCA_014190095.1 Actinomycetes bacterium | reverse complement strand
CAACTTGTGGTTGAGCGAGCGTGGACATTATTGGTTACTTCGTCGCAGCGACGCGTGCGTTGAACTCGGTAATCATGGCGTCCCACGTTGGAACGTGACTGCGCAAGTTCTGCCAGAACGACTGCGAGCGGCGAGCTTCAAACACTGAAAGTGGCGTTCCCTGCTGCTCAACCCATGTGTAATAGCCAAGGTTGAAAATGCGGTTGCGGTCGCGCTCAGTGCAATCAATCATGGAGTCGGTCTGCACGGTGCCTAAGTGTTCTGCAAATACCTCGGCGGCATCGACTTGTTTGAAGTTGTCGTTAAAGCGCTTTTTCATGGTCTTCACGCGTTCGCTCGGGTAAAGATCTGCGCCGTCTGTGGCAATAGTGATGAGCACATCGTCTGCACCAAGGCCAAGCAGTTTTGCTGTCTTTATGGCGGCAATGGTGTTACAGATCGCCGAGAAACCAAAGTGTGGCAAGGTGTCGACTATGTCTTGTGGAATGTGCTTGCGTTGCACCAGGTAGTCACGCCCAGCAGAAGTGTTGAATAACACATCAAGCTCATCGGTTACACGATCAGAAACCGCAGCGATGACGTCAGTGTTCATCACGTTATGAATAAGCGGAATGTGCTTGTCGCCGATGCCTTGTATGTTGTGCTCGCCGAAACCGTTTTCCAGCATGGTTGGGCACTCAAGCGCTTCAACAGCAACGATCTTTGTTCCGTACCTATCTTTCAAATGATCGCCCGCACCAATGGTTCCCGCAGAACCGGTTGCGCTGGTGAAAGCGGCAAGTCGCAAGTTTGGATTGTTCAAGCCTTTGGCAACATGTTCGTACACTGCTGAGAGCGCAGTACCCGTTACTTCGTAGTGACCGAGATAGTTTCCGAATTCGCAAAACTGATTGAAGATGAAGTTCTTCGGATCTTTTTGCATTTCATTGCACGCATCGTAAATTTCTTTCACGTTGCTTTCGGTACCTGGAGTGCGAATGATGTCGCTTGGATCGCTTGTCCAATGATCAAGCCAATCAAAACGCTCCTGCGACATTCCTGCCGGCAACACCGCTACTCCGCGTGCGCCCATGATCTTGCTAATTGCAACACCACCGCGCGCATAGTTGCCAGTTGATGGCCATACTGCGCGCTGAGTTGAAGGATTGAACTGGCCGGTGATCACACGCGGCGCCAAACATGAGTACGCAGCCAACACTTTGTGTGCGGTGATCATCGGGAAACGATCACCAAACATCACCACGATCGGGCTGTCAACACCAGTCAACGACTTCGGCAACACCACATGATCGGGAACGCCTACCCGATTTCCGGCCATGTTGTTAAACCAATGCACGCGAAACAAGTTGCGCGAGTCTGGAGAGTTCTTGTCTACACCTGCTGCAACATCAGCTGGAATCAGGGACGGGTTCGCCAACTGAGCGAATGTCGGCAGCACAACATTGTTGGCAGCACACTTGCGAATGCTTTCGGCCAACGCTCCTTCATCCACGATGGTGTCGGCTAAGCCAAGTTGGCTGGCGAGGGCATCTGAATCATGGGCGGTAGTCATTGTTGAAGTCACGTTTTACATTGTGTCAAGAAACGACCCCCATGCCACTACCCTTATCGCGATTAGCCGACGTAGCCCAATGGCAGAGGCACAGCACTTAGGATGCTGTCAGTGAGAGTTCGAGTCTCTCCGTCGGCACTGTGAGTTTTCAACCAGCGCACATATCTGAGGTGCAGACCCCAGCGCTCGTGATTGACGGCGCAGTTGCGCGACAAAACATTGCCACCATGGCGGCAGCAATACCTGGCACACGATTGCGCCCGCACATGAAGGCAACCAAATGTACTTCGCTTGCTCGCGAACAGGTTCGTGCCGGACACACCACATTCACCTGTGCAACACCACGTGAAGTGGTGGGCATGGTGAAGGCAGGTGTTGGAGACGATCTACTGCTTGCAAACGAAAGTGTCGATGTTATTCGTCTACAAGAGATGGCGGCGCTTCAAGACAGTGCACTCATCACCGTGGCGATTGATTCTGAAGAAACTTTGCAAGCTGCTAACGCTGCAGGAATTCAACATGTGATCATCGATGTCAATGTTGGACTACCCCGCTGTGGCATTGCACCAGAACTTGCTGGCTCACTTGCCGACAAAGCACGTTCGTTTGGCAAAACTGTTCGCGGTGTGATGGGCTACGAAGGCCACCTCATGATGGTTGCCGAACACAGCGAACGACTTACCAAAGTTGAAGCCTCCATGGCGTTATTGCGCTCTTCAGCAAATGATGTTGGCGGCGACATTATTTCTGCTGGAGGAACCGGCACGTACAACTTGCATAGCAACACTGGTGTCACCGAAATTCAAGCTGGTTCATATTCATTGATGGACACCCAGTACGCACAACTTGGTTTACCTTTTGCTCAAGCAGTGTTTGTTGTTGGTACCGTGATTTCGTCAAACCAAAAGTGGGCGGTAATCGACGTTGGCCTGAAGTCGCTTGGCATGGATCACGGCAATCCATCCATCGACGGTCACTCGGTGTGGTTCTGCTCCGACGAACACACCACGTTTTCGCCAAATGAAGGCACTCCGCCAAAAGTTGGCACACGAATTCGCGTTATTCCTGCACACGTTGACCCAACCGTTGCTCAACACGAAGCGGCATGGGTTGTCAGCGGCGACGACATTGTCGACCGTTGGGCAATTGACTTACGCGGTTGGTAACTCGCGCTTCAGTATTTCCGAGAGTGCACGAAACGCCTTGCCCCTGTGAGACAGTTCGTGCTTTTCACTCGCTGACATTTGCGCAAATGTTCGGCCATCGCCATCACGCGCAATAAATAACGGGTCGTAGCCAAAACCTCGCTCGCCTACCTCCGCCTCGGCGACTCTTCCCTCGCACACACCTTCAGCAATGATTTCTCTGCCATCGGGAAAACGCAACAATGCAACTGTTCTAAACCTGCATGTTCGTGCTTTGCCATTAAGTTCGCGCAACATTTTTGCTCGATTATCAGCATCGGTTGCTTGTTCGCCCGCAAAACGCGCTGTGCGAACTCCAGGTGCGCCGTTCAATGCGTCAACTTCCAACCCTGTGTCATCAGCCAAAGCAGGCAACCCAGTTGCAGCGCAAACCGCGACGGCTTTCAGGCGAGCATTGCCAACAAGTGTGTCTGCGTCTTCAACTACATCAGCCAGATCCGCTGGGCGTGGTTGCAAGTCAATGACCCCACCCATGAGCTCAAAAATTTCGGCAACCTTATGCGGGTTGGCAGATGCGCAGACTGCGCGCAACATGTTTACCTACCGAGTTGGCGTGGGGTCGGTGGCGTAGCAATGACTTCGCGTTGCTTAGCGAAAATTTGCTCAAGCCCACCTGCAGCAAGTCCAAGCAATGAATCCAATTCGCTACGCGAAAATGCTTTGCCTTCGGCAGTTCCTTGCACTTCAACATAGGTTGGCTCGCCACCGTTAATTGGTTGCAACATGACCACGTTCATGTCCACTTCGGCCTTTGAGTCCTCTTCGTAAGGAAGGTCGAGCACAGGATTGCCATTGTGTATTCCCACGCTGATTGCTGCACACATTGAATGCAGCGGGTTTACCGTAAGCCCACCGCTTTGCTGAATGCGGGTAATCGCGTCGTGCAACGCAACAAATGCTCCACAAATACTTGCGGTGCGTGTTCCACCGTCGGCCTGCAATACATCGCAGTCAATCAGAATTTGTCGCTCGCCGAGTTGCTTCATGTCAATTGATGAACGCAACGCGCGGCCAATCAGACGCTGAATCTCTACAGTGCGTCCAGACTGCTTGCCCTTTGCAGCTTCGCGATCAACACGCTCTGGCGACGAACCAGGAAGCATCGAATACTCTGCTGTCACCCAACCTTTGCCACTACCCTTCATCCAACGCGGAACATCTTCGTCCAATGAAGCCGTGCACAACACTCGCGTTTTTCCAAACGATACGAGCACCGACCCCGCTGACATTTCGGTGAAGTCGCGTTGAAACGAAATTGGACGTAATTCGTCGTGTTGTCTGCCATCAAAGCGTGTCATGTGTATTTCTCCCTGTTATTAGATCTTGTTGTTCGACCATTGCTCTGCACTATCAAGTTCTGGGCCAAGCAATCTGCGACCTAGTTGAGCAAACCATGCGATGTCACCTGAGGACAAGAAGCGATGCGAACCAACTCCACTCGTTGCTGCCATTCCCGATTCGGCTAGAGCGTCACGCACCGCAAATGCCGTTTCATCTCCACTGCTTACCAGCACTACTTTTGGCCCCATCACTTCACTTATCACGCGCGACAAATACGGATAGTGAGTGCACCCAAGCAGTAACGCATCTACTCCTGCATCGCGCACTGGCGCAAGCATACGTTCTGCCAACACCGTCACTTCGTCTCCCGTGGTTTGATCGCGCTCTACAAGCTCAACAAACCCTGGACACGCAGCCGATGTGAGTGCGACATTTGCCTTCGTATCGCGAATTGCCTGCACGTATGCACCAGAGGAAATTGTTCCCACTGTTCCAATGACGCCAACTTTTCCGTTCTGTGTTGCACGCACAAGCGCTCGCGCACCAGGTTCCACCACCCCAAGCACAGGCACGGGCAGTTCTTCTGCGAGCTCGTGAAGCGCTACTGATGCTGCGGTGTTACACGCAATAACAACCAACTTTGCGTTGTAGTCACGAACCAAACTCCACGCCAACTCTTTTGCATACTCGCGCACCTGCTCGGCGGGCTTGTTGCCGTACGGATACCTTCCCGTATCGCCGATGTACACCACGTCTTCATGAGGAAGCAAGTCAATGACCGCACGCGCAACAGTGAGCCCGCCAAACCCCGAGTCGAACATGCCGATCGGGCCAACTGCGCTACTCGGCTTGTTTGGCATCGGCTTCCACAATACGCCAGCGCAATAGTCTGACTTGGTGCTTCTCGCCACTGTGCTTGCATTAACCGCCGCCGTACTCCACGCATCATGGAATTTGCTGGTGAAGCAAAGCACTGATCGGCGGCTGGCGCTATGGGGACAATTCACTATTGGCGGAATACTCAGCGCAATTGCACTCATCATCTGGGCGCTCGTTGGATCACTTCCTCACATTGCGTGGGAATGGGCGTTAGTCAGTGGCGCAACTCATGTTCCCTATCTGATGCTGCTCTCGCGTGCATATGACCGTGGAGATTTCTCCATGTCGTACCCCATAGTTCGCGGAGCAGGTGCACTCGCTGCTGCTGCAGGCGGAGTGTTGTTTCTGAACGACACGCTTTCACTCACCTCAACTATTGGAATCTTGCTTGCGGTACTTGGGTTGTTCGTTCTCGCAAAGAGCGGATCGTGGCATGTTGTTGGCGCGGCACTTGCCGTTGCATCAACCATTGCCGTGTATTCAGTAGTCGATGGTCATGGTACGCGACAATCTCAGCCTGTTGCATACGCGTTTGCACTCAACATTGCTGCTGCAGTATTTGTCTCGTTATACGCGAGCGTTCGCAGTCGCAAACAAATGATCCCAACCATGCGCGTACATTGGAAAATCATGAGTGCTGCGGGAGTGTTTTCAACTGTTGCATACATGCTGGTGATGATTGCGTATCGCCACGCTCCCGTTGGATACGTCGCTTCGTTGCGCGAATCAAGTGTGGTCATTGCCGCATTCGCGGGTTGGAAAATGCTCGACGAAGGTGATCACCGCCGGCGAATTACTTCTGCCGCGATCGTGCTCGTCGGTCTTGTTGTTCTAGTAATTGGCGGCTAACGCGCAATTAGAAGTAAATGATTTTCTCGGCTGCCGCTTCTGCAGCGTCGAGATCGTCGGTGTACGCACCTGTTGACAAGTACTTCCAACCGCCATCGCACACAATAAACACAATGGTTCCTTCTTCAATTTCACTCGCGACTTTCAGTGCTCCCGCAAGTGATGCGCCAGATGAAATACCAGCGAAGATTCCGCACTCTTGAACCAAACGCCGAGTCATTTCCAAACTCTCGCGCGGACGAACAACACGTTTGCGATCAAGCAAGTCGACGCCATGCCAGTTTTCAAAAATTGGTGGAATGTAGCCCTCATCGAGGTTGCGCAAACCTTCAACGCGCTCACCAAGCGGTGGCTCAACAGCAATCAATTTGATATCGGCGTTTTGTTCTTTTAGGTAACGCCCCACACCCATCAGCGTTCCGCTGGTGCCGAGGCCCGCAACAAAGTGCGTTACTTCTGGAACATCGCGCCAAATTTCTGGGCCAGTGGTTCTGTAATGCGCACTTGGGTTTGCATCATTTTGATATTGATGCATGAAGCACCACTCGGGATGCTCTGCAGACAACGCTTCTGCGCGACGCACTGCGCCATTTGATCCTTCAGGTCCTGGAGTCAAAATGATTTCCGCACCGAACACCTCAAGCATTTGACGACGCTCAATGGAAACGCTTTCCGGCATCAAGATGGTGATCGGGTTACCCTTCACTGCTGCAATCGCAGCGAGTGCAATGCCGGTGTTGCCAGAAGATGGCTCCATGATGCGCTGACCAGGCTTCAGTTTTCCGTCTGCAATCGCTTGTTCAATCATGGACTTCGCGATGCGATCTTTCACTGAGCCAAATGGGTTTTGGCCTTCTAGTTTTGCGAATAGCCGAACACGTGGGTTCGGTGACAAATTGCTGACATCAACAACAGGCGTATTTCCAATGAGGTCGAGAACGCTCTCATTGATCTTCATTCGCGGGCTAGTGATTGTTGACTGCATTGGTCATAATTCTAGCCTTGCGAAAACGCCAATGGTCAGTTGTGCTCCTGAATAGCCGTTTCCGAAATAACCCCTTCAATAATGCGGAAATTTCGTGGTTCCGGGACTCCGCGCTTCAGCGTGACAATCATGTAGTGCCAACTCGGGTCTGGGGCCTGGGCAACATCAGTTGAGCTTGGATACGCCTCGGTGTGGGTGTGACTGTGCACCACTCCCACCACTTCCAGGCCAGCGTCCTCTGCGTTTCGTTCAATCACTAAGTGCTGCTTTGGATTAATGGTGTATACCTTGGCTGAATGCGCGATGTTTTCGCATGCATGAAACTCGAGCACTTCGTTAGATGAGATGTTGCCCACCAACAGTCCACATGCCTCCTCTGGATAACACGAAATAGCGTGCTCACCAATTGCCTGCAATACCTGAGGTGATACCAAAAGTGCGGTTTGAGTACTCATTGCATTTTCAGGCTACCCGTATGCTGAAACGAACAATATGAACGCACAAAACAAGCAGAACGAACGGGCACACCTGGACCGGGTTGTTGCCAGTAATCGCAAGGCCAGGCACGACTACACCATTGTGGATGTAGTTGAGGCCGGCATTGTGCTGCTCGGAAGCGAAGTGAAAAGCGTGCGTTCTGGTCAGGTGCAACTCGCCGATGCCTATGCGCACGTGGTCAATGGCGAAATGTGGCTCGACGGCATTCATATTGCGACATATGAATTCGCTCACGGGGTTGGTGCACACGAGCCAATGCGTCGCCGCAAACTGCTCCTCCATCGCGAACAAATCAGGCGAATGCAGGACAGGATCAACAAAGAGCGTCTCACCATCGTTCCGCTTGAAGTGCGTTTCAGTAAGGGCCGAGTCAAGGTCGATATCGCCCTGGCCAAAGGCAGGCAAAAGGCTGATCGCCGGCAAGCCATTGCTAAAAAAGAGTCAGAACTCGAAATGCGTCGCGAGGCCGGCCGCCAAAAAAAGCAGGGTCAATAAAGCAAACTCTTTGCGCAGGATTTCTGGACTATGTCAAAATTATGATATTGTCCAAGTTGTGAGTGTCTCCCACGAAAGCCTCCTCCGGTCTCATGGCCTCAGCGTTACTGCCCAACGCCTGACTGTATTGCAAACCATTAGCGATCATCCACACATCACTGCCGATCAAGCCACCGACGTTGCTCGCGAGCAACTTGGTTCGATCTCGCGCCAGTCGGTATACGACACACTAAACACACTCGTTGAAAAAGGTTTAGCGCGTCGTATTCAACCCATCGACTCCCCTGCACTGTTTGAAGATCGAGTTGGCGACAATCACCACCACCTCGTTTGCAGGTCTTGTGGGTTAGTCACCGATGTGGATTGCGCCGTGGGTGCTCGCCCATGCCTTGAAGCTTCGGACAATAACGGTTTCGTTATCGATGAAGCCGACGTGACCTACTGGGGCGAATGCCCTGCATGTCAAGAAGCATCAACCTCTCAAGTTAAACATCAAACCCGAAAGGAAAACCAATGACAGACACAACAAACGCGTGCCCGTTCAGTGCAGGCTCAACAACGACACCTGACACGGGAACCACAAACTCAAAGTGGTGGCCAAACCAACTCAATGTGAAGGTATTGCATAACAATCCAGAGGCTGGTGATCCAATGGATCCAGACTTCGATTATGCAAAAGAGTTTGCCTCACTCGACCTCGATGCAGTGGTCAAGGATCTCACTGTATTGATGACCGACTCACAAGACTGGTGGCCAGCAGACTACGGCCATTACGGCCCTTTCTTTATTCGTATGACTTGGCACGCAGCTGGTACATACCGAATTCAAGACGGTCGTGGTGGCGGCGGAACTGGAATGCAACGCTTTGCTCCTCTGAACTCGTGGCCAGACAACGGCAACCTCGATAAAGCACGTCGCTTGCTATGGCCAGTGAAGCAAAAGTACGGCAACAAGTTGTCGTGGGCAGACTTGTTCATTCTTGCTGGCAACGTTGCTCTCGATTCAATGGGCTTTAAGACATTTGGTTTCGGAGGCGGACGTGCAGATGTGTACGAAGCGGACGATACCTATTGGGGTGCAGAAACTACATGGCTTGGCGACGAGCGATACAAGGGTGACCGCTTACTTGATCAACCGCTTGCCGCAGTGCAGATGGGTTTGATCTACGTCAACCCAGAAGGCCCGAACGGAAACCCAGACCCAGTGTTGTCGGCTCGCGACATCCGCGAAACCTTCGGACGCATGGCTATGAATGATGAAGAAACCGTTGCGCTAGTTGCTGGTGGACACACATTCGGTAAGGCTCACGGCGCAGGTGACCCAGGAAAATACGTTGGCCCCGAACCAGAAGCTGCACCAATCCAAGCAATGGGCTTTGGTTGGATCAACTCGATGGGATCAGGAAAAGGCGTCGACACCATCACCAGCGGTATCGAAGGTGCATGGACAACCAACCCAATTGCATGGGACAACGACTACTTCAAGATTCTTCTCGAAAACGAGTGGGAATTGACATCAAGTCCTGCCGGTGCAAAACAGTGGATTCCAAAAGGTGGCGCAATGTCAGGAAGCGTGCCAGACGCACATGACGCTGCACGAAGCCATGCCCCAATCATGACCACAGCAGACTTGGCCTTGAAGTTTGATCCTGAGTACTTGAAGATCTCAAAAGACTTCTACGCCAATCCAGATAAGTTCGCCGATGCGTTTGCGCGTGCGTGGTTCAAACTGACCCACCGCGACATGGGACCAAAGTCCCGTTACGTCGGAAAACTTGTGCCGAAGGAAGACCTCATTTGGCAGGATCCAGTTCCAACCCCAGCAAAAACCCCATCAGCAAAAGACATCGAAGCCGCAAAGACCAAGATTCTTGGTTCCGGCCTCAGCGTGTCGCAGTTGGTTGCAACCGCATGGGCTTCAGCATCGTCATACCGCAACACCGACAAGCGCGGTGGAGCAAACGGTGCACGAGTTCGTTTGTTGCCACAGAAAAACTGGGAAGCAAACAACCCATCGCAACTTGCAAAGGCACTTGCTGTCTACGAAAAACTCAGCACAGAGACCGGTATGTCAATTGCCGACCTGATCGTGTTGGGTGGAAACGTTGGTGTTGAAAAGGCTGCACAAGATGCAGGTGTAAAGGTAAGTGTTCCGTTTAGTCCAGGTCGCGGTGACGCAACCCAGGAACAAACCGACGTTGAGTCCTTTGCAGTGCTGGAGCCAACATTTGATGGCTTCCGTAACTTCCTAAAGCCAGGTCACGTACAACCAACAGAACAGCTGTTGCTTGAAAAGGCAAACTTGCTAGGACTGTCGGCTCCAGAAATGACCGTGTTGGTTGGAGGCTTGCGAGTTCTTGGCGCAAACCACAATCAATCAACGGCTGGTGTATTCACCAAGCGTGTCGGAACATTGACGAACGATTTCTTCGTCAATCTTTTGGACGTCAACACCGAGTGGAAACCAACCAGCAAGGACGAAGAAACCTTTGAGGGCCGTAACCGCAAGACGGGTGAAGTTGTAGGAACTGCAACTCGCAACGACTTGATCTTCGGTTCAAACTCGCAATTGCGCGCATTGGCAGAGGTTTATGCACAGAATGACAACGCTGGCAAGTTCGTCAGCGATTTCGTAAAGGCATGGACCAAAGTCATGAACAATGATCGGTTTGACCTCAAATAATTGACATCATCTAGTAAAAAGGCCCCGCAGAAATGTTCTGCGGGGCCTTTTTACATTATTGATACACCTCTGCCCTACACTGACTGCGCAAGCAAAGTTCACGGGGCTGACAGGTTTCGACGTCAGTGTCGCTGGCCGAGCGTGCGACCCGAGTTGCTCAGACTCGTAAAACGGGGCAAAAAAACAACTGCCAACAAGCAGTTCGCTCTCGCCGCCTAATTAGGGGGTAGAGAGCAACCGTGAGCCGCAAGGTCGCACGGGGCCAATTCACCGCAGCCCGGCAACAGAAGCGGGGAATGACATTGGGAAAGACCGATGACGTTGAGAAAGACCAATGACCGAATGGAAAGACATTCCGCGGGTTAGTGCTTCGGCATTAACCAATCGACCCGCCGATGTTGCTGCGTAGCAACAGTGACGGGAATGGTCGTATCACGGGCGTTCAACGGCTGATGGACGGGGGTTCGATTCCCCCCAGCTCCACTAGTTGCAAACGGTAGTTTTGAGGTGTGAAAAACACGTCTTCGCGGTTTGCGCCGATCTCCGATCGCCTCTCCGGACTCGGTGCGGCGAAATGGGCGGTGCATATTGAGGGACTCGAGCGTGCAGCAGCCGGCAAAAGGGTGACATTTCTTTCAATCGGAGAACCAGATCTTCCGCCACCCGCGAGTGTGCTCGATCAAGCCGTTGCATCCATGCGTGGAGGACGACTGAAGTACGCAGCGGGACAAGGTGAACAAGTTGCACTTGACGCCATCGCCGCTCACCTCTCGCGTCGGTCAGGACAAAATGTTTCGCCAGATCAGATTGTGTACACCGCAGGAACACAAAACGGTTTGTGCACGGCATTGCTGACACTCGTGCAAACCGGCGACGAGGTACTCGTGCCAGATCCGTACTACGCCACTTATGAAGGTCTCGTTGCAGCATCCGGTGCAACATTTGTTCCTGTTCCAACACTTCCCGAAGATGGATTCCATGTAACTGCGAAGCAAATTGAAGCAGCGATTACACCGCGATCACGTGTGTTATTGCTCAATACACCGAGCAACCCAACTGGTGCAGTGCTGTCGCAAAATGAAATTGACGAAATTGGTGAGGTATGTGAGCGTCACGATCTATGGATCATTGTTGACGAGGTATATGCCGACCTCACCTATGGTGCGCCATTCTGCTCCCCATTTGATCGCCCACATCTTCGACATCGAACACTTGCCGTGTCATCTATTTCGAAGTCACACGCTCTTCCGGGTTTTCGTGCAGGCTGGATTGCATCCCCGCTCGAGGTCACGCCGAGACTCGTGCTCGTTGCTGAAGCAATGCTGTTTGGTTCACAACCTTTCATCGAAGACGCTCTCGCAGTTGCTCTCTCGCAACGCCATCCGGAAGTGGAGCGACTCCGTTCCTCGTTTCAGGAACGTGCACGTCAGCTTGTCAGCTCCTTTGATGGATCAACTGCTGCAAAGGCTCGTATGCCCGAAGGCGGCATGTTCATCATGGTGGACATACGTGAAACGAAAATGTCTGGCGAAGAGTTTGCGTGGAAGTTGATCAACGAGCATGACATTGTGGTGATGCCTGGTGAAAGCTTCGGCAAAGGCGGCGCAGGACATATTCGTCTTGCACTAACTAATGAAGCAACAGTGCTGCGTGAAGCTGGCTCTCGAATTCGTGCGGCTGCTGAAGCCCTAGCCGCTAATCGCTAACGATTCGAATTACGCGGTGCGATAGACCACAAACACTTTGCGCAGTGTTTCGTGAACGGTCCACACACCTTTCCACCCAATTGGGAAGATGCAACTTGAACCAACTGTGAGCAAGACAGGCTCGCCGCCGTCTTCATGCACAGTCATACTGCCCTTGATTACATAGATCACTTCGCCACGTGTTGTGAACTCCCAACGCGATGCACCTGGCTCGCATTCCCACGTTCCCGATGTAACGGTCTCGTTGTCAAGAAACACCTGAGCACGAGTCAAGATCTCACCCGTCAATGGCTCTGCAGATGGTTGACCTAGTGGCTTTTCAGCAAGTTGGGATGAAGGAATTTCTAGTGCACGAAATGAAATTGTCATGCCTGTATTATGACAATTTCAACCCAAAAAACTGTCACGCATCGCAATAATCCGCGATGAAGGAGCTCCAGACCGACGCTCTCGCGCATCGGCAATTTCAGTCAACTTCAGTAAACCATTAATTCCTATCCACCGGATCGGCTCCAACTCCCACGCTCGTGCACGGTGATTGACCAACAGCGATCGCGTTAGTGGACTTTCATTGTTGAGCATTTGATGAACCAGCGTTCGCGCTATCAAATTTGACAAGGCAACACCATCACCCACATATCCCCCTCCTGAACACAATCCAGTTTTGTGGTCAACATTGGCGAAAGCATGCCAGTCACGCGATGCGCCAATAGGTCCACCCCATTGATGGGTGAATTTCACATCGCCAAGCAGAGGAAAGGTTTCTCGAACAGTTTCGCGTAGTTGGTCATGAATCTTCTCATTCACATCAAATTTCGGAGAAATACGCGAACCTAAGTGATACGGGGCTCCACGTCCGCCGAATGCAATTCGATTGTCGGCAGTACGTTGCGCATAGGTGACCATATTGCGTCCATCAGCAAAAGTCTCTCGATTGCTCCAACCAATTTCACTCCAAATATGAGAAGGGATCGGTTCAGTTGCCACCATTAGTGAATACAAAGGAACAATGCTCCGTTTTGTTCGTCTTTGTTGTGACGCGAAAGATTCAACTGCCTGTACGACCCATCGCGCATTAACCGCTGCGCAAGTTGTCTGCACTCTACGTTGTTGCACATTCAGTACACGCGACCGTTCATAAATTGTGACGCCACGAGCCTCTAATACTCGAGCGATACCTTGAACAAGTTTCCACGGATGAATCACGGCACAATGAGGACTATACATTCCTCCATAAGTTTTTACTGTTCGCATTCGTGTTTCAATTTCATCAGCACCTTCCCAGCGGATGACTGATTCATCAAATCCTGATGCGCGCCATTGCGCTACATAATCTTTCACTCGTTGGATATGCGCAGTACTTGATGCGGATGTAATGGTTCCACCTTGATAGAAATCGCAGTCAATTCCCTCTAACTCCGTTATCTTGGCAATTTCTGCAATAGTTGCAAACATTTCGCGTTGAATGAATTGCATGGCGTCTTTTCCATGTTGCTCAGCCATTTCAGTTGGCGACATCGGCAGGAATGCGCTACACCAGCCTCCATTTCGACCACTGCCACCAAAGCCAACGTACTCTGACTCAATAATTGCAATTGACAACTTGGAATTCATTTGCTTTAAGTAATACGCAGTCCATAGGCCTGTATAGCCAGCTCCAATAATTGCCACATCGACATCAATGTCGTTCAGCAATTGCTGCCGCGGCGATTGCGACATTCCGTCCTGCCACAGAGGTGTGGACGAAGTATGCATCACGTCTTATAGCAACGTGGCTGGGACTGAACTCATCTCCAAATGCAACTCGCTACCCAAATATGGATTGGCAAGCGCAACTGTTTCGTTTAGTTCAATGCCTAGACCTGGTTCGATCGGAGGAATGATGAATCCACCTTCAAACTTGATTGAAGTTTTTACTAGTTCGGAATGGAAACCTTGCCAACCCTGTATGGTTTCGAGAATTAGGAAGTTCGGTGTGCAGGTTGCCAGTTGAATATTTGCTGCTGCAACTACCGGACCGCAGTACAGGTGAGGTGCAATTTGTGCGTGATACACCTCGGCCATGCTTGCGATCTTCTTGCCTTCTAGCAATCCACCACAACGACCAAGATTTGGTTGCAAGATTGAGGCCGCACCAGTTTTCAACAATTGATGGAATTCGTACTTCGTTGTTAAACGCTCGCCTGCAGAAATTGGAATGCTGGTTGCTTGAGCAACCTTGGCAATTTCATCTGGGCTGTCTGGAGGACACGGTTCTTCAAACCACAGCGGGTCATACTTTTCGAGCCTTTTTGCCAAACGGATTGCACCAGATGCGGTGAACTGTCCGTGCGTGCCAAACAAAATGTCTGCTCGATCACCAATTGCTTCGCGAACCGCACGAACCATTTTTTCTGAAAGGTCTAGTGCATGCAGCGCTGGCTGGCGGCCGTCGTACACCGAGTATCGACCTGCTGGGTCGAACTTCACGCCTGTGAAACCACGCTCCACTTCGCGCACTGCACATTCGGCAGCAGCATCGGGGTCGCTGTACACAGGATCGTCTGCATATACATCAACACCAACTGGCGGATACAGGTACGTATAGGCACGAAGCTTTTCATGCACGCGACCACCAAGTAGTTCGTATACAGGCTTGCCGGTCTCTTTTCCGCAAATGTCCCACATGGCCATTTCCAAACCCGAAACGATGCCACCAGTGGTGAGATCTGGTCGGTGCGCATAACCACGTCCATACACATTGCGCCACATGTGTTCAATATGGAACGGATCGGCACCAATGACATGTCGCGATGCAACTTCTTCTGCCATTTTCGCTACCAAATGTGGCGAATACGTTGCAGTGTAAATTTCACCAATTCCGGAGATGCCGGTATCGGTGGTGAGCTTTACGAAGATGAAATAACGACCACCGAATCGTGGAGGCGGATTGCCCACCACGAATGTCTTGATGTCGACGATTTTCATGTTAGAAAACGATGACGTTTCGGAGTGCCTCGCCGCGCTTAACCGCGTCGATTGCTTCGTTGATTTGTTCGATTGGGTATGTCTTCGTGACGAGTTCGTCTAGCTTCACGCGACCTTGACCGTACAGGTCGACCAAGTTTGGAATATCAACCTGAATACGAGCACTTCCCATCTTTGAACCAAGAATGTTCTGGCTGTAAGCAGCCATAGTTCCTGGATCAATCTCTGACATCACGCCGCTTGCTGGCATACCAACCAGAACTACCGAGCCACCTTTTGCAAGCATGCCATAGGAGGAGTCAAATGCGGACTTCACACCAACAGTGACAAACACGTAATCTGCGCCTCGTCCATCGGTAATTTCAAGCACGCGAGCTGCAACATCTTCCGTTTTTGAATTGATGCCGTGCGTTGCCCCAAAGTTCTTCGCTGCTTCGATTTTGCTATCTACAACGTCAATTGCAACCACCGTGCGAGCACCACTGACATGTGCTCCCTGAATGGAGTTCAGTCCAACGCCACCTGTTCCAATTACTACGACATGGCTTCCAGCAGGAACTTTCGCCGTGTTGGTTACTGCACCAAATCCTGTGATCACACCACAGGCCAATAATGAAGCACTTGCCATTTTGATGTTCTTTGGAACCGTCACGCATTGCGATTCGTGCACCAAAACTTTCTCTGCGAATCCACCGGTGCGCATACTTTGCACAACTGACTTTCCGTCTTTGTCCTTAATTGGTGACGCAGCATCAAGGGGAAACTGTGTTGAACACGTAACCGGGTTGCCCATGCTGCAACCATGGCAATGACCACAAGAACGAATCAACGTGACAACGACATGGTCACCAACTTTTACCGTGGTCACACCATCACCAACGGTTTCAACTACACCTGCGCACTCGTGACCGTAAACCGCTGGCAAGGTTCCACCCCAATGTCCGTCTGCATAGGTGATATCGCTGTGGCAAATAGCAACTGCCGAAAGCTTTACTTTCACTTCACCCGGGCCCGCATCGGCGAGTGTCACTTCCTCAATGACGAGTGGCTTTCCAAATTCGCGACAAACGGCTGCTTTCATAACAGTTGGTTCCTTCTTCTCGTGGGGTTTTGGTAAAAACTACTACTTGGCGTAGTCCGGACACTCGCTATCGAGGATGTGCATTAGTGCTTCAAAATGCAGCACCGCTACCCCCGGGTATTCGCGAGTTTGCTTGGCGACAAGTGCAGCGGTTTCGTCATCGACCAACTGCAGCGTTTGCCCTGTTGATAGTGCAAGCACCTGAAGCTGGGCCGCTTTTTCAAGGTAATACAGCGAATCAAAAGCTTGCGCCACACTCTCGCCCACCACCATGACTCCGTGATTGCCCATGAACAACACATCTTTGCCATCGACGAGCAACGATGCAATGCGCTCCCCCTCCGTTGGGTCTAACGCCATTCCCGCATAGTGACGGTCATAGGCAATGCGCCCATGAAATGCACAGGCATTTTGGTCAAGCATCAGAAATTCAAAATCCTTCAAGCACGCAAGCGCCGTGGCGTACGGCATGTGCGTGTGTAGAACGCATTTTGCATGCGGAACATTGCGATGCAAGTACGAATGCAGCACCCACGCAGTTGGATCCACTCCGTATTGAAGCGGATCACCCTTCATCGCCGTGTCAACCATGACAAGACCACTTGCCGTCACTTGCGAAAAATGCGTGCCTGCCCGGTTAACAACAAACTGCTGACCGTCATCGGAAACAGCCATGCTGAAATGATTGGCAACGGCCTCGTGAAAATTGAGACGCGCTGCCCAACGAAATGCCGCAGCCAACTCTTTACGTACAAGTAGTTCTCGTGACATCGCTTCCCCCTAGCGCTGACTGAACTCGGTGTTATTCGAGTTCGGCTGGAAAACCTGGCGCACGCAAATCGGTGCCAGTTGCGTCTTCCAGCAACTTCACCACTTGCGACGACCAAGCGTCTCCGCCGTATGCCTCTTTCGCGCGAATAAACGTTTGATATGTATGTCCAGCAAGATCAAGTGGCACACCGAATTCGCGACCGAAGCCCATTGCGAAACCCAAGTCCTTCAATGCGAGGTCCATCGTGAAGTTGATGTTGTAGGAGCCGTTCAAAATAACTTGGCTTTCGGTTTCGTGAACGAAACTGTTGCCCGAACTTTCCTTGATTGCTTCGAATGCAACGCCAAGGTCGAGTCCCGCACGCTTTGCAAGCATGAGTGCTTCCCCAGCTGCAACCAAGTGAATGAACGCAAGCATGTTGGTGATCACTTTGATTACTGCTGCACTACCAAGAGGTCCGATGTACAACACCGGGTTACCCATAGCAGCAAGTGCTGCCTTATGAGCCTGGAATACTTTGTCTTCTCCACCAACAAGCACGGTGATGTCTCCGTGCGCTGCTTTGTGCACACCACCAGTAACTGGTGATTCAAGAACTTGCACACCCTTTGACTTTGCGATTTCGCCCAAACGCATCGTTTCGCTTTGGTCATTCGTGCTCATGTCAACCCATGTGGCAGGAGTTGCTCGGCCAGCAAGTGACTCAAGAACTCCGCCAGGTCCGGCAACTACTGCATCAATGGCTCGCGGTGAAGGCAAGCAAGTGAATACCGTGTCGGAAGCGTCACAGAGTTCTTTGATTGAGCTTGCCCACTTTGCACCTTTGGCTACGAGTGGTTTGCCAGCCTCTGCATTGAGGTCGAAGACGGTGACTTCAAAGCCGTTACGAACAAGACTGCCCGCAAGAAACTTGCCAATGTGACCGAGACCAATAAATCCGCAACGCATATATTCCCCTTTGAATACGTATGAATACTTATGTTTACAACTGAATCCAGGTGGTCTTCAAGTTCGTGTAGCCCTCAATGGAGTGCAATGAACGATCGCGACCCGTACCTGATTGCTTGAAACCGCCGAACGGCGTGGTGATTGACGAGCGGTCAAACGTGTTGACCCATACCGTGCCTGCACGCAACTGACGAGCAATTTTGTGTGCCTTGCTTACATCGCGAGTCCACAATGCCGCACCAAGGCCGTATTGCGAATCATTGGCAATGCGCACTGCTTCTTCCTCGCTTGAAACACGAATTGAACCAAGAACAGGCCCAAAAATTTCTTCTCTTTCGATGCGCATTCCAGGCTTGACGTTTTGGAAAATCGTTGGTGGAATGTAGATGCCACCCTTTGTTGGCTCGACTGGCTTGCCACCGGTGTGAATAGTTGCGCCTTCCGCTTGGCCGATGCCGATGTATTCATTGACACGATCGAACTGCGCGCGGTCAACAATGGTTCCCATTGCTGTACTTGGGTCATAGGTATCGCCAGGCATGATGCTTTCTGAAACCTTGCGAACCTTGTCAAGCAATTCGTCCTCAATCTTTTGGTCGACGACCATGCGCGTACCCGCATGGCATGTTTGGCCTGCGTTGTAGAACACACCCCATGCAATTGCCGACGCCGCTGAATCCAAATCTGGGCAGTCACTTAACACCACGTGGGGAGTCTTGCCACCAAGTTCGAGCGACACAGCCTTCGCATTGCTCTCTGCTGCGTACTTCAAGAAGTACTTACCAACTTCTGTTGAACCAGTGAATGCCAACTTGTTCACATCCATGTGCTTACCCAGGGTTCCGCCGCAACTTGGTCCGAAACCGTTCACTACGTTGAACACACCCTCTGGCAAACCTGCGCGAACAGCAAGTTCTGCAAACAACAACGCCGACAATGGTGACTGCTCTGCTGGCTTCAAGATGATGGAGTTTCCACCGGCAAGTGCTGCGCCAACCTTCCACGAGCTGATAATGAGTGGGTAGTTCCATGGGACTACTGCACCAACAACTCCCATTGGTTCGCGCTCAATGAGCGCAATGCTGTCACGAGGAATTGGAGCAATTTCTCCGTACAACTTGTCGATGGTTTCTGCGTACCACTGAATGTTGTTCGCACATGAGGCAACGTCAACATTGAGTGAGTCACTAATTGGCTTGCCACAGTTCATAGTTTCAAGCAGTGCCAACTCTTCAGCGTTTTCGCGAATGAGTTGCGCCCACTTCAACATCACATTCTTGCGTTCAAGCGGCGCCATCTCGCTCCACACACCTGCTTCAAATGTGCGCTTAGCAACAGCCACTGCGCGATTGACGTCTTCAACATCACCCTCAGCAACTTGCGCAATAACTGACCCATCGCGCGGGTTGATTGACTCGAAGGTCTTACCACTTGCCGCATCGACAAACTTTCCATCAATAAACAACTGGGTGCGCGCAACTTTTTGGCCTGCTCGCTTGGTCCAGTCTGCGGTAGTGAGTGCATTTGCCATGGGGATTTTCTCCTTGAGTCTGTTCGTAAAGCGTAAAAACCGTACCAGCAAGAGGCATGCTTCTAGGCTTCCAGCGTGGAAACGCGCTCGCTTCTAGCCATTGCTTCGGTCGAGCGCACAGGCTCTACGCTGCTGTGCTCCATTCTGCGTGGCACCAATTTGGCTGGCACACCTATTGAATACCTCAATATTCAAACGAAAAACTTTGAGCGAATTCGCAGCGAGTGCGGCCAACCAAGAATCAAGCTCACTCACCACCCAATTGCACGAGTGCGCAAACTCACTGGTCGCTACCCCTGGCGCGACATCTCGTATTTCAGTTCTTCATCGTGGCGCCGTTACCTCAGCGCGATTGCCCAGCAGTACACCACCAACAATGGTGTCTTCGGTGTGAAGATGCATTGGAATCAATACAAGCGCCACATGCTCGACATGGGCGTAGACGCAGGTTTTTGGAATGTGCCAGTGAAGTGGGTGCGCATCACACGCGAGGACGAACTCCGTCAGGCAATTTCGTTTGTGCGCGCCGCACAAACCGAATCGTGGAATAGCAACATGGCAACCAAAGCAGACCCTGTGTACGACGCTTCAGCAATTGCAGCAGCACTTGATCGAATCTCTGATGAGAACTCAGATTGGGACGTGTATTTCGCTCAGAACAACATCACTCCTCTGCACATCACTTACGAGCAACTCACCCGCGACATGGACGCCACCATCAGGCGCGTCATGTCCTTCATTGAAACGCCTATTGATGTGGTTCCCGAACCACAAACCAAGAAACAAGGCGACTCGATAAATAAGGAGTGGGCAGAGCGCTTTCTTGCGCAATACCCCGAGCACGCCGAGCGAACACGCATGTGGCAGGGCTTACACTGAGTACGTGAGCACACCGCACGTATCTGACATTTTTGACCCAACACAGTGGAACGAAGTCAAGGGTTTTTCGTTTAACGACATTACCTACCACCGGGCCAAAGCGCATGGCACTGTGCGCATTGCATTTAACCGTCCGGAAATTCGCAACGCATTTCGCCCTGCAACCGTCGACGAACTTTTCACCGCTCTTGATCACGCACGTCAATCAAGTGACGTCGGATGTGTACTGCTAACCGGCAACGGACCATCTCCAAAAGATGGCGGCTGGGCATTTTGCAGTGGCGGCGATCAACGAATTCGCGGCAAAGATGGATACAAGTACGCAGACGGCGAAACCGCAAACACCATCGAGCCGGGCCGCACAGGTCGACTACATATTTTGGAAGTACAGCGTCTCATTCGCTTCATGCCAAAAATTGTGATCTGCGTTGTTCCAGGTTGGGCCGCAGGTGGCGGACACAGCTTGCATGTTGTTTCCGACCTCACACTTGCCAGTAAAGAACATGCGCGCTTCAAGCAAACCGATGCCGACGTTGCAAGTTTTGATGGCGGCTTTGGTTCTGCGTATCTTGCACGCCAAGTTGGCCAAAAATTTGCACGCGAAATTTTCTTTCTTGGTCGCGAATATTCAGCAGAAGACGCACGCCAAATGGGCATGGTCAACGCAGTTGTCCCCCACGCCGAACTTGAAGCCACCGCATTGCAGTGGGCAAAAGAAATCAATGGCAAGAGCCCAACCGCACAGCGCATGCTGAAGTTCTCTTTCAACCTGATTGATGATGGACTCGTTGGACAACAGGTGTTTGCAGGCGAAGCCACTCGCCTTGCGTATATGACCGATGAGGCCGAAGAAGGACGAAACTCGTTCCTCGAAAAGCGCGAACCAAATTGGGATGCGTTCCCCTGGTTGTACTAGTTCTTCATGATCGTCACGATTGACGATGTGCTCGACCCACGGCTGAATGCCTTTCGTTGGCGCGAACGACAACTGACCACCATTGCGCAACGGAAGTCGGCGCTAAACGAAGGACTCTTCATCGCAGAAGGTGATTTAGTTGTACACCGTGCGCTTGAAGCCGGATGTGTTCCCGATGTGGTGTTATGCGACCCAAAGTGTGCAACAGAGTTTTCTGATGCCGTGCACAAAGCGGGTGGCACGACACTTGTGGCGAGTGCAGATATTCGACGCGAAGTAACCGGGCTTGGCGTGCCGCTTGATGCAATTGGTGTGTTTAAGCGCCCACCACTTGTTTCAAGTTTCGACCTCATCGCACAGTCAAGCAGGCTGATTGTTCTTGACTGCGTAGATAACCCAAGCAATGTTGGGTCAATTGCGCGCACCGCGGCAGCCCTTGGTTGGGACGGTCTGCTGCTCGATTCAACAAGCTCTGACCCGCTTTCCCGCAGAGCACTGCGCGTCAGTATGGGCACCACGTTCAAACTTGGCTTCGCTCGCTTTGCAAGTACCAACGAAATACTTGCTCGATTACATCAATCTGGTTTCGCCACAATTGGCCTTACGCCGCACCTCCAATCACGCGAAGTAACCAATCTTCGATCAATTCATATTGAAGGAAAGCGAGCCCTCATACTTGGTTCAGAGCGACAAGGTTTGAGTGATGCAAGCCTTGAACTGTGCACTCAGCTCGCCAATATCACCATGGCCGACGGCGTTGATTCACTGAATGTGGCGTCCGCTTCTGCAATTGCCTGCTTCGCGTTGCTGTAACTAGCGATTAATCATGTGCTGAGCGGCATTGGTCATGTACTCGGTGAGTTGCGCATGAATATTGGGATCAGTCGCGCACTCATCCACCGCCGCCTGCATGTGCAACATCCATCGGTCGCGTTCCAGCGCTCCAATTGCAAATGGAAAATGCCGCTGCCGCAAACGCGGATGACCGCGCTCGTCGCTATAGGTAGTTGGCCCGCCCCAGTACTGAATGAGGAACAACGTGAGTCTTTCGCGTGCTCCGACCAAGTCGTCGTGGTCGGGATACAACGGCCACAACACTTCGTCCTGCACCACCCCTTCGTAAAAGCGATCAACTAGGCGAACAAAGAATTCGCTTCCACCAACTTCGTCATACAGCGTTGCCATGTTGTTTAGAAAAACTCTGGTTCTTCCCATCCAGGGAAAATGTCAGGCAAGTCGGTTGTCACGCGTTCGGTGAACAGAGCCGGACGCTTTTCCAAGAAACTCATCACGCCCTCTTGTACGTCTTTTGAGCGCCCACGTATTTGAATGCCTCGGCTGTCTACGCGATGCGCATCCATTGGATGCGGAGCGCCAAGCATTCTCCACATCATCTGACGCGCAAGAGCAACAGAAACTGGTGCAGCGTTGTCAACGATTTCTTTTGCCAGCGCATAAGCAGCAGGTAACAATTCTTCTGGTTCGTGAATGCTGCGTACCAGGCCGCCACGAAGTGCTTCCTGTGCATCAAACACACGTCCCGTCATGACCCACTCTTGTGCTTGCGAAATACCAACGATGCGCGGCAAGAACCACGATGAACATGCCTCAGGAACAATTCCTCGACGTGTGAATACAAAACCCATTTTTGCAGCACTTGAAATGAGACGCATATCCATTGCCAGCGTCATGGTTGCGCCAATTCCCACTGCTGGACCATTGATTGCACCAATGATTGGCTTATTGCACTTAAACATTCGCAGAGTTACTGTTCCGCCACCATCGCGGCGAAACTTGGACTGCGAATCGGTGCTTAACGAACCGTCGTTGAACGTGTCGCCTCCGCCCGACAAGTCCGCACCTGCACAGAAACCGCGCCCAGAACCAGTCATGACGACAGCGCGAACATTGTCGTCCGCATCAATTTCATCAAACACCTGATGCAATTCGCGCATCATCGTGTTGGTGAATGCATTGAGCTTGTCGGGGCGATGAAGTGTCACGGTGGCAACGCTTTGCGCAACTGAATACAAAAGTTCGGTGTAGGCCATTAACCCAATCTAGATGTGTGGGCTAGACGTCTAAGAAGCGTGAAGCCGCGATGGCCGAACCAATCGCTCCGGCTAACGCACCAATGATCAATATAACGACCATCACTCCTGAGAGGTAACCCGACGGAACTACCAACGACGAGATACCTGTGCCTGGCTTGAACCCAGCAACTCCATTGGTCCATGCCGAATTCAATACCCACAGTCCGCCGCACGACACAATTGCTCCGATAAGGCCCTGCAGAAGCCCTTCAAGCATGAATGGAACTCGAATAAACCAGTTAGTTGCACCAACGAGTTTCATTACTTCAATTTCTCGTCGCCGCGCGAACATGGCAGTTCGAATGGTGTTCCAAATAAGACCGACTGCTACCACCAGCAGCACCAGCGACATCACCAGAGTGACGGTGCGCACGAATCTCGACAGCGTTGATATGACTTGAAACTCATCTTCGGCCAAAGCCACGTCTTCAACACCCGGCAGCGATCGGTATTGTTCGCTGAGAGAACGAACAAGCGCCGGGTCTTGCGTGAGAGGAACAATCTTGAATTCTGAAGGAATGTTTTCCGGAGTCAACAGACTGAGCGTGACAGGGTCGCCAGCAAAAATTCGCTTTGCTTCTTCGTATGTTTGCGTCTTATCCAAATACTGAAGTTTGTCGACGTTGATAATGGTTGGTGCTGATCTGATGGACTCATCAATCAACGCGATCTGTTCAGGCGTGGCATCGCTACGCACGAACACAATCATCGCCACGTCGCCCTTCCACTGCACGAGCAAGTTTTCAAACGCGCGCTGAATGAGCAGAGTTGTGCCTACGAGGAGTAGCGCAATTGCTGAAGTAAGGATGGCTGCTGCGGTGAGCGTGAGGTTGCGACGGAAGCTCGCCCACATTTCACGAAATGCATATGCGATTCGAGCGATCATTCGTATACACCTCGCTCTTGGTCACGCACGATTACCCCACGGTCTAACTGGATCACTCGTCTACGCATGGCGTTCACCACACGATGGTCGTGTGTTGCCATGACCACAGTGGTGCCCGTTTGATTGATTTCGTCAAGGAGCGACATGATGCCCTCTCCGGTTGCAGGGTCAAGGTTTCCTGTTGGCTCGTCTGCAAGCAAGATGAGCGGACGGTTGACGAAAGCGCGCGCGATAGACACACGTTGCTGTTCACCACCTGAGAGTTGATTTGGGAAGCGATCTTCCTTGCCAGCAAGGCCCACAAGATCAAGCACGATAGGAACTTGTCGCGCAATCACATGACGCGGTTTGCCGATTACTTCTAGGGCAAACGCAATATTTTCGAACACGGTCTTGCCCGTAAGCAGCTTGTAGTCCTGGAACACATTGCCCATGTTGCGGCGAAGGAACGGAACGCGAGAGTCTGGAAGATCATTAACGTTCTGACCAGCAACCCAGACATCGCCGCGCTCGGGTCGTTCCTGACGGTTTACCAATCGCAAGATGGTCGACTTGCCTGACCCAGACGGGCCGACCAAAAACACAAAATCTCCCTTGGCGACGTCAAATGATGCGTCCCGAACCGCAACGGTTTCGGACCCGTACCTCTTGGTCACATTTTCCAAACGGATCATGGGGCCCCTCTCAGGCAACAGATCATGAGTCTAATTTACGAATCAGAGTTTGCACGGCGCCAGCGGAGGAAGCCTTCCATAAAGGCATCCAGGTCTCCGTCAAGGACTCCAGCGATATTTCCGCTCTCAACTTCGGTGCGTACGTCTTTCACCATTTGATACGGCTGCATGACGTAACTGCGGATCTGGCTTCCCCACCCAACTTGTGCTTGCTTACCGCCAATACTGCGCAATTCATTTTCCCGTTCTTCTTCAATGCGTGATGCAACCATGGTCTTCAGTCGCTTTAGCGCATTTTCACGGTTTTGTAATTGCGAGCGCTCTTGTTGCGACGATGCAACAAGTCCAGTTGGCTCGTGAATAAGTCGCACAGCAGAAGACGTTTTGTTTACGTGTTGCCCGCCGGCACCTGATGCACGAAACACTTCCATGCGAATGTCGGATTCATTGATTTCAACATCAACTTCTTCAAGCACCGGCCAAATTTGTACGTTGGCGAAACTTGTCTGTCTGCGACCTTGGTTATCGAATGGACTAATGCGTACGAGGCGATGGGTGCCGCGCTCAGATGTGAGCAGCCCATAGGCGTATCGACCGCGCACCGTGAAGTCAGCCGACAAGATTCCGGCTTCAGTGCCTTCAGAGACATCGCCAATTTCAATGTCAAAACCTTTTCGCTCAGCCCAGCGAGTAAACATGCGCAACAGCATCTCGCTCCAGTCTTGAGCGTCCACTCCACCATCTTTTGCATTGATTTGCACAATCGCATCTGCCTCGTCGTGCACTCCTGTAAACAAACTGCGCAATTCAAGTGCATCAAGTTTGGTTCGAGCCTGAGCAATACCGCGCTCTAAGTCTGGCTCTTGGCTCTCATCGTCAATTTCTCGTGCCATCTCATGCAGTACCTCAAGATCTTCAATCGATCCAGTCAACGATGCGAACTCATCCAAGTCTGACTTCAGATTTGAGTATTCCGAATTGACTTTCTTTGCATTCTCTTGGTCATCCCACAGATCGGGACGGGCTACTTCTATTTCAAGCTCGGCGATACGCGCACGGCTAGCTTCCACTTTCAGATACACCGAAGCTTCGTCTACTCGACGTCGGATTTCAGTGAGGTCATTTGAAAAATCGCGCATATCAGTTGCCTATTCGGTAGTGCGATTAATCGCGCCCGTGGCACATCTTAAATTTCTTGCCCGATCCACATGGGCAAGGAGCATTTCGTGGAGTCTGCGACCAATCATCTGCGGATTTCACCACGGTTTTCTGAGCAACTGGGGCTGCTGGTTGGGGCGGCGCTAACGGGTCGGCAGTTGCGCCTGCAAAACCACCCTGTGTTTCAGCGTCATAGGAAGACTCTTGAATGTTTTGCACCTGGATTGCAGGCGCATCGTTTTTCACTACTTGAACATGCATCACATATTTCACGAAGTCCTGCGCGATGCCTTTCATCAGTGCACCGAACATTTCAAAGCCTTCTCGCTGCCATTCGGTAAGTGGATCTTTTTGACCCATCGCACGAAGGTTGATTCCTTCTTGCAGGTAGTCCATTTCCTCAAGGTGCTCGCGCCAACGCTGATCAATAATGCGCAACATCACCTGGCGCTCAACTTCGCGCATGGTTTGTTCGCCCATTTCAGATTCGCGTTGGGCGTAGTAACGAGAGGCGTCTGCCATGACATGGTCGTACATGTCATCGGTTGAGCCACAGTTTGCAAGCGAAGCTTCAGTAATAGTGGTTGGCCAGAATGAGACCAACTCACGAGCAAGACCTTCCAAGTCCCATTCGTCTGCGGCATCGGAAACGCAATGACTTTCGATAAGTGAGTCAACAGCGTCTGCCAAGTACTCCATCGCAGCAACCTTCAGATCAAGTCCTTCAAGAATTTGATCTCGGCGCTGATAAATGATCTTGCGCTGTTCGTTCATCACTTCGTCGTATTTCAGAACGTTCTTGCGAATTTCTCCGTTGCGCTGCTCAACGGTGCTCTGCGCACGCTCAATTGCTTTGGTCACCATTTTTGCTTCGATCGCCTCGTCATCAGGAAGCGCTTTACCCATGACCCAACTGAGTGCACCGGTTGCAAACAAGCGCATGAGTTCGTCATCGAGACTGAGATAGAAGCGACTCTCGCCCGGGTCTCCTTGACGACCAGCTCGACCGCGCAACTGATTATCGATACGTCGTGATTCGTGGCGCTCGGTTCCCAGCACGTACAAGCCGCCCACTGCACGGACTTTTTCGCCCTCTGCTTTGCATTGCGTGATGAACGACGCAAGTACCTCTTTGTATCGCGCTTGCGCGGCAATGCGAGCGTTGCGATATTCCTCTGGCATGTGAGCAAGCGGCATTGCCAATTCAAATTCGTCTTTCAACGCATCTTCAGTGTGCCCCTCACTGAGCACCTGCTGACGTGCAAGGCCTTCTGGGTTCCCACCCAGCAAAATGTCAACACCTCGGCCTGCCATGTTGGTTGCGACAGTGACCGCCCCTAAGCGACCAGCCTGAGTAACGATAAGCGCCTCGCGGGTGTGTTGTTTTGCGTTCAGAACTTCGTGCTTTATGCCTCTCTTGTCCAGCAACCGCGAGAGCAATTCGCTCTTTTCAACGCTGACCGTTCCAACAAGAATCGGCTGGCCCAGTTTGTGCTTCTCTTCAATGTCTTGCACCACCGCGGTGAACTTTGCTTGCTCAGACTTATAAATAAGGTCTGCCTGATCTACGCGAATCATTTCACGATTAGTTGGAATTGGTACCACTGCAAGGTTGTAGGTGTTCATTAACTCAGCAGCTTCTGTTTGTGCTGTTCCCGTCATCCCTGCGAGCTTGTCGTACATACGGAAATAGTTCTGCAGCGTGACCGTGGCAAGAGTTTGGTTCTCTTCCTTAATCTTTACACCTTCTTTAGCCTCGACGGCCTGGTGAATACCTTCGCTCCAGCGACGACCTTCAAGAATTCGTCCAGTGAACTCGTCCACGATTTTCACTTCACCGTCTTGCACGATGTAGTCCTTGTCGCGGTGATACAGAACTGCAGCCTTCAGTGCAACCTGCAGTTGGTGCACCAAGTTCTGCTGCACTTCGTCGTACAAATTGTCGATTCCTAGTTGCTGCTCAACCTTTTCAATACCCGACTCAGTTGGAACCACAATTCGCTTGTCTTCTTCAACTTCGTAATCAACGTCGCGCGACAGCGAGCGCACAATCGAGGCGAATCGGTAATACATCTTTGCTGCATCGGCGATGCGCCCAGAAATAATAAGTGGAGTTCGTGCTTCGTCAATGAGGATGGAGTCAACTTCGTCAACAATGGCAAAGTGATGTCCACGTTGAACCTTTTCATCTTTAGTGTTGGCCATGTTGTCACGCAGGTAGTCAAAGCCAAATTCGTTGTTGGTGCCATACGTAATATCCGCCGCATAGTCGCGACGCTTTTCCTCTGGCGAAGTGCGCACGCCAGGGATAACGAGACCAACTTCAAGGCCCATCCAACGATGAATTCGACCCATCCACTCCGCGTGGAAACGCGCCAAGTAGTCGTTCACCGTGATGACGTGAACACCTTTTCCTGATAGCGCATTCAAGTATGCAGGCAAAGTAGAGACCAATGTCTTTCCTTCACCAGTGCGCATTTCCGGAATCCAGCCGGCATGCAGTGCTGCGCCACCCATGAGCTGCACATCAAAGTGTCTCTGCCCGATTACACGTGAAGACGCCTCGCGAACAACCGCAAATGCTTCCACCATCAAGTCATCCACGTCCTCGCCGCGCTCGAGACGCTGACGGAATTCAGTAGTTTTGCCCTGCAACGCAGCATCGGAGAGCAGTTTTAACTCGGGCTCAAAAGCGTTGATATCGGGCACCAGCGAAGCAAGTGCCTTGACCTTTTTGCCTTCGCCGGCACGAAGAATGCGATCTAGAAGTGCCATGCAATCAATGATCCTACCTGCGCCATGTTGGGGCGGGAGTGGAGGCCACGGCAGCGCAGACAACCCTCGTCGCACCCGCTTGGTACAGCGCACGCTCGGCAATTCGCATCGTTGCGCCAGTAGTCACTACATCATCAACCACCAAAATTGTGGTGGGAATATCGATCGATCGAGCACGAAACGAAACTCCAACCAACCGATTTTCCCGACTCTGCCCCGTTTGATGCCCAACTGTTTCACGCACCAATAGCTTGCGTACCGGCACACCAAGTGTTCGACCCATTATTCGTGCGAGGGTTTCGGCTTGGTCGTGACCGCGTGCGATGCGTCGCTCACGTGTTGTTGGCACCCAAGTCACCACATCAATGGTGTTGATCTCCACTGAAGTTCGCAATGTTGCAACGAGACGATCTGCAAACATTGTTGCAAGAGCCCGATGATTTCGGTACTTAAACGCCAACATCAAATCGCGCACGAGCCCAACATAAGACAGCGCAACGAGTGCATCGCTGCTGTACGGCCGTGGACACAATGCGATTTCGGATGCACATCTAGTACACGCTTTGCGCACTGTCTGACCACATCCTGCACATTGATTAGATAACAACACCAAACTCCTCAGCGCCGAGCACTACGGTTAGACAATGCCGAATAACTTCATCGCACCGTTACGCGATCGGCCCGTGCAACGACTCACACGATGTGTAGGCGGACTAGTCCTGTTCGGAATTGGCGTTGGAATGCAAAAACAAGGACACATGGGGCTTGCACCGTGGGATGTCTTCCATGATGGCTTGAGCAAACAAATCGGCTGGCCCTTTGGTCGCGCCCTTATCCTCACCAGTTTTTTGGTGCTCTTCCTGTGGATTCCACTTCGTCAAAAGCCAGGAATCGGCACACTGTTGAACGCTGTTCAAATTGGCCTTGTTGCCGGCGTCGTCATCGACATCATTCCACGCGCTGAATCACTACCATTGCGCATCGCGCTCATGCTTGGTGGCATCGTCATTTTGGGAATTGGTTCAGGCATGTACATCGGCGCAGGACTTGGTCCAGGACCGCGCGACGGATTGTTCACCGGTCTTGCTCAGCGCGGCATCAAAGTAAGTCGCGCACGCACCATCGTTGAAGTATCAGTACTCGTTGTTGGATTCGCGCTTGGGGGTGCTGTCGGAGTTGGAACGCTCGTATTTGCGTTCGGAATCGGACCAATTGTTGCTCGCACGCTCCCATTGCTGCACCTTGAAGCGCTCACTCCGAACACTCAAGATGAGCAATGGGGCGAATAACGAATTAGTAGCGGTACGCCTCTGGCTTGAACGGGCCACTTGGCGGAATACCTAGGTAGTCGGCTTGCTCATCGGTCATCTTCGTTAACACTGCGCCAAGCGCGTCAAGGTGCAATGCCGCTACCTTTTCGTCAAGGTGCTTTGGCAACACATATACGCCAAGTGGGTAGTTGTCGAGATTGCCGAACAACTCCATTTGCGCAATGACTTGGTTGGAGAACGAGCAACTCATCACGAAACTTGGGTGGCCAGTTGCACAACCAAGGTTGACCAAACGACCCTCGGCCAACACGATGACTGCATGTCCGTCCTGGAACGTCCACAGGTCAGTTCCTGCTTTGAGTTCGTCGCGAACTGCACCACTGCGAGCCAAACCAGCCATGTCAATTTCGTTATCGAAGTGGCCGATGTTGCACACGATTGCGTTGTGCTTCATGCGGGCCATGTGATCAACCGTGACGATCGCTTCGTTGCCCGTTGCGGTAACAAAGACGTCAGCAGTTGACACCATGTTTTCAAGTGTGTCGACTTGGTAACCCTCCATCGCAGCCTGCAATGCGTTAATTGGGTCAATTTCGGTGACAATTACCCGAGCGCCTTGCCCTCGAAGACTTTGTGCACAACCCTTACCTACGTCGCCGTAGCCACACACGACTGCGGTCTTTCCTGCAAGCATGACATCTGTTGCGCGGTTAATCGCATCGATGAGTGAGTGGCGGCAACCGTACAAGTTGTCAAACTTTGACTTGGTCACGCTGTCATTCACGTTGATTGCTGGGAACAACAGTTCACCTTTTTCTGCCATCTTGTACAAACGCTTTACTCCTGTAGTGGTTTCTTCAGTGACACCCTTGATGCCCTTTGCCATTACGGTCCACTTTTTTGGATGCGTCTTCAACGTGCGCTGAAGCAATCCGAGAACAATTGCCAACTCTGGATTTGATGCAGATGTCGGATCTGGAACTACACCTTTTGCTTCGTACTCAACACCCTTGTGCAGCAGCATGGTTGCATCGCCACCATCGTCCAAGATCATGTTTGGTCCGTCGCCGTCTGGCCACGTCATCATTTGGTCAGTTGCCCACCAATATTCCTCGAGCGTTTCACCTTTCCATGCAAACACTGGAACACCATTAGGTTCCTCAACGGAACCGTTCGGTCCTACAACAACTGCGGCTGCGGCATGGTCTTGAGTTGAAAAGATGTTGCAACTCGCCCAACGGACTTCAGCGCCAAGTTCAACGAGAGTTTCAATCAACACCGCAGTCTGAATGGTCATGTGCAATGAGCCAGAAATTTTTGCACCTTTCAGTGGCTTAGTTTTACCGAACTCTTTGCGCAGTGCACGAAGGCCTGGCATTTCATGTTCGGCTAGATGAATTTCCTTCCGACCAAATGGTGCGAGGGAAAGATCGGCGACGCGCCAATCACGTCGTTGTGCAAATGAAGACATAGAAACTCCTTAAACGAAGGTGGGATGAATACTCTCCGCAACGATTCTTCGTTCGAGCTCTGTGTGCTCTGCGGCATCTACCGCGACGGATTCCTCGATCAACATTACAGGAATGCCATCGCGCACTAGGTATTTACGGTGCAGACGAGGGTTATACAAAAATGCGTCAGAGGAAAAATAGAACAACGGACCCTTGTCCTCTGGGCAAGCCAGAATTTCAAGCAACTTTGAGTCGAGAGACATACGCCGATACTAGGCGGTGATGACTGACAGCAACTCAGCGACGCGCGTATCGCACTCGGCGCGCGTGCTGGCTTCAAGGTTGAGCCGAAGTAACGGCTCGGTATTACTTGGACGAACGTTGAACCACCACGAACCACAATCCACGGTTAGACCATCTAGATGATCCTGAGTGTGGTCGGCATAGTCACGACCTACTTGAGCAATTACTTTGTCAATATCGGCCACAGTGGTGTTGATTTCGCCACTTGATGCATAGCGCTCGAGTGGTTTGCGAAGTTCCGAAAGTTTCTTTCCCGTTCGGCACATTTCGCCAAGGATTCCCATGGTGGCGATCAGACCGCTGTCAGCCCGGTAGTTGTCGGCAAAGTAGTAGTGCCCCGAATGCTCACCAGCGAATACTGCGCCGGTGTCAGCCATGATCTGCTTCATATAACTGTGTCCATTTTTGGTGCGGATTCCCTTACCACCATACTCAGCGATGATTTCTGGAACCGCGCGTGAACAGATGAGGTTGTACAAAATTGTTGCACCAGGGTTAAGCCGCAAGAAGCGTGTCGCGAGCAGCGCTGTGGTAGTGCTTCCCGACATTCCCTGACCTAATTCATCGACAAGAAACACACGATCGGCGTCACCGTCGAATGCAAGACCAACATCAAAACCACCAGCGAGCACTCGTGCCATGAGATCACGCTGGTTTGCTGTCTGCAATGGATCTGCAGGGTGATTCGGGAAGGTGCCGTCGAGTTCGCCGTACATCACTTCTAATTCAAAATCGGAAAGTCGTTCAAACACTGCTGGAACAACTAGCCCACCCATTCCGTTCGCCGTGTCGGCAACAACACGTAGTTTTCGCAACTTGTCGCTCGCTATGAATTTCACAACATGATCAGCAAACTCCGACAGCATGTTGACATGGTTCAGTGTTCCTGCTGTTGCAGCCAATGCAGGCTCACGACCTGCAAGCACTTCTGCTGCAAGCGCATGAATTTCGCGCAGTCCATTATCAATTCCAATAGAGCGAGCACCAGACAGACAGCACTTGATTCCGTTGTATTGCGCCGGGTTATGAGAAGCCGTAAACATTGCTCCAGGCGAATCAAGTTTTCCAGATGCGTAATACAGCAGATCGCTCGATGCGAGCCCCAAATTGGTAACGCTGACACCATGCGACAACACTCCTCGCTGGAACGCATCGACCAACTCCGGCCCACTTGGGCGCATGTCATGAGCGATAACGATGTGCGGAGCATTTGCAAATTTGGCAAATGCAACACCGATTGCATATGCAACGTCTGCATCCAACTGTTCGGGAACTATGCCACGAATGTCATAGGCCTTAACAATTGCATTGAGATCTGGCATGAATGAAGAGACTACTCGGCTGTCTGTTTGCTGCGACGTCGGGTTACAACGATCCACGCAATACCAGCGAATGACAGTAGGTAAGCGATGTAATCGAGCATGGTCCAGCCGTAATGCATATGTACATTGGTGCTCGTTGGGATCACCACCATCATGTTTGGTGCAACGCGAAATGGACCTTTCGCACCTTCGACCTTCCAGTTGGGGAAATAACTCACCCGTACCAAAACTGGAATGCCTACTTTGTCAACCGAGAAACGCACGCTTTCTTCACCAATGTTGACATTGCTCACCACCACAGGCTCTAGCGGAACTGGCGTAAGTGGAGTTGCAGGCTTCACTACATCAACGCGGCGATTATTGGAATTTGGTTCACCTTCGCGCATCGATTCGTCCACGGCTACGTCAATCCTTTGCCATTCGCTGGGTCCATCGTCTGCAATTGGGGTTGTCCAAGTTTCTGGGTGCTGGAACCAACTTGTCCCAACCTCAAGCCAACGTTCACGCGGATTACTTGAAGAAATGTTTGCAACTACTGGCTGAGTTGCCAGCGGTGTCACCACATCGCTATTGGCAACTCGGTAGACCACCCAAGGACCCGAACGTGCAACTTCGCTAAGTCCTTCTTGTTGTGATGCCTGAGCAATAGCTTCTGGAGTGAAGCCCATGAAGTACTTCACACCAAGTTCTTGCATGTACCGCACACCAATTGACGCGTCGTTGTTGTCATAACGCAATTCGCGCACTGGGTTGCTGCTTTGCTTCGACATGGCTGCCGCTGTAATGAAGTGGTACGGAGTGCTTCCGGCAGCTTCGAAGAACAGCCCTTCCATTGAACTGATACAGCCATCGGTCCAGAATGGAAGCAGCATCAACGCCATCGTGGTTCCGTATTTATTCAGTTCCCCACTGTTCTCCCACAGTGCTCGACCACAACCCTGCGTTGAATCTTCGCCCAACTGTTTCATCGTTTGAACAACGCCGTAATACTCGCCGTATGCGCTCTTACCCTCATAACCAGTGAAGTTCCAACGTGCCCAACCATCTACAAATCCATCATTAGTTGATTTGGTTCGAAGTGGTCCCCATATATATTCGTATTGACCGGCCGAGTTCACACGAGTTGACCCAAAAGGAAGCTCTTGAAATCGAAACCCAATGGCCACGAGAACAAACAAAGCAAACCCGGAGAGCAGCGCGAGGTTAAACCTGAAGTTGTCCCGAGGTTTTGCAATATCAAGAACAACAGGAGTTCCAGGTTCTCCACGTGCAATGCGTGATATGGACTTCATTCGAAGCGCGAACGCTGCAAGCTCATATAACCCGACAGTAAAAAGGAAATATCTCAGCAAATAAAAAAACGGCAGGATGCGCGGATTCCATAACAATCCAATGACCGGCAAGCTGTTGCGCGCAATGAACACTCCGGCTGCAAGCACCAACGTCAGCAGCGTTATCCATGTACCCGCTTTATGCTTGCTACGCACTAGCGCTACTGCGCCGATAATTGCCAATGCAGTTATTGAAACATCAAGCAAAATGTGCAGAGGAAAGAACATCTTCCAGAACGAGTCAGTCGCTCCGCTTGGTCGCGGCTCGTACTTCATGTCCGTCATATAGGCGTGACTAGTAACGAATGGAATTACCCAGAACGAGGAAAGCAATACAGCCAATGCAATTACTTTTGCCCCAAACTGAAATGATTCGCGCTTATTCCATACCACCAGCATGAGCGCTGCACCGCCGAACACGAACAACAAAACGATTCCATGGCTCAATGCCGACAGCGAGATGATGATGGCGGCAGAGACTCGGTATTTTCCCGTGTCTAAACCTTTGGCGAGCAACGCAAAGCCCAACATGGCAAGCGATAACGAAATGGAGAATGAAAACTCTCCCGCCATCGTGGATGCGATATTGCCTCCGTAAATAGTGAAGCTTTCGTCAAACAAAAAGATGGTTGCCGCAATCGCAAAGAGTTCAGGCAGTGGATAAGCGAACTTCGCAAATCGACCAAACAACCAAGTCGCATAAGGAAGTGTCAAAATGCCGATGACAGCGATGATCTTGATAGCAATGCCATACGGCAAAACCACATCTAGCAAAACAATCATCAGCGCCGGAACCACCATGTAGAACCGATAAATCGGAAGACCGGAGTACCAGTCCATGCTCCAACCAGACAATTTGAAATTCGTGAGCAAATGGTCTCGCAAATACGCTGGCGCCCAAACATGGGCACCCATGTCACCACCTGTCGGTATGTTGTTTCGCAAAATGAGATTTGGGTGAAGCGCCAACAGCAAGAAGATCGTTGGCCCCGCTACGGCGATAATTGTCGACAGTTTTCTCCAATAGGCCGAGTTTTGTTCAAACCGATTGACTTTGAAGTTGGTCACATCTTCGTTTTGCGCATCGAATTCAATTTCGTCGTGCGTCACTTCAGGTTCCACGTAGTCAGCCTAGGTGTACCAGGAGTCTCTAGCGCGTCAGCGCCATGACTGTTAGCGCCGTTGCATTGAACGACACGTGCGTCACGATGGATAGCCCTAACCGCTTCGTTCGTGAAAAACACAATCCAAGCACGAGCGCAAACGCGAAAAGCCCTGGAAATTCAGCAAGTTGCAAGTGCACTGCTGCAAACCAAAACGAAGCAAGCAACAATGAAATTCGAGCACCGTATGCAACCGCCAAATTGTGTTGGATGAATCCTCGATACACGATCTCTTCCACGAGAGGCGCGCAAATGACGACCACCACAATCAGCAGCACGATCCACCCACCTTGCGCCGCATCAAACAAGTCGTTTGCGCGCTTCTCAACAGCTTCTTTATTAAACAACGAGGGAAACAACCATTGAAACGGAAGCGTTACAAGAACCACCAACAGCAATTGACTCGCCAATCCCAGTGGAATGCCCCACAGGTCTGTTGCTTGAAAACGTATTGCAAAATCCTGCACAAAACTTCCAGAGCCATTGCGCTTCGATACCCACAGCAACACCCCGATGTACGGACCCCAGAGTGTTAACGCGGACAGTGCTAGCACCCACGTTGGGACAACATCAGAACCCGCATAACCGAGGACTGCGATAACTACTGATCCACAAATGTTGGCGAAGAGATACGTCAATGACCACACCGCAAACATGCGGAACGGCGGGACCAATCGGCGCTGCTCAGCCAGCAAGACGATTTGGCACGATCAAGCGGAAACGATCACGACGATCTTCCATTCTCCACCCGCCCGGAACCGTAAGCCGCCTACCGTGCTGCTCGCACAGGTCATACGCATGAGGGTCGTTTTCCAGTGCGAGGTCATCAATCCAAACCAAAGCCCGGCTGTATTGAAAGGTCAGCGTCATTGACGCATCTTCCTTGCAGACGGGACGAGAACACTTACGAGCCACGGTGTAAAACCTAATTCTTGTGGCATATAAAAAGGTGGATTTAGGCGGTTGCAAAGCACGACAAGACACCTTGCAACATCTGCCCGTAACATGACCCCGTGAGCAAACTCCCACCACCTCCCCCACAGTCCAACAAGCGCAAGAACTCCCCGCTTTCGGGAAAGTCTGGCCCGTCAAAGCCTGGGCAGAACAAGTCAGGCAAAGAGCGCACATCCATGCCTCGATGGGCTGTATGGGTATTGATTGCAGTTGCGGCTGGACTCATTGCCGGTCCACGGTTATGGCCAACAACGACTGCCACAAAAGTGACGTACACGGAATTTCTTGATCTTGTTCAAAGTGGCAAAGTCAGCAGTGTTGAAATCAACAATTTAAGTAACACCATCAGCGGAAAGATGGCTGACGGAAGCGAGTTCATCACCACTGGAGCCACGTCACTATCCGATGCAGACGAGCAATTGCTCAAAGAAAAGGGTGTCGACTACGACTACTCAACTCCACAAGGCAATTTCTTCACAAACTTGATTCCAATTTTGCTGCCGTTTTTCCTCATTATGGGCTTTTTCATATGGATGCAACGTCGTGCAATGGGTCAAGCCGGAAACATCATGTCAATCGGTCGCAGTCGTGCAAAGAACTACAACGCTGACAAACCAAGCACGACATTTGCTGATGTTGCAGGTTATGAAGGTGTGAAGCAGGAAATTAAAGAAGTTGTTGATTTCCTTCGCATGCCTGAGCGCTTTAAAGAAATTGGTGCGCGGGTACCTAAAGGTATTTTGCTCGTTGGACCTCCGGGAACAGGAAAGACCTTGTTCGCACGAGCAGTTGCTGGCGAAGCAGGTGTTGGGTTTCTTTCGGTGACTGGTTCCGACTTCATGGAAATGTTCGTGGGAGTTGGCGCAAGCCGTGTGCGCGACTTGTTTCAGCAAGCAGCAAAAATGGGACGCGCAATCATTTTCATTGACGAAATTGACTCCATTGGTCGAAAGCGTGGAGCAGGGCTCGGCGGTGGACATGATGAGCGAGAGCAAACCCTCAACCAGATGCTTGCCGAAATGGACGGCTTTGAGGCAACCGAAGGCATTGTCGTCATGGCAGCAACAAATCGCCCGGACATTCTTGATCCAGCGCTACTTCGTCCAGGTCGCTTCGATCGTCAGATCATTGTTCCGCTGCCCGAGTCCGATGAGCGGCTCGCAATTTTGAAGGTGCACTCGCAGGGCAAGCGTATGGGTACAGACATCGACCTCGACACCATGGCAAAAGCAACTCCTGGCATGAGCGGTGCAGACTTAGCGAACCTCGTTAACGAAGCTGCACTTTTTGCAGTGCGCCGCGGTTCAACCCATATTGAGCGAATTGACTTTGAAAATGCTCGTGACCGAGTTGTACTTGGCGCGCGACGCGAAAGTTTGGTACTGAACGCCGAAGAGAAGCGCGCAACCGCATATCACGAAGGTGGACATGCCGTTCTCGCAACCGTGCTTCCTTACAGTGACCCACTGCACAAGGTAACCATTTTGCCGCGAGGCATGGCACTTGGTGTCACCTGGTCGCTCCCCGAAGAACGCCACACCTACTCGCGCGAATACTTTGAAGATGTCATCTGTAAAGCAATGGGTGGACGTGTTGCAGAAATGATCGTGTTCGGAGCCCTAAACAGTGGAGCTGCCAACGACTTGGAGCAAGCAACAAACATCGCTCGCCGCATGGTGCGCGAATGGGGTATGAGTGACGCAGTAGGCCCGATGGCTTTTGCAGGTCAACAGCAAGTGTTCCTTGGTGAAGACCTCATGACCAGTGGTCGTGAATACAGCGACGAAATGGCTCGCAAAATTGACGACGAAATCAGTCGCATTCTCCGCGAACAAGAAGCTCGTGCACGCGTAACTCTTGAAAAGCACCGCCGCGGTCTTGACCTTGTTGCACAAGCACTACTCGATCAAGAAACAATCGATGGCGCAATGGTCTCACGACTCATTCAGCAAGGGCTCGGCGAACCAAGTCGCCAAACCACTCCAAACAACTAGTGGCAATCACCTTCATGGGGGTCAGGTAGTCCATCGCGCACGCGAGCTAATGCAGCCCATATATCGGTTGCACTCGCTGGCCCGAGAAAACCTTTGTGCACTACGCCTTGCCCGTCTGCGATCAACAGCGTTGGCACTGCGTCAATTGCATATTTCTTATGCATCTCTCGGTTAGACGTAAATTCACAAATTTCAACTGCAACCGACCGAGATTTGAGCACTACTGCTTTGCGCTCGATCTCTGCACATGTTGTGCAGGATGAAGAAGTAAAAGCCAACACCAACCATTCTTTATCCGATTCCGAAAAATCATTTCGATCAACTTGCGTTGGCATTGATGGATTTGCCTGCGTTGGCGTCTGGACTGTTCGCTTGCTTAACACCTTGTTCAGCACAACAGCAACGGCAATCACGGCCACGACAATGAGCAAACGAATCATGAGCCAACTTCTGGCGAAGGAATTGTTGGTATCGCAAGGACCGCACTTCGACCGATCAAGTCATGACCGCGCAACAGCATGCGTTGAACGACAACTGGAATTGTGGCGCGAATCACAACTTCGCCATTTGATATCCCTGCTGGCACTGGAATGGAAACAAGACCACTCGCAGGAAGTGCAATTGACTCCAGCCCCGCAATTGCAACTTCACCTGCAGGACCAATTTGTGAAACAGTTACCGTTCCATCAAGTGGAGTTGCATTCAACACCACAATTGAATCATCAATTCCACTCGAGATGCCACTTGGGGCAGTCCACACAGTTGAAGTTGCGCCCATTGGAGCACCCAACACCACCGAGGTGCCGACCGTATTACCCACTCGCCTATTGATGACCTGCTCCACGACAACGCCAGTTGCTTCTAGACCAGGCTCACTTATTGACGAAACAATAATTCCGTATCGTCCGTCTGGAACACTAGGCAAAGATCCAGTATCAAACAACGTGACTCTTCCTGCCGGCGCAGTCAGACTTGCAGGTTCAATTTGAGCGTCTGAACTTGCGCCATTAACAAATATCACACTCAGTGTTGCATCCCTATCACTTGGGTTGAGAATGACCAATTGTTCAGAGTTTCCTTCAAACTTTTCACCATCGGCAAACCACCACTCTGAGCTCACTCCGCTTGCACCAAGTGCCATGGTGTAACCCAAGCGTCCGGCACCTAAATAGTGTTGCGACCGACCGACAACCAACTTCCCTGAAGTTGCCCGCACTTCAACTGCAACAACCGGTTCGTTGCGTGCGCCTTCATCAGCCATATTCAGTGCAATAACTGAACGTGGTGGAATGACGAAACCTTGCAAACGGCTTGGCTCACGAGTTGATTCTTTCGTAACAAAAGATATGTCGACCACAGTTGAGTCGCTGTAGGGATTAGTGAGAACAATGTGATTCAAACTGTCTGCTCCAGTAAACCCATCAGCAAAGTACCAATCTGTTGCTGGTTCATTCGCGCACTGAGCAACAGAATTACCCGCAGGATGATTGATGAACTGCTCTGCCGTCCCGACACCACCGAGTATTTCCACAATCGTGCTGATAAATGAAGCTTCAATTCCCTCTTTGACGTTTACCGCTGCCTGCGAACGTGCAGCAACGGTCACCGCAGTCACAACTGGAGAAACTCCCGCTCCAAGTCGGGTGATCGTGGCATTGAAGTCCGTGTCCGATGGGTTCGATATCACAATTGATCCAGAGATCGTCCCATCGTTTCCTGGTACACCCGGACAAAACCAACTCGTGGAAATACGCTGATCTAATGACACAACGGGCATGACCGGAACTGGAACCACTTCAGATTTGGCTACAACTTCGCCACGCTGATTGGTTAGCACCATTGCACCGACCATCAACAGCGCTAAGACGAAGACTGCTAACTGTCGAATGCTTAAGTGCGTGCGATTCTGCACGCTTGCGAGACGCTGGTTTTCGTTCATTGATCTCCACCTGCGGTAAATGACAGCGCTGGCAAACCTTGGTCGCCAACAACTGTCACATCACGGCTTCTGGCTTGCAGAAAACGGCGCTTGATTCTGCCAACATCGAACACCGCAAGCATCACTAACAGCCACAGCAGTGTTTGAACAACCATGAACGCGTATTGCGAAATTGGAGTGCTGTAGCGCAATTTAGCCAAACCTCCACTGCTTACGTCAAATGCTGTTGTGCCACCAAACGCAATACGCGGTTGCACTTCTGTTCCGGCGACTTCAAGACGAAGTCGTTCACTAAATGGAACCGCTAGGTGCAGCGTGGCAGCACCAACTTCTGTTGCAACATTTTCAATATCGTCAACCCGCGCGATCGGCATTGTCGATTGCAATTCAGATGACAACAACACTTCGTCCCCTGCTTGTTTACTCAACGCTGAGGAATTCTCATCGAGTACCGAAAGCGAAGGAAGCCACGCCATGTTTTCGTAAATCACTAGATCACTCGCAAGGTACACACGGCGAAAATCGAGTTGAGTAGAAAGAGCTGCGAGTAAACCCTCCGGAAGCGGCAGTGGCCTATCTACTGTTGACTCGCCACCATCAATTTTCGGCAACACCACGTACCGCACAGCAAGTGGTGCTAGCAGTCGACCACCACGCACAGTCTCTCGTCCGATAATTGCGCGAAGTGCATTCTCTACATTGCTATTCAATGCGTTTGGCTTTGACCATCGATCCCGCATGGTCAACTCACCATCATCGGCAACAGCAAACGCAACGGTGTCGGTTACACGCATCGACAAAATTGGAAGTACTTCTCTTCGACCCACGTACACAACGTTGTAGTCACCCTCAGGAGGGTTCGCTTGCATCTGCGTATACAAGTCTGCGACCACAGTATTTGACTGATTCCATGAGCCGTCTACCGCCATAGAAATTGCGGGCAGTGCACTAACCATTGATGCGATCACTGCACCAGCTACAACTGGCTTCCACCATCTGTACGCCGATGTCAACTCGTCATCAAAAACAAAACTCGCCAACGCACCTGCACCAAGTGCAAGTCCGCAAGCAACAACTGCCAAGAGTTGACCAAAGTTCGGAGCGGCAATGTTGAGCACATCAGAGTCAATCAAAACAATCAATAGACCTGTAAGCACTACGAGAGACAACGAGCGTGTTGCCCAGACAAAAGTAGATGAGCGGGTCACTACAACGCTGACAAAAACAGGAACGTAGAGACCTAGTGCAATGATCCCGAATCGCAGTATCCCCCCATCAAACCTTGCAAGTTGGGTGAGACCAACTTGCTGAACTGATGCAGCCTGTCTGCCAACGAAGTAGTCCATCCAATGCGAATTCGCAAATTGACTCACCCATGGCGCGTTCAGCACCAATGCACCAACTGTCAATGAAACAACAACACGTCCCACTGCAAAGGCTTGCCGCATGCTTACTCGAGCAATAAGGCCACCAATAATCCACGCGATTGTCACCCAAGCCACAACTGCCAGGAAGGTAGGAACAAAGGCAAATACCACCGCAGCAAAGAGCACTGCCGTAGCAAGAAGTTGCGTTTGTTTTGCACCACTTAAACCCGACTCAGCCCGAACAAACAGGCGTAGCACCCACGGAAGTGAGGCGTACACAAGCACATCACTCAGGCGACCTTTACTGAGCGCGACGAATGGCAGTGGTACTGCGGCATACATCGCCATACCAATTGCTCGCGCGCGAAGCGAGAAATACCCTGCCGGAACTTTCCACATTCCAAATGCACCGACAAATACTGAACCAATGATGAGTGCAGTTTGCAATGCCCCGGTTTGACCAAAAGAGATTGCTCCTGCAATCGCCATAAGCACATAGCCACTTGAGTTTGATCCAGCAGAACCAAAACCGCCTTGAGTCCACCCACTTACAAACGAAGAGATCAACGCACGCGGAGACTCAGTTGCAGACCGCATTGGCAAGAACTCACCGATACGCGAAACTCCATTCCAAATAAAGTTTCTGCTCCCCACGAGCACAAAAGCCATAATTGCAATAAACACATTGGTAACGAAACGTTGATGACTTACCGCATTCTTGCGATCTTTCTGAGCTATTGATGCCTGCTGAATTCGCTTACTACGACGTCGTACAAACGACGAAAATCTTGCACTTCCCGAAACCTGTAAATCATGTATCTCACTTGCGGATACTCGACGTAGAGGCCGTACTTCAGATCTTCGACGAATGATGTATGGCAAATCAATTACCACTGCAAGCGATGCACGAAGCGACGCAAGAGCAGCAGTGAATCCTCCACCAAAAACCCCTGCAACAACTTGCACGACAGAGGCAACCAACATCTGCAACAACACAAAAGGAAGTTGCAGACCGCCCGAAAGCGCGACCACAGTGCGAACGCGATTGCGCGCTTCAGCAGAGGTCCGTGCCATGTTGGTACCTCGACTATCTATATCGTTTCTGTGACGCGCCTTTGCTGAAGGAACTATCAATACTCGTGCCCCACTCAAGTGAGCACGCCAACAAAGGTCTAGGTCTTCTCCAAAAAAATCAATTTGACGATTGAAGCCGCCAAGTTCCCTAAATAAGTCTGATCGGATCAGTAAACACGCGGATGACAGTGCGAACACGTCACGCACGCTGTCGTGTTGTTCTTGATCTTTCTCGTTCTCGCCAATCAACTGTTCGACTTCGCCGATGCGGTCAACATTGAGTCCAACACTCTGCAAAATGGTTGGGTCGGCCCATTCAACAAGCTTTGGTCCAACAAGCCCCGCATTCGAGCGATAGGTCTCTTCAATCAATCGTTCAATTGCATCTGGCTCTAGTGCTACGTCGTCATGCAACAAACAAAAAAAGCCACCTTCTCCGTCGACAAGCCGTGCAACCTCATTGGAAACCAATCCAAATCCTGGATTTCCCTCAATTTGACGGACCACCGCTTTGGGCAAAACAGCATGAATGAGATCGGTCAGACCGGCGGCTAGTCCGTCAATGTCATTGGCACCAACCACAAAAAATAGGGTCTGCAATTGCGGGTACGTCTGGGCTGCAAGAGCCCGAAGTGACTCCTCAAACCATGGGCCAGGCCGATAGACCACCATGCTCGCCACAACCGGCGGGGCAACTAGAGCCCGTCTCGGAAACCGCGTATCCTCGGCTACATGGTCGGTATTCATCACGGCCCACTCAGGCTAGTTGGCTGTTGAAGAGACCCCATTCACAGAAATATGGCTACTGCTTGCAATAGTTAGCACTATGGGCTACCATAGTTAGCACAAGGTTTTCATACCCGTAACTAAAGGAGCCCCCATGAAAATTCCGAACATCAAGTTGCCAACCATTCCAAGTCTCGATCTCACCAAGGTCGATGCTCAGAAAGTGCTCAGCAATCTTCCGCGCATCCCAACTGACCGTGCAAAAGAATTGGCGAAAGATGCTGCCTATACCACTGTTGGTTTTGGAGTTCTTGCCTTTCAGAAAACTCAAGTACGTCGCCAAGAAGTGATTGCAGAAATTCGAGCAAAACTGCCAGCAGTAGCCGAAGAAGCCGTTACTCAAGCGACATCTGCAATCACTAACCTACGAAGGCTTGTCTCCAACAGAAAACCAACCACCGAACAGCACAGCTAGTTCGAAAATTGCCCTCCCCGAGGGCACCGCTTCAGTTGGCATCGGACTGTTCATCGCCGGTATTTCGGCGTATGTGTTCTTCAAAATTGGTCAGCAGGCGCTTGGCCAAGATGGATTTAAACCAATTGTTGCAATGTGGTTTATTGCGTTTGCGCTGATTCCTGGATTCTTTCTACCTATTGAACAAGAAGTCGGCAGAGCGCTATCGCACCGCCGCGCTATCGGCCAAGGTGGATTGCCAATCGTTAAGCGCGTTCTGCAAATCACTGTCATCATTTTTATTGCACTCTGCATAGCTGTCATTGCACTTTCATCGCAGATCAATAGCAACCTGTTTGATAGCAACAGCGTAATCACATGGTGCCTTCTGCTTTCCCTTGCAACATATGCGCCAATGCACCTCGCGCGAGGAATTTGCTCGGGTAACGCACGATTCGGTTCATACAGTCTCATCATCGGTCTTGACGGCGTGATTCGAGTATTGAGTTGTGCAACGCTGTGGATTGCTGGAGTGACCAACATTGGTGCATATGCACTGACTATTGCCCTTTCACCTGTAGTTGGCGTTCTTATCGCTGCGTTTACTGGGAAGTTGAAAACAGAACCCGGACCAGAGGCAACGTGGAGTGAAGTAACTCCGAACTTGGGTTGGTTGCTCCTCGGTTCGCTGTTTGCTGCAGCGCTCGTGAATGCCGGTCCAATCACTGTTGACATTCTTGGCCACGATGCACCGCCAGAACTTGTCACCCGATTTGGCAATGCAGTCATCTTTGCACGCATTCCATTATTTCTCTTTCAAGCAGTGCAAGCTGCGTTGCTACCGCGACTCGCTCGGCTCGCTGCACAACGAAAACTCTCCGAGTTCAATCGCGGATTAAAGCAGCTTCTGATACTCGTGGTGTCAGTCGGAGTACTTGGAACTATTGGTGCATTTGTTCTTGGGCCATGGTTACTCGAACTCGTGTACGACGGTGGAATCGATAGACGAACGATGACTTTGCTTGCATTCGCCAGCGCGCTGTACATGCTCGCTCTTGCAATTGCCCAAGCCGTTATTGCGCTAAGTGGTCATGCCCGCGTTGCAGTTGGCTGGTGTGTAGGTTTCGTAACTTTTGCCTTTGTCGCTTGGCTATCAAGCAATGATCTCTATCTCAGAGTGGAGCTTGCACTCGTTGCTAGTTCGCTGGTCTCGCTTGCAATCTTTGTTGTTTCACTGAAGCAAAAAATGTCAGGTGATGCGATGTTTGATGATGCATCGATAATTGACGCACTTGCCGAGCGCCCGCTCGAATAACTACTTACTGAGGCGACGAGCTTCGTACTTGAGATCGTGCTCGACCATCATGGCAACGAGTTGCTCGAAGTTCACTTCAGGCTGCCAACCAAGTTTGGCTTTTGCCTTCGCTGGGTCGCCGATAAGGAGATCCACTTCTGCGGGACGCAGGAACTTTGCATCATGGCGCACATACGGCTTCCAGTCGCCTAACCCAACCTTGTCAAAAGCCAAGGTTAGAAACTCCTCAACCGAATGGGTCTCACCAGTAGCAATCACGTAATCATCTGGTTCGTCTTGCTGCATCATCAGCCACATGGCTTTCACGTAGTCGCCTGCATAGCCCCAGTCGCGTTTTGCATCGGTGTTGCCGAGCACCAATTCCGTGTCTACACCGAGCTTGATACGCGCTGCCGTATTCGTGATTTTGCGAGTGACGAACTCGAGGCCGCGACGAGGTCCTTCGTGGTTAAACAGAATTCCTGAACACGCGTACAGACCGTAACTTTCGCGATAATTCATGGTGATGTTATGACCAAACACCTTGGCAACTCCATACGGCGAGCGTGGATGGAACGGCGTCATCTCGGTTTGCGGAACTTCACGTACTTTGCCAAACATTTCTGATGATGATGCTTGATAGAAACGAATCGGGTTGTTTTGTGCCCCACCAACCATTCGAACCGCTTCAAGAGCTCGCAAGACACCAAGTCCCGTCACGTTCGCGGTTAGTTCAGCTTGATTAAACGACATCGCGACAAAGGAAATTGCGCCCAAGTTGTAGAACTCATCTGGCTGCACATATTCAAGCGCCGTCACCAAACTTGTGAGGTCGGTGAGGTCTCCAGGAACGATCTCAACGAAAGGAAACTCATCACGCAATAGTTCGGCACGCGGATTGTGCTGGCCCTTCATCATCCCGTAGACCTTGTAGCCCTTCCCATGCAAAAATTCTGCAAGGTGGCGACCGTCTTGGCCAGTGATTCCAGTGATGAACGCTTTACGCATAATGCATTCAAATCTATCAGTACGATCACTGACGTGATTGCTGTTCTTGCAGGTGGCGTAGGTGCCGCACGTTTTCTTCGTGGACTGATGCTCGAAGTCGAGCATCAAGACATCACATCAATCATCAATACCGGTGACGACACTGTGCTCCACGGATTACACATTTCGCCCGATCTCGACACGGTTACCTACACACTGGCTGGCGCAATTGACCCAAAGCGTGGCTGGGGGCTCGAGAACGAAACTTGGACTGCGATGAATGCGTTGTCTCGATATGCCAACATCCTTCCAAATACATCACACGCTGCTCCAACGTGGTTCAATCTTGGCGATAAAGATTTAGCAACGCACTTTTATCGAACTGCGCGTCTTGCTGAAGGCGCAACACTTTCGCAAGTCACAAACGAGATTGCTCAAGCTTGGGAATTAGCCCTACAACTCGTTCCGATGACAAATGACAGCGTGCGAACCATGATCACGCTTGCAGAAGACTGTGCGGCTGGCAGCGCGGGGTCGCAAATCAGTTTCCAGGAATATTTCGTGAAGCATCGTCATAGCGTTGCGGTATCGGCCGTTGCGTTTGTTGGATCAGAGACAGCAAAGCCAAATGGTTTGGACCTACTTGCAAGCGCTGACTCCATATTGATCGCGCCTTCTAACCCTCTGGTTTCCATAGCACCGATTCGATCGCTTGCAGGAGTTGATGACGTTCTTTGCTCGCGTCGTGATTCTGTGTGTGCAATTTCGCCAATTGTGAATGGCGCAGCATTAAAGGGCCCTGCCGATCGTCTCCTGACTGAACTCGGTTACGAGCCATCCGTTGTCGGCGTAGCAAAAATCTATGCACCAATTTGTGGCAAGCTCATTATTGACAATGCCGATGCTCACCTCGCCTCTGCAGTTGAAGCGCAAGGCATGCGCTGCGTCGTGACGGACACCATTATGAAGTCGCCGCAGGTTTCTGCAGCACTCGCACGAACCGCACTGGAGGAATCACGATGAACAGGCTTACTGCTTGGGGTGTTGAAGGCATTGGCGAAGTCGTTCCGGGCGATCAAGTTGGCGACATTGTGGTGAATGCGTGTCGAGCGGAACCCAACGGTCCCCTGCAAGACAACGACGTTGTGGTGGTGACACAAAAGATCGTGTCAAAAGCCGAGGGCAGACTTGTGGAGATTGACCCAAGTGACCCACTCAGTCATAAACAGTTAGTTGAAGACGAAGCCGTGCGAATCGTGCGTCGGCGAGGCGATTTGATCATCACCGAAACTAAGCACGGATTCATTTGTGCAAACAGCGGAATTGACCTGTCGAACGTGGAACGCGGATTTGCTGCGCTTCTGCCACTTGATAGTGACCGTTCTGCCCGCCGCATTCGTGACATTATCCAAGCAAAATTAGGCGTCTCAGTTGGCGTGATTGTGAGCGACACATTCGGACGACCGTGGCGCAAGGGACTCACTGATGTGGCAATTGGGGTTGCAGGAATTGCTGCCGTGGTTGACTTGCGCGGAACGCCAGATGCACTTGGTCGCACCATGCAAGTGACCGAGGTGTGCGTCGCAGATGAACTAGCAAGCACAGCAGAACTGGTGATGGGTAAGTCTTCGGGTATTCCTGTGGCCATCGTTCGCGGAGCAGACCCTTCGTGGTTCCGAGATGCATCAATGTCCGAGATCGTTCGTCCTCCGCAGGAAGATCTATTCCGCTAACGGCTATTGCTGTTTGAAATGTTGGCGAATGACGCCAAGACCATCGTGCAGCGTCGTCCACGGAGTCCAACCAAGTTGAATTTTTGCGCGAACATTCGAAACAGCGGTGCGTTGCAAGTCCGCAGGACGCGCGGAAATCTTTCGAGCCTTCACCGTGGTACCAGCAGCAAGTTGTTTGAATAACTCCTCAATGGATGTTTGCACTCCGGTTCCGATATTGATAAGTAAGCCATCTCCACGATTTTGCGCGCGCACCAACGCGTCCACCACGTCATCGACATAAACAAAATCTCTCGTTTGCTTGCCATTGCCAAAAATCTGTGCGTCCTCGCCTCTCAATATGGCCGCCGCAAAAGCCGCAACTACCCCATCCTCTGCACGCTGACGCAACCCATAGACATTGGTGGTTGCCAAAACCGTGAATTCAATTCCGTGTTTTTCCCTGTACACACCCAGCAAATCAATCAACGTCTGCGCCATTACGTGTGGTACGCCAATTGCATCATTTTTTCTTCCTTCTTTCACAGGAAGATGCTTGGCATTCACTTCGCCATATATCAATCCAGCAGCAATACTCACAATTACCTTCTTCACTCCATGATTGCGTGCGGCTTCCAAAACCGAAAGCAACATAGGAACTGCCCGCATCACAGCCGAATTTTCTGAAGCATGAGGTGCAAGAAGCGCAAAGTGATACAACACATCCGGTCTGCGCAGCCCGACGAGTTCTGCAAACTCAAGACTGGTGACATCAAGATGATGAAACCGGAGTTGACTACCCATCGCTCGAGCATCTCCGAGATTGGCGAGCGAACCAGTGGACAAGTCATCAACTACTTCAACGGCGTGACCATCGGCGAGTAATCGTTCAACGAGATGAGATCCAACAAAACCTGCTCCACCACACACCATCACCGATGAGGAGGAGGCTGACATGACTAGGAATTCTCACCTTCTGGGAAGCGGCCACCAGTTGAAACTTCGCCCGACTGGACAACACCAGTTGGGCCAACAATGCAGTCCTCAATGTGAGCATCATTGCCAACACTGCCCATCACAATCGATCGTTTGACAACTGCTCCGTTGCCAATTACCGCACCGTCGAGCAACACCGAATTACTGACATGTGCATGCTCGCCAATGGTTGAACGTGCAGAAACTACGGCATCACGTACTATTGCAGTGCTAGCAATTGATGCATCAGCGTGCACCGCTGCATCAGCCGCATTACTCAACTGTGCAGCAAAATCGCAATTTGCTTGCACATAAGTATCTGGCCTACCCGCATCAATCCAGTAATCATGTGTAGCCATCGCAAAAAGGTTTCCTTCTGCTACTAGTTGCGGGAATGTGACACGTTCAATGGACAACTTTTCATTTCCAGGCATGAGCGCAAGAGTTGACTCCTCCATGACATATGTTCCCGCACTTGCAAAGTGACTCGTTGTTTCTCCAGGCTGAGGCTTTTCAACAAACCGCAGAACTCGCCCGTCTACATCGGTTTCAACAATGCCAAATTGCGATGGATCGTCTACTGGCGTCAGCGAGATCGTGGCTTTTGCGCCACTACGACGATGAAATGCGACTAAATCTGCAACGTTCAGGTCTGTCATGACATCACCATTGGCAACAATGAATGTTCCAGAAACTCCTGCTGTTCGCGCAGCAAAACCGATTGCACCAGCAGTGTCAAGTGGAGTTGACTCAACTGCATACGACATTCGAACGTTGCCACACAAATTGTCGGGAAACTCTGCAAAAAACGGTTCGGGCTTAAAGCCAAGCGCCAACACCACATCGGTCACCCCACCCTCAGCCAACCGATTGACGAGCCTGCGAATCATTGGCACGTGAGCAACGGGCAACAATGGTTTTGGAATGGCGTACGTCAAAGGCCGAAGCCGAGTACCAAAACCTCCAACGAGCACGACAGCGTGCATCGCGGGTGAACTATCCCTGATAGTCCGCGAGGGAATCTGCGACAGCAGGTCGCGGCACGTCCGTTCCGTCTGGTGCGAATGCCAACACCACAGTCATTTGGTCATCAATCTTAACTCCACCGAAACTGGCGATTGACAACTTTGATTCTGCAGATCCGCTTTCCCAAACATAGACACTGATTTTTGCGTCTTTGTCTGCGCACTGCGTATCGGTTTCTGAAATCTTCGTTCCATCTTTGAGTGTGATCGAGTCATCAGCGACTGTCATTCCATACAGACCAAAAATGGTTTCAAGTTTTGCTTTGCGCTGACCTGCAAGCACTTGTGGCATCCAGCCAACAATGCCGTCGCCAATGATTGCCGCTGGTTCCTCTGTCGTCACAGCTGCAAATTTGTCGGTTGGACTCAGCGTCGCCGAATCTGGCTGCTCCAAGTCCGTTGCAAGCGCATCACAATTAAAGAATGCAAACGCGGTTGCGAACTTCTGCTCAGCAGTCACCGACGCATCAACTACGGTTCCACTCTGCCGCGCATACGCAATAAGGACTGCGCCAAGGATGAGTACGGAGAGAACGATGGTTGGGAAAACTGACCCACCCTGAAAGCGGACCTTTTTGCCTTTGCCCTTTTCTGCAAGACGGGCGATTTTCTTTGCTGATGATGTGCGTGCCACGAGGACTAGAGGTTATCGGTTAGCGAGGAATAATGCCTCGTACTGAGCAGCAACCGATGCAGGCGATGCATGGGTTTCCACCCATTTTCGACCGCGAGAGCCCATTTCGTAAAGTTGTTCACGCCTGCTAACCAATTGGCCGAGGACCTCAATGAATGCCGTGCTGTTATCTGGCTCAACCGCCACACCTGCCCCAGACTGTTGCAACATATTGGGAATTTCAGTGCCTGGATCGATGGCTGCAAGCATTGGCCGCCCTGCAGCAAGAATCGAATACGACTTTGAGGGAACGCTGACTGATGCAAGTCCGGCCCGCAATGGCACAAGATGAATATCTCCCGTTGCCAGCACCTCGCTCAATCGCTCAATCGGTTGATAATCGCCAAAGAACACATTGGTGAGTTGCGCGCAGTCTTCTTCGAGTTTCTTCCGTGCTGCACCATCGCCGTTAATAACAAATGCAATGTCTGGAAACCTTGCAGCAGCATCGACAACCAAATTCAGTGACTGCGAGAAACCCACATTTCCCGCATACATCACGACTAATTGATTACCAATTCCAAGTTCACTCCGATATGCAGTCATTCTGTCCTGTGGAGTAATCGCATTTGTGTCAACAAAGTTTGGAATGACATGCAGGCGTTGATGAAACTTCTTGTCAAGCTTGCTAGTAATATTGGTGCGTAAGTCTTGCGAAAGCAGAACTACTGCATCTGAACGTTGATAGCTCATTCGCTCTAGCCATTTTGCTGCAGCAATGATCTTTTTGTTTGAAATAGCACCTGTCTGAATCGCGGCATCAGGGAACACATCTTGAATATTGAATACCAAGGGTGCGCGACGAATGATTTTGGTAAACCAGCCCGTTAGTCCAAGTGTGAGTGGCGGCGACATGGCCAAAACTCCATCCACTTTGAACGGAAGACCATCTGCGTGCACACTGCGAATTCCTACCGCATAACTGAATGCAATGAAACCCAGCGCACGACGCAACAAGTTTGATTTCGATTTCCCTGGGAATGGATGAATCCGAATAACTGAACCCCACTCCGTTTTTTCTGTGCGCCACAACCTGCCACCCCATCCTGATTCAATTGCATGATTGCGGTACCACGGCAACGATGTGACCACGTGCAGTTCATGACCACGTGCAGCAAGTTCGCTGACAATTCGTGTCATCACAACGCCAGTTGGGGCAAGGTCTGGTGCAAAGTGAGGACACAACACCACGAGTCGGAGTTTCTTACTGCTCAACGCGAAACCGCCGCAAGTGTTTTTTCATACGCAATCACTAAGTCTTGTGCCGACTTTGCTGAGGTGAAATCCTCAGCGCGTCGTAGCCCACTCTGAACGAGAGTTGATCGTTGTGCACGAATGACGTCAAGTGCTCCTGCCCACGCTTCAGAGTTAAGAGGAAGCACCAGACCACCATCGCCTACTACCTCAGGCAGCGAGGCACAATCACTGGAAATTACCGGAGTACCTAGCGCCATCGCCTCAAGTACTGGTGCACCAAAACCTTCGTACTGACTTGGGAATACCAGAGCTTCGGCCAACGCAATAAGACCGTCTCGATCTGCCGCTTGAACCCGCCCCGACCGAACCACTTTGTTCGCGACGCCCAATTCGACAATCAGCGATTGAATCTGCGACTCGGCTAGACCGTTGCCACCCACCATCACCAACTTCACATTCTCATTTCGCCATTCATTTGCTAGCAATCGCAAGAGAAACTCGTGATTCTTGTGCGGATGTGTAATTGCGGGAATAAGTAGCACACGGGAATTTCCAAGATTGAACCTCGCCCGCAACTCGTGCTCAGGCGTCTTATCTGCACCAATTGCAGGCTCGAGACCGTGGCGAACTACTGCGGTTCGAGCACGCTCAACACCGAAATGCTGCTCAATGCTCTCCCGAACGTAATTGCTTGGGGTTGCGATCACCGTTGCGCGGCGAATTGCCGAAGGAACTCTGTTCTTTAAGTAACGCAACTTCACTGCACTGAAATATTCGGGGTACGAAAGATACTGAACATCATGAATAGTCAGCAGCGTTGTTGAGTTTCCACGGTTTGGAATGGTTCCACCACCATGATGAACAATGTCTGCAGACTTTGCTTGCGAAACAAGCCATGTGTTTTCCAGCAACACGCGCAACTCTCGGCTGGTGCAATGCGAAGGTGCTTCAATAACATTCATCATTGAAGCAAGTTCGCTATGCGCCCGTGAAAAACCTTTTGGCGCATACACCGTGACGTCAAAGGGGGCTTCAATTTCAACAAGGCCACGCAATTGGCGATTGAAGTACTCCTCGCTACCGCCAACAGCACCAGGCACACACCACAACATGTTCACTGCAATGTTGTGACGCTTCATGCTCATTGTGCAATCACCTCGTCGTAGGCGGCGGCAGTTAAATGCGCGGTCTTAATCCAGGTTGCGTACGCCGCACGCTCGAGTCCTCGTTGAGAAAGATTTGCGCGATCTGCAAGCGCGGTGCGAATGCCATGCTGAATACTCTCAGCGCTACGCGGGTCAACAAGTACGGCCGCTCCGCCAGCAACTTCTTCTGTGGAAATCAATTCACTCGTCACCACGGGGGTCCCTTGCGCCATTGCCTCAAGCACCGGCAATCCAAAACCTTCCCAGAGCGACGGATATGCCATCACACTGGCCGCTGCATACAGGCCACTGAGGAACCGCTCTTCAACGTGACCCAAGAATTTCACGCTGTCACTCGCTATAACGGAAACGTCACCCCAACCCTGTGCACCAGCCACAACAAGAGGAGGCAAGTCAACTTGCCCACTCAGTGCTTCAACCAACTTCGCCAAATTCTTTCGAGGCTCAAGCGTGCCAACGAACAAAATGAATTCACTTGGCAAGTTGAAAGTTTTGCGAACTTGCGCGATGTGCTCGGCACTTGCACGCTCAGCGCGTACACCCAGGGGAATTAGTCGCAATCTGTCAGACGTGAAACCAATCTCTAAGCAATCATTCACCGTTGAAGTTGAACTGCACAACAGCATGTCGGCACGTTTCTTCAACACTTTCAAACTACGCGCGAACACCGCATTCCCGCGACGCGTGAAAAAATCAGGATGATGCAGGAATGCCAGATCGTGAACGGTCGACACCATTTTTCCAGACGTCGCAAACGGAATGATGCTGGTGTTGTGCAACAGATCAATGTCGCTCAAGACACGCTCCACTCGAGGTTGGCGCAACCGAAGCGAAGCTTCATAGAGCAATGGACCAGAAATGGGTAGTCCAGCTACGTCAATAGAGATATCAAACGTGACGGCAGAATCCTCACCATGTCTGCCAGAGACACCCAACAGCTCAACGTCAGCACGCACCATCGGCATCGCCCGTGCAACCTCAATTGCCGACACAGCCGTGCCTCCAGGCACGCGGTGCCAGCACTGCTCAAGTGTGTAGGCGACCCGCACGCCTTCCATTGTGCCAACTCGGTATCGTTGTTGACATGACTTCACCCGTAACGCTTGCGTACTGGGCAGATCGCACGGTCGTGGTAACTGGCGGAAACGGATTTCTTGGTTCAAAAGTGGTGGCCAGGTTGCGCAGTTTTGGTGCAACGGTTATTGCGCCACGTCAGAAGGAAGCCGATCTCACTCAGGTTGGAGTTGCCGAGCAATTGTTTCGCCAGCACTCGCCTAGTCATGTCATTCACCTAGCTGCTCGCGTTGGCGGAATTGGCTACAACCAAATAGCCCCAGCGCAGTTGTACCTTGACAATCTCATGATGGGCACACACACCATCGAAGCCGCCCGAGCAGTTGGTGTCGAGAAAACTGTTTTGCTTGGCACGGTGTGCTCGTATCCCAAATTCACTCCAGTTCCTTTCCGCGAAGAATCGATTTGGGATGGTTACCCAGAGGAGACAAACGCACCGTACGGTATTGCCAAAAAAGCAATGCTCATTCATGCTCAAGTGAACGAGGCACAGTACGGACAACATTTTGCTTTTGTCATTCCAACGAACTTGTACGGTCCTGGCGACAAATTCCACGAATCTGTTTCGCACGTCATTCCTGCTCTCATCAAGAAGTGTGTTGAAGCCAAAGAACAAGGTGCAGACAAGATCAGCGTGTGGGGAACTGGCGTTGCCAGCCGCGATTATTTGTTTGCCGACGATGCGGCAGAGGCGATTGTGCTGGCTGCAGAGTTGCGAACAAGTGCCGAACCTCTCAACCTTGGCAACAATCGCGAAGTAACAATCCGCGAAACCGCTGAGACGATTGCTCGCATTGTGGGCTTTGATGGTGAACTCGTCTGGGACTCATCACGACCTGATGGACAGCCACGCAGACGAGTAGACGCGAGCCGCGCCGAGCGTGAACTCGGTTGGCATGCACACACCGAATTTGAGGACGGTTTGCGTCGCACTGTTGATTGGTATTTAGCCAATCGCGAGCTCGCCGAAAAAGATCCGAACTGAATCTGTGAACTTCCCCCCGCCACAAGTTCCACCTCCGCCACAAAATCGAGTGCGGTATTCGGGCCAACAGCGAGTGCGGTTTTCCGCGCAACGCAAAAATCTCAACCCATACACGGCATCGAATGCAATCATCGCCGTGAACCTTGGTCTGTTCGTGTGGGGATACATCTCTGATGCAATGCGTCCAGGAACGTTTAATGGAATTTCTCAGTACCAATTCGACATGGGACTTGCTAGAGAGTTTCTTGATTCTGGTGAGTGGTACCGCCTGATCTCCAGTGGTTTTTTACATTTTGGAGTTCTGCACGTTGGCATGAACATGTTTTTGCTCTATCAATTGAGCAGAATGCTCGAACCAGCGCTTGGTTCTGTGAAATTTACGCTCGTCTATTTTGCTTCCTTGTTTGGTGGTGCTGCGGGCGCGCTCATCTTGAGCCCAAATGCGTTAACCGGCGGCGCATCGGGAGCAGTGTTTGGCATGATGGCTGCAGCGATTGTTGGCATGCGTCAGCGTGGAGTGAACCCGATGCAAACCGGTCTCGGTCTCACTTTTGTCATCAACATTGGTCTCACACTTGCTATCCCCAACATTTCAGTAGGCGGACACTTTGGTGGCGCACTTGCCGGTGCAGCGTGTGGAGTGTTTGTTTTGGCTCCTGCCCAATGGCGTCTTCCTCGGTGGACCGAATTTGTCATGCCAATAGCAATTGGTGTTGTGGCAGCTGCCATTGCTGTTACACCCTCGCTATAAGTTCACTGCACTTCTCTCATCGTTATTCATCTGCGATTTATTCGCGCCAGATACTGGAGGAACTGTGCTGAATCTCATCAGTGCACCACTTTCGCTCCCCCGAGCTCATCTCGACCCCATCATCTCTTCGCAAGACATGCTTGCTGTTTTATCGCTCGCCATTCGAAGACCGTTGTGCAACGAGGTGATCGCCATACTCATGGATGATGAACAACGCGGTATCGGGTTGCTGTCATTTGACGAATCATCAACTCCTGCTTCCCTCATTCATCAACTCATTGGCTTGTGCAGCACTACTGCAATTGCTTCATCGGTCGTGATTGCAAGTGTTCGCCCCCGCGAATTTTGGAAAGCAGATGATCAAATTCAGTTCAATTTCATGCGTCAACAATTTACGAATGCGGGCATCACCATGCGCGAATGGATCGTGATCAGCAGAGGTGCTGTCAGATTTGTGCAGCAGTAATCAAATTCAGTGGCAACCACAGCCCGAGCCGCAGCCACCGGCTGGGCGTGGTGCTGCTTTTTGTGGTGCCGATGCGCCACCAACGGACGCAAACACACTGAGCAACCGAACTGCATTGCCGTGACCTTCAGGGCATGTTGCAGGCATGTCGGCTTCCGACATTGATCGGCGCTCTTCAAACACTGAGTCACAACTCTTGCAACGGAACTCATAGGTAGGCATGGCTCTAGTGTATGAACTGTGAGTACGCCCATGCCTCTTCAGACCAGGCCCGCAACCACTAAGCCCATTACCGAGGAAGTGCTTGAAACTGGCGAACCGAGTATGGCTCACATTGTGAAAACCGAACCCGGTGAAGATGCTGCATCCAAAGTGCTCGAGGCCCGTATTTACGGAACACCACTTGAGGCTCTGTGCGGCCACGTGTGGGTACCTTCACGCGACCCGAAGCAATTGCCGTTGTGCGATAAGTGCAAAGACATTTACGAGACGTATCGCATGTTTAACGATGGGCTGAACGAACGCCCTTCGGAATAACTAACGAAAGTTACGCGCCGCCACTTTCGCCGCAACATGTAGTGGCGCAATATGTTCGGCAACAACGTTGATCACACCGCCATCGCCAACTTCTAATCTGCCGCGAACAAGCAGCGCACCAGCACCTCGCGCAACTTTGCGATAACGAGCCCAGCACCCAACTGAACACACCACGTTGATATGCCCTGTTTCGTCTTCTAAGTTGATGAACGTAATGCCTTGTGCGGTCATTGGTCGCTGACGATGTGTAACCGTGCCAGCAACCAGCACTTTTTCATCGCCTCTCGCACCACGTTGTGGAAGTTGTATTGCAGTAGCGACACCCATGCGTTCAAGTTCAACGCGCAAGAACTCGGTGGGGTGGCCACTTGTTGAAACACCTGTAGCCCACAGGTCGGCAATGGCTTCTTCCATTGGTTGCATGCCGGGCAGATACGGCGCCTCGACACCAGTAGTTACTCCGTCAAGTGTTCCTGGACGCGACTGAATGACCGCACCAGCACTCCACAGCGCGTCGCGACGTTGCTGACCAAAACTTTCGTTGAACACACCGGCAGTAGCAAGTGCTTCAAGTTGAGCGATGTGCAATTGCGGAACCTTACGCACCACATCTTCCATGCTGGTGTATGGCCTATTGTCGGCAATGGCTTGCGCAACAACATCACTCATGCCGCGCACAGAATTGATTCCCATTCGCAAAGCCAAGCCACCTGTCGACTTCGCATTGTGTTCAAGCGTTGCACCCGCGCACGACGCATTGATGTCGGGAGAGTTCACCACTACCCCGTGTCGTTTTGCATCCTGCACCAATGAATGCGGCGACCAAAAACCCATCGGTTGTGCATTCAGTAGCGACGCATAAAACGCTGCTGGTTCATGCAGTTTGATCCATGCCGATGCATACACCAAGTACGCAAAACTCACCGAGTGACTTTCGGGAAATCCATAGCTGGCAAATGCCGCCATCTTGGTGAATATTTGGTCGGCAACATCACCACGAATTCCACGCTCTGCCATTCCGGCATAAAAGCGATCGCTGAGTTGTTGCATTCGTAATTTCGACCGCTTCGAACCCATGGCCTGGCGCAACTGATCTGCTTCACCCGGACTGAAACCCGCGATATCAATTGCCATTTGCATAAGTTGTTCTTGAAACAGCGGCACACCAAGTGTTTTCCCCAAACTGTTTTCAAGCAACGGATGCAAATAGGTAACCGGCTCTTGTCCATTTCGGCGGCGAATGTAGGGATGCACCGAGCCACCCTGAATAGGGCCCGGTCGAATAAGTGCAACCTCCACCACAAGGTCGTAAAACCTGCGTGGCTTCAAGCGCGGAAGTGTGGCCATTTGTGCGCGCGATTCAATTTGAAACACGCCCACGGTGTCGGCGCGACACAACATGGCATACACCTCATCTTCTTGCGGAATGGTGGCTAGGTCTACATGCACACCACGAAACTGCGCAATGAAGTCGACCGCGTTATGCAACGCCGACAACATGCCAAGACCCAACAGATCAAACTTCACTAAGCCAGCAGCGGCACAGTCGTCTTTGTCCCACTGCAACACGCTGCGGCCTTCCATGCGACCCCACTCCACTGGGCATACTTCGGTAACTGGGCGATCGCACATAACCATTCCGCCCGAATGAATACCCAAGTGTCGCGGAGCATCTTGCACCTGTTCGGCAAGTTGCAACACCTGCGTAGGAATGTTGTGGTCGCCACCATTCACCGTGACGCCAATTGCACCCCACGCATCTACCTGTTTGCTCCACGCATCTTGCTGGCCTGGTGCAAAGCCAAGCGCACGCGCCATATCGCGCACCGCTGACTTCGCTCGATACGTAATGACGTTGGCAACTTGCGCAGCATGGTGACGGCCGTGTCGTTGATACACGTACTGAATAACTTCTTCGCGTCGACCGCTTTCAATATCAATATCAATATCGGGTGGGCCGTCGCGCTCTGGCGACAGAAACCGTTCGAACAACAAACCAAGCGACACCGCATCGGCTTTCGTAATGTCGAGTGAATAACACACCGCACTATTTGCAGCGCTGCCACGACCCTGGCAATAAATATTCGATCGCGCACAAAACTGAACAATGTCCCACACCACCAGGAAATACCCAGCGAACCCAAGCGTTTCAATCATTTCCAACTCGTGATCAATTACTCGCCACGCTCGAGCACGCAACGACAAATCTTCACGTGAGTCGCTCGGGCGAATTCCGTACCTGCGAGTGGCTCCTGCTTCTGCAAGTTTGCGCAGATACGAAATTTCATCCAGCCCTTCAGGACACGGAAATAGCGGTAATTGTGGCGCCACTAACCGCAAGTCAAATGCTGCGCTCGCTCCAAGTTCGGCAGCGTGTTGCACCACCCCCGGATACCGAGCAAAACGCCGTTCTTGTTCTGCCCCACTGCGCAAATAGGCAGTGGCAGCTGGTGGCAAGCGTGGATCAATGTCGTCCAAACTGGATCGCTCGCGCACTGCTGCCACAGCAGTTGCAAGTTTGTGTTGAGCCGGCGTTGCATACAACACATCGTTAGAAGCAACGCACCCAATGTTGTTGCGATATGCGATGCGTGCAAACTCATCGTTACGCACAGAGTCCAGTGGGTCACCGTGGTCCCACATTTCCATCACCACGCTGTGACGACCAAACGCTGAAATAAGTTGCTGTACATGACGTTCAGCCATTGCAGGACCATGCGAATGCAACACGCGAGCCGCAACACCACTGCGGCCACCAGTAAGCACCCACCAGTCTCCAACCGAGAACTCAGCAAGTTGTTCTATGCCAAATACTGGCTGTTCTTTACTACCAGCAAGTTGCCCAGCACTAATCGCACTTGACAAATGTGCATACCCTCTCGGGTTGCGCGCAATGACCACAATGTCGCCAACTGCTTCACCAACAGTGCACTGCAACTCTGCGCCGAACACCGTTGGTAAACCGAGCGCACGAGCAGTCTGTGCAAAACGAACGATGCCGTACAACCCATTGCGATCGGTAAGTGCAAGTGACTGCAACTCAAGTGCAACCGCTTGTTCAACTAGTTGTTCTGGATGTGACGCGCCCTGTAAAAACGAAAAGTTCGAACGGCAGTGCAACTCCGAATATGGAACCTTCCCCATGCCTTCAGGGTAGCGAACATATGTTCGCTTTTAGGCTGTGGCTACAGCAGGCGACGAACGGCGCGTAGGCAGCCAGCAAGGCCTGCGTCCGACATATCGATTGCTGTGTCCCACTCAAACCAGCGCACGTCTTGGCTTTCGTCCGCACCTGGGGCCGGATCGGCGTCGGGGGCGTACATCAGGTAGCGCAGGTCGAGGTGGGTGTGGCCACGCGGGCCAGGGTGCACGTCTAGGTGCACCAGCCAAGGACCGGTTGCGGGGTGTACTACGTCGAGACCGGTTTCTTCCCTCGCTTCACGGAGGGCTCCCTCTGCCGGTGTTTCGCCAGCATCAATGTGTCCGCCAGGTTGCAACCACATGTTGAGTCGCTTGTGCAAGTGCAACACCACTCCACGTTCGCCAACCACGATTCCGGAGCCGGTGATGTGTGTTGGATCGGAAAACTCATCGAAGGGTTTCACCAAAGTTGGTGCAATGTCGAGAAACTTGGTCACCGATTCGCGTTCGCGTTCGTCGCATGGAATGGCAGCACTGAACTGTGCACACAGTTCTTGCACCAGTTGCGCATCGGACTTGGCGTTTGCCTTCACATTCATGACTTGAAAAATCTATCGGGACTGAGTGAAAAATATTCATCCAAAGCGAGCAACCACCCACCATTGCCCGTGTTCCCTTACAACTACAAGGGCTCGTGTAGTTATTGCAGTGTCGTTACGACTCACTACAAACTGCATTCTCACCATTCTGCGCTGTCGCGAAGCGTCCCACCATCGCTCCTCTACTGGCCATGGACCAGCCCATGACAACACGTTGTAACGCTGTTGTTGCAACACCACAACAGTTGGTTCTGCACTTAACTCATGTCTTCCACTTACCGTTACATCGTTTCCATCTGCATCACATACCAGTACTAGTAGTGGGTCGTCATACACTACAGATGGAGAAGGAGTTGGCAACGCACCATTCCATTGAGCCTCTGCTGCTACTTGCGACAACGCACGACGTTCAACATCGACAACTGCTGCAGACGTAAGCGCAAATACTTCGGCTGGATCGCGACCACCGCGCCACTCAGGAACACGAACCGACTCTGCCCCGAGCATGTTGGTCAGGCGCTCTATGGCCCGCGAAGCCCACTCATCGGCCTGGGTGCTGTCGCCCCACAGCCCCAGTTGACGACCCTCTCTAGCCCTTAGCCCTATTGGGGAAAGCCGGAATAGCACCACCCCGCTTGTGACCCCTCGGCCAGCTATCCAGGCCTCCATCTGCCAGCGCATTCGTTCGGCCATGGCAGCAGCAGTTAGCCCTTCGGGTTGATACCACACACGATCGTTTTGCTCACCGTGATCGGTGTGCAACGAAATGTGCAAGCGAACACAACTTGCACCGTGATTACCCAAGTGCAGCACTAACTGATCTGCAACTTCACGCGCAGTGAGTACAACAACATTCACGTCTTCTACTGGCACGTCGAATCGATGTGTGCTTGCACGTTCTGGTGGAGGCGCAACAACAATTGGTGGATGTCTGTCAAGACCTCGCGCAAGTCGTTGCATTTCATTTCCAACAGGACCAAAACGACCGACCAAAACAGATGGTTGAATTTCAGCAATATTGCCAAGGTGGGCAAGGCCTAGGCGTTGTAACAACGACACCACACTGCGATCAATTTCAGCGAAGTCTGCAAGCACAGACACGGGAAGCACAGCCAAACATTGCGCGCTTTCATTTGGCGCAACAACACGCGGCGCTCTAACCGATGCAGCACTGCGCGCTGCAATCATTGCAGTCAGCCTGCCATCGGCAATGCCCACGCCAAATGGAATGCGTTGACCTTGCGCCAACTTTTGCAATGCGGTTTCGGCAATAACAGTGAGCCGCTGTGCCAATGCGTCGTCACCACCTACGTAACGTGAAGGGCCACGCGTGGCCAACACAACTATTCCCGGCATGCTCACCTCAACGAGTGGAACCAGTTCGGCAATGGCATGCACCACGGGCTCAAACATGAGCCGATCGCGCTCTGGGTTATGCGCCGCAATATGCATATTTGGGCATGTTGCTTGGGCTTCGCGCTTGCGCATGCCCACCTGCACACCTTGCTCGGCAGCGGCTGCTGTGCGAGCAATAACCCGTTGCGCATGCAACACCGCCACTGCGTCAAATACCTGGCCACGAGCATGCAAGTCACACTGCGCGGCAACAGCCTGCCAGTCGGGGCACGCGACAACAGCGACGCGTGTTGATTCAGTGTTCATTGCGAGCGTTAGCCAACAAAATGCAGTGAGTGTTGCCGCGCTTTAGGAACTCGCCTACCACTTACCGCAACCTGCACATCGCGACCTTGCACATGCCCTGCACCACGTTCAATGCCGTGCCACTGTGTTGTTGCGGTATTCATAATGACATCGGGTTGAAACACCGATTGCACGGCCGACTGTTGCGTTGCACCGATGAGCACCAATGCATTCCGCCGGGCCTGAATACGCGTTTGCACACGACGCGCATCAGCTGCAGTAATGCCGTGTGGAACTTCGAGCATCAACACATCGAAGCCGTCTGCGGCAGCAGCCACAGTGCTGACCCATTCGGTACGACTGCTTGCCGGTTGCACAAACACCACGCGTTGCAACGCCACACCGTGTTCGCTTGCCGCCTGCACACCAATGTTGTGCACACCAACAATGCCTAACCACGAACCCTGTTGTGTTGCGCTGGAGACAACGCGTAACGCCATAACTACTGCAGCGTCGCCACTACACAACACGGTGCGACCACGCACCAGCCCACCCTCGGGAAACATGGCGCGCAACTCTGACGGAACAGGCAGTGTGGGCAATGGCTCGAACATGCCCTCACTTTAGCGAACATATGTTCGTAGTTATCTGGCCGCGGCAATTCCGCAAAATAGCAAGCAAATTTGGGCTATTTACGACGTGCGTGCTGATTCAACGAATCAATCAGCGAAGAAACATTGCCGGCCCAATGATCGGCTCCCAACACGCGCACATGATCGTCTCCGCGAATGGCTGCACCGCCAACGTACACAGGAACGTCCGGGCACAAACTCTTCAATGCAACAACTGTTTCTTTCGCAGCTGGTATCGAACCTTCAACTGTCACGCCAACGCACACTGCAACAACATCGTTGCTCTGTTGCACTGCTTGCGCAAAACTTCCTGCAGGCATGTTGCCGCCCAGATCATGCACATCCCATCCTTGACTGCGCACCAGATCGGCAAGCATGGCTATTGCAAGTGCATGCTCTTCGCCCGCAGGAGCGCCCATAATGATGGTTCCTTTAGAAATACCTCGGCGCGCAAAGCGCGAACCAACTTGGGACATCAAGCGCATTGCAATGTTGCTCGCACGATGTTCAACAAAAATTTCAAGTTCACCTTGTTCCCATCGATAGCCAATGGCAATTAGTGCTGGGCTCAACACGTTGAGGTACAAATACTCAAGATCATGCCCAGCGCGTAGAACGGCTTCAAATACTTCAAGTGCACCGCGCTCATCGCCTTCAATCAAGCGAGCTTCAAGACGCTCGCCCCATGGCGCCTGAGTTCGCTTACCCTCTTCAGCAACTGCACCCAAACCTTCGCCTTGCTGGAATTTGTCTAAGTCACTCTTTCGCACGCTCCAACTACGCCCTACCTTGCGACCTGGCAGAATGCCTTCGCGTACGTAGCGATATGCCGTCATGTAATGCACATGTAGCGCTTCGGCTACATCATGTAGCGAAATATCCGTGTCAACCATTGTCGTGAATCTTCACACGACAAGTACAAGTTTGCGTAACTCAGCCTTGTTTTGCGCGGGCTTTAGCCAGTGCTGCCTGGCTTCGTGCTAATAGCGCAGCGGGAATTTTGCTGGCAGCCGCGCTTGGCGCGGGGCTTCCATCGACCGATGGCGCAGCAGCAGGAGCCTCGCTCTTGGGTGCTTGAGCCATGAGCTCTTCTTCAGATGGCGGGACTTTTCCTGGCGTCCAGTATTGGTACAAATCCTCGACAACTTTGATCAGCGAATCACTGCTTGAACCAGGCTTTACGTCAACCGTGATCATGTTGCCGTACACATGGACTGCACTTACTGTGCCAGTCTCAAAAAATCGGTTGGCCAATACGTCTGATGGCTTACCAGTGCGCGATGCAACGGCCGAGGTGTAGCGCTCGTGCCCCTGACCCGTAAGTGAGCGATTGAGCTCAAAGCGAACTCGCCCTGGAGTGACTGAAGGCTTCTGTGTAACGGAAACTGGCTGACCCATGCCCCACAGACTAGTTGGCTGGCCTTCACCTAAACCGACCCCGCCAACTACCGTTGGGGCTATGACTGAACAGATTTCTGTTGAAGAGTACGCAGCCAAAGCCCGTGTCTTTCTTGATGCCAACGCTGAGAAGAAGGAAGCACGAAAGAAGTTCGTTTGGGGCGAAGGCTCTGACAATGTGTCGATGTTTGAGGAACGTTCAAAGGAAGCCGAAGAAGAAATGCTTCGTCGTGCAAAGGCGTGGCAGGCACTGCGTTTCGACAATGGATTTGCATGGATCACTGGCCCAACTCAATATGGCGGCGCTGGACTCACCAATGCGCATGAGCGCGCCTACAACCAAGTTGAGCGTGAATACAAAACTGCGCCTCTCGGAGTATTTCAAATTGGCTTAGGAATGGTCGCGCCAACCATTCTCGATCACGCTTCACAAAAAGCACGCGACTTGTACCTGCGGAAAATGTGGCGAGCCGACATTGTTGGCTGCCAATTGTTCTCTGAGCCAGGCGCAGGAAGTGACCTTGCATCAGTGCAAGCCAAGGCAGAAAAAGATGGCGATGAGTGGATCATCACTGGTCAAAAAGTGTGGACATCCGGCGCGCAGTTCAGCGACATTGGTGAAATCATCTGCCGCACCGATCCAGGCTTGCCAAAACACAAAGGCCTCACCGGCTTCATCGTTGATATGCGCGCACCTGGCGTTGAAATTCGTCCGCTTCGTCAAATGACCGGTGGTGCAAGTTTCAACGAAGTGTTCTTCAATGAAGTGCGAGTTCCAGACGATCATCGTTTGGGTGAAGTGAACAACGGCTGGAACGTTGCTCTCACCACGCTCATGAACGAGCGCGCATCAATCGGTTCGGCGGACAGCGGCGAAAACGCCATGTACACCCGCCTGCTCGAAATGATTCGCCACTACGAACTTGATTCAGATCCAATCGTTCGCGAAATGCTTGCCGACTTGTATATCAACACCAAAGTTGCCGGCTATACCAGTCAGCGCGCCACCGACAAGATGCGTGCAGGCCAGTTGCCTGGTCCAGAAATGTCCATTGGAAAAATGGCACTTGTAAACAACCAGAAGAAAATGAACGACCTCGTTGCGCACGTTCTTGGCGCAAAGCTCGTCGTTGACACTGGTGAATGGGGAACGTACGCCTGGAGTCAGTTGCTTCTTGGTGCACCGGGAATGCGAATTGCCGGTGGTTCAGATGAAGTCATGCGCAACATCGTTGGCGAACGAGTACTCGGATTACCAAAAGACGTCGGCATCGACTCGAAGTCAGCATTCCGCGACATCAAAGTGGGCACTCAAAAGGATTGATGTCGAGCGGCTATTGCCGCCCGACCCAAATTACGCGCGACCTGGTCGGCGGAAGTTCAGCGTTGCGTCAATGAGCAGGCGAGTTCCATAACCCGTCATACCCTTCTGCAACCAACCGTTGTCGCTGTCTGTCCACATTGGTCCAGCAATGTCGATGTGCGCCCATGTGGTGTCACCAACAAACTCTTCCAAGAACAACGCTGCAGTAATTGCGCCTGCTTCACCACCAACGTTTTTCATGTCGGCAACATAGGAATCAAGTGCTGAGCGGTATTCGCGCTCAAGCGGAAGCTGCCACAACTTGTCTGAGGTGCGTTCTGCGGCTGCTGTCAATTGATCAATCCACTTTTGATTGTTGCCCATGACGCCAGCCATACCGTTTCCAAGTGCACGCTGGCATGCTCCCGTGAGAGTTGCAATGTCGACAATGGCGTCTGGCTTCTGCTCGGCTGCAAGCGACAATCCATCGGCAAGGATCAAGCGACCTTCTGCGTCGGTGTTGTGAATTTCTACAGTCTTGCCGTTGCGCATGGTGAGCACTTCACCCATTGCCATTGCGCTTCCCGAAGGAAGGTTGTCGGTGCACATGAGGTAACCCGTTACTTGGTTTGTGCAACCCAACGCCTTGAGCGTGCTCATAGTGGCAAGCACAGCAGCAGCGCCACTCATGTCGCCTTTCATCATTGCGTGTGATGGGTCTGATGGCTTCAGTGAAATGCCACCAGAGTCGTACATGACGCCCTTACCAACAAGAACGAGGTGTGGCTTACCTTTTGCACCAGTTGGCTTGTATGTCAGTCGAACCATGCGTGGAGGTTCAACGCTTCCGCGGTTCACTCCAACGATTCCGCCGCAACCCATGGCGAGCAGTTGATCTTTGTTGAACACTTCAACCTTAAGTCCAGTTTGCCCAGCAATTTCTACTGCCTTGTTCGCAAAAATTGTTGCTGTCAAATATGCAGGTGGCATGTTCGCAAAGTCGCGTGCCATGTTTGTGGCGTTAGCAATAACCTGTCCGCGCTTCACACCACTCGTTGTTGCGGCTCCAGTTCCAACGAGTGAAACAGTTGCAAGCTTTGGAGTTTTTTTGTCAACTGTCTTCAAGTCGGTATATCGGTGCGTTGCAAGTGACATTCCTTCTACAACTACCTGCGCTGCAACTTTGCGATCAAGACGACCGATGTTTGCAAGCGTGGTGCTTACCGATTCAAATCCCGTTGCTGCGCGAGCGAGCGCTGCTGCTGCTTTGCGCAACGATGCCGTGTCTAGCTTTGACACCACGCCAACACCAATCAAAATGCTGACTGCGCCTTTTTCTGCTGGCACAACATAGGTCTGACCGACCTTGCCGGTGAACCCTAAAGTTTCAAGATTTGCGCGCGAAAGTGTTACCTCTTTCGGCAATGCACCTTCACTCGCTACGGGAATGCCAACAGCCTTTGCGGTTGCTGGGGATTTGGCGACGACTTCAAAATTGAGTGCCATGACAGGTCTCCTTATGTGTGAATACTCAGTAAATGGTAACTAGATGACGTCTTTAACTGACAAAGACTCACCTTCTTGCCAACGGGCAAGGGTCCACAACAGGTCAGAAAGCCTATTGAGATATGGGCACGCCTGCGACGGTGGTGGTGCTGCGGCCAAAGAGTGCCGTTCGGCCCTGCGGGCAACCGTGCGACCAACGTCGAGCAATGCCGAAACGCGGTTTTGGCCAGGCACCACAAAATCGGTTGGTGGCTCAAAGCGTTCGTCGAGCGAGTCAATCATGTGTTCGAGCTTTTCCACCATCACCTCGGTGACACGTGTTTTATCGTCAACAAGCTTGTGTCGATTTTCTGGCAAGGTAGCCAGCTCGGCCATCAACACCCAGAGGTCGCGGCAAATGTGCACGAGCATGTCATCGAGTTCGGTGCCCTTGCCAGCTTCGGCACGAGCCAACCCAAGGATTGCTTGCGCTTCGTCCACTGCGCCATAAGCACGCGGTAATGCGGAATCTTTACCAACACGACCGCCATAGAACAGACCCGTTGTGCCATCGTCGCCTGCTCGTGTGTAGACCTTTTCGCGTGCCATGCGCATTACACGCTACTTGTAGACAGCCCATCGACTGCGATCAAGCGACAAGAAACAGGGCTGACAGGTTTCCCTGTCAGCCCTGACTACTTGAAGTTTCCCCGAGTCGTGACTCCCAGGTAAGAAGTTTCGCGAGCACCTCTTCGTTCGTTTTCTTGGAGCCATGAGCAGAAATCGAATCCGCGCCTCGAAACCCACGAGATTCGCGCGCTACCACTACACCATCACGGCACCGCTCAACATGTGTGCGCAGGAAATTGGGAAAGGAAATAAAAATGACGACACATTTCTGTGTCGTCATTTCCGTTTCGAAGCCAGACAATTACTGTCCGCGAATCTCGTGTGATTAAAAGTGTACCGAAAAATCAACGACTGACTTGCGATTTTTGCCAGGCCGCAGCAAGTGCGCTGTACCTGCCACCCTTCGCAATCAATTCCGCATGCGTGCCATATTCGGCCACTTGAGCATCGGCAATCACCGCAATGTGGTCTGCGCGTTGCACGGTTGACAATCGATGCGCAACCACAATGACCGTGCGCCCAGCCATCAATCGCTCCAGCGCATGTTCAACTTCTGCTTCTGTTCCCGGGTCGAGGTTTGACGTCGCTTCATCCAGCACCAACACGGCTGGGTCGACGAGTGCTGCACGGGCAAGCGCAACTAATTGGCGCTCACCTGCCGACAACCGGCTGCCACGCTCGCGTACTTCGGTATCAAGTCCGTCTGGCAGCGTTGCGAAGTGTTCAGTTGCACCGATTGCGGCAATTGCTGCGTCAATTTCTTCATCGTTTGCAGTGCTTCGTGCAATTCGCAAATTGTCGCGAATGGTTCCGTTAAACAAGAAACCTTCTTGTGGAACCACCACTATCCGTTCACGCAAAGACGACATCGTGGCCATCTTTAAGTCAATTCCGCCATACGAAACACTGCCCACCTGCGGGTCATACAAACGAGCCATCAGCTTTGCAAGAGTCGATTTCCCAGCACCCGTTGGACCAACAAGAGCAAGCTTCTCGCCAACACCAACGCTGATACTTACAGATTGCAATGCGCGATTCTCTGCGCCGGAATAGGTGAAGTCAATTCCATTGACAACCAATTCGCCAGATAGTGGCAATGCAACGGCACCGGGGTGCTCATCAACTTCTGGCTTGGCATCAAGAATTTGAAACAACTTGTTCAGTGCAGCACCTGCAGATTGCACCGTGTTGTACAACTGCGAAAGCTGTTGTACAGGGTCAAACAAACTGGAGAGCAACAATGTAAAGGCAACAACAGTGCCAAGAGTGACATCACCTCGATGAACCAACCATCCGCCGATGCCGATAATCAAAGCACTTGCGAACACTCCGCCAAATTCAATGAGTGCGAAATACCACGTACTTACGCGCACGCTGTGTTCGTGGCTTTTGAACAATTCGCGATTTGATTTAGTGAACTTGCGGATGGTCTCTTCTTCTTGGGCGTATGCCTGAATTACACGCACCGTGGTAATTCCTTCTTGAAGGGCAGACAAGTTTGCTCCAACACGATCTCGTACCGTGAGATACGCCTTGTTGGAGTCACGTTGAAACTTCACTGAAGCCGCAATCAGAATTGGCATCACAAGCAGAGCAACAATGGTCAACTGCCAACTCAATGTTGCAAGCAACACAAGAGCAAAAACAATTAGCATTCCTGCTGCGAGGAACTGCAATAGACCCCATTGCACAAGTTCAGCCATTGACTCAATGTCGGCAGTCATTCGCGCAACTAAGACACCTGCTTTATTGCGATCGTAAAACGCCATGCTCTGGCGTTGCATCTGACGAAACACTGCAAGCCTCAACACTCGAAGAAACGATTCGCCAGTTCTATTCAAGTAGAGGAATTGAGCACGACCGAAAACGTAGGCAATCAGCGCAACGAGCAAGTAAACGCCCACCGAGACGTTGAGAGAGGCGGGATCATTTCCACGAATGCCTAGGTCAATCCCTCTGCGCACCAACAATGGGCCAGCTAACGCGCATAGTGTGGTAGCGCACACACACGCAAAAGCCACGTACATCGTTTTGCGAAACGGCGCAGCCATTTTGAAAACCCGACCAATAACCGTGCGAGCCTGCGCTCTACTGAGTCGGTCTTCGTCCGTTACGCCACCCTGCGACCACATGTCAGTTGACCTTTTCCTCTTCAGGAGTGCTCATGCTCGCAAGAACTTCTCGATAGCGGGCGTTTGATCCAACAAGTTCGTCGTGGGTGCCAATGGCAGCAACTTTGCCTTCATCCAGCAAAATCACTCTGTCGGCAAGCGCAATCGTTCCAGGACGATGTGCAATCACGATGGTGGTTCGACCAGACATAACGGTCTTCATCGCATCGCGAATTTCACCCTCTTTACTTGGGTCAACCGCACTTGTCGCATCATCAAGCACCAGCACTCTTGGGTTAGCAACAATTGCTCGTGCAATCGCAATGCGCTGACGTTGTCCACCAGAAAGTGAAAAACCACGCTCACCAATCACCGTTTCGTAACCATTTGGCAGTTGCAACACAAAGTCATGTGCGCCTGACAACTTTGCCGCACGTTCTATTTCCTCAACACCTGCATCTGGTTTAGCGAAGGCAATGTTGTTGCGCACCGAATCGTTGAACAAAACCGTGTCCTCAAAGACAACTCCAATGTGTTTTCTCAAATCAGAAAGCTTCAACTTGCGAACATCAATTCCATCAAGAAACACATGCCCGCTTTGCGTATCGTAAAACCGCAACAGCAGACGAGTAACTGTCGACTTTCCAGACCCAGTTGCGCCAACAATGGCGATACTCTCACCGCCTCGAATCTCCATACTGAAGTTTCGGAGCACAGGAAACTCTGGGTTGTACCCAAACAACACTTTGTCAAACTTCACAGCACCAACTGGTTCCGTCGTTTGTAACGGCAATGTCTTTGGTTGTGCAGGATCGGTGATCTCAGATTCTGTCGACATGACTTCATTAATTCGAACAAGCGCAGCGGCGGCGCGTTGACCAAGGGCAACAATCATGCCGATATTGCGGAGCGGCCAAATGAGCAGCGTGAGATACACGTTGAATGCAACAAGATCACCGATCGTCAAATCGCCATTCAGCACACGATGACCGCCAACTCCAAGCACCGCAACCAACCCAAGTGCAGGCAGCACGTCAATGGCTGGCATGAAACTGGAACGGATGCGCGCAGCCTTCATTGACTCCCGCAAAATGTCGTCGGCTTCTTTTTCAAGTTTCTCAAACTGCACCTGCTCTGCGCCGAAACCCTTCACCACACGAACGCCAGAAATACTCTCTTCAACAACATTGGCCAACTGTGCTTGTTCTGCTTGCACAGCGATTGACGCAGGGTGAATTCGATGGCTGAACCTTCGCGCTGAAAGATTGACAAAAGGCAATGGAATGAGGGCAACAATTGCAAGGATTGGATCAGTCAAGAAGAGAATGGCCGTAACAGCAAAAATCTGAATCACGTTTGACAGCGTGATTGGAATCATCACAATAAATCCTTGAATTTGCATCAGGTCGCTTGATGCTCGACTCATCAACTGACCTGTTTGTGCCTTGTCGTGATAGCCGACATGCAGATTCAACACGTGAGAAAACAGACGCTCACGAAACAAGGTTTCGGCCCATCTGCTTTCACGAAATGCGATATAACGCCGCATTCCCGACAGCACACCCGTGAGCACGCCTAGACCACCGATAATCAATGCCCATCGCAATAACGGGCCATTTTTTTCTATGCCGTCGTTGATGGCGTACTTTGTCATCTGTGGCACTGCCACTTTGAAAGAAGCCCACAAAATTCCTACCAATGCACCAAGTAACAAATTACGTCTCTGTAACCGCAATGCGGCACGCAGCAATCGCCATCCTTCGCTGCGCTGTGTCTCTTCGAATTCGAGTCGAGCCGCAACCTCGGTATCGGACTCAATTGATGTCATGACAGAACCAACAAATTAACTGGCACTCGGCGAAAGAGCTTCAACAGACTTCCAATAGTCCAAGTTCGGATCAAGAGGAAGAATTGCAAGCGATGAAGTTGTCACACCATTTTTGAAATACTCGGAAATGATATCGCGGCAATGCGCAGGGCTTCCATGCACCACCAACTCATCCACTACTTGATCCGGGATCGCCGCCAATGCTGCTTTGCGGTCTCCTGCTTTCCACGCATCCCACATTCCTTGCATCAGCGGTGCTCGTCCCATCCAGCGATGGAAGTCGGCATACACAGGAACATTCATGTATGCGGCAATTGCAAAACGGGCTCCCGCGCGAACCACTTCGGTGTCTTCGCTTGGGCATACAAAAATCCGCGCAGTGATTTCCTTCTCGACTCCGTTTGCTGCGTCCTCTACCACCTTGGCAACTTTGGTGACGTCCTGTGCACTCAGCCAATTGATGATCACACCATCTGCTTCACGCGCACCCAACTTCAACATTCCTTCACGAAGCGCAGCAATCAAGATCGTTGGCTTTTGCACTGGCTTAATGCTCAAACGAAACCCGTCAACTCTGAACGTGTCGTATTCCTTGGTAATTTTCTCGCCAGAAAACGCGTCATGCATAAATCGAACTACGTCGCGAACCTTTTTGTACGGGTCTACGAATGGCACGCCATTCCAACGCTCAACGATCACATTGCTAGACGAACCAATTCCGATCGCAAAACGGCCAGGTGCGGCATCGGCAAGCGCAGCAACACTTTGCGCAATCACAGGAGCAGTACGCGTATAGGCAGGAACAATTGCTGTTCCCAGTCGCAGGCGCGGTTCCCATGCAGCGGCCAGTGCCAACGGAGTGAATGCGTCTGCGCCATCGGTTTCAGCAGACCAAATGTCGCTGTAACCCCAGTCGGCCAACTGTGCATACTTCTCTTTGTGGTCGTGCAAATGTCCTGGAAGTGGAACGGTCATTCCGTTGCGACGAATCATTTTGGCTCCCTCCACATTCGAGCAATACAACTTTGACTTGCGGTGGCAAGAAACGTTCCATCTTCGGCAAACATATTTACTGTTCCGTGCCCGAAGCCGCGTTCCACGCCTTGTATATGTATGTCTAACAACACCCACTTAGTGGGAACGAGGCGAACCACTCGGAGCGTGTTGTCAAGGCTATTTCCGCCTCCACGTATGCCGAGCGCTTGGCCAACACCCATTGGCACGAAGTCACCCAACACCGCCAATGTTGCCGTATCTACACCTTCAATCACATCAGGAATCCGAGCCCACATCAAGGTGCGACCATCGTTAGGAACTTCATCTAAATCCTCAAGTTCACGACCAATGACAAAACGCTCTTCCATTTTTTCGTGAATGGTGTTTGAAACGTCACTGCGATGCGCACGTTGCTTCAATGCGCTCGGTGGTGGCACATCGGGCATCTTCACAAACGAATGTGCATACTCAAATGGCCGCTCGCCTACCGCTGCATTCACGGTGAGAATTTCACGATCTCCAACATGGCACACTGCGCGCGCCTGAGTGATCTGATGTCCAACGACAGCAAGCGTTACATCAACATCCATCGTCTCGCCAGTTCGCGCATATGACAGGTACTGGGCAGTTGCCCACACGCACGTGCGACCAGACAACTCTTCAATTGCTGCAACTGCTGCAGCCAATCCGCATCCTCCCCAGAGAAAATTGCCACCCGTTACGAGCCCAGGCCGAACGACCATCGACCACTGTCCTTTTGTGGCTGTATGAATTCCCTTTGGCTCAATTCCGAGGAAGGCTTTGGTATCCATAACGACTGCACACTAATAGAGGTTGCGTTTTTAGCGACTATTTTAAGACAATGAGCACTACTGATAATCCCTGGACAGGCGATGCCTGCTCGCTTGTCGATGCCTTTCGCAGCAAAGAGCGGTCCCCATTAGAAGAGTTACAGGCTTCGCTACACGCCATTGAGAAAAGTTCGCTGAATGCATTTTCATTTGTTGATCCAGAAGGTGCAACGCAACGGGCAAAGTCTGCTGACGTGTCAAAACCATTTGGGGGGATTCCACTTGGAGTTAAAGAACTCGATGCCGTGCAAGGGTGGCCCTACACAGAGGCGTGCGTGGTCTTTGCAGATCGCAAGGCTACACACACATCGGTCATGGTTCAGCGTGCCACGCAAACTGGCGGAGCGAATGCAATTGGTTTGTGCACTGCAAGTGAGTTCGGCGGCGTAAATGTCACTCGCACAGTTCTCAATGGAGTAACACATAACCCGTGGAAAATTGGTCGAACCCCCGGAGGGTCGTCGGGAGGCAGCGCCGCCGCTGTTGCTGGTGGTCTGGTCACTATTGCAACTGGCGGTGACGGTGGAGGTTCAATTCGAATTCCTGCGGGCTTCACTGGTCTTGTCGGATTAAAAGCAACGTTTGGCAGAATCCCTCGCGCACCGCACACCGAACTTGGAAATCTCACTGTGAACACAGGGGTGATGGCGCGAAGTATTCGCGATACAGCGCGTTGGTTCGACGTGTGCAACGGACATGACTCACGAGACCCACTGAGTTTGCAACGTGTTGAAAACTGGGAACATGAATTAGGTAGTCACGCAACGTCATTACGCGGAAAGACAGCGGTGCTCGCACCCAACTGGGGTGGTGCTGTGGTCTCTCCAGCAATGTGGAAACAGCTCGAGGAGTACGCATTACATCTCGCGTCAATTACAGGCATGAACATCGTCACCGTTGACACCGCGCTCCCCAATATGGGAGCAGCTTGGTCAATCAGTGGAATGATCGAAATTCAAATGCAGTTGGCAGACCATTGGCCAGCATGTGCCGACGTACTTACTCCCGAAATGCGATTTGGCATTGAAGCAACTTTGGGCAAATACGGGGCTGAGGCTCGCGCAAAAATTGAATCTCGACGTGCCGCACTCAATCAGCGAATGCACGAAATATTTGAACAGGTTGATTTTGTGATTACTGCAAGCAACCCCGATGTCGCGTTCAACGCCGAAGGCCCATTACCTTCGGTTTTTGGTGGTTTGACTGGCGGAATGGGGAACAACGGCAAGCTCACCTTTCCAGCAAATATGTATGGCAACCCTGCAATCTCTATTCCTTCAGGCCTTGTCGAAGGCCTACCTGTTGCATTGCAAGTGAACGGTCGCCATTTCAGCGAGCAATTACTGCTCGAACTGGGACTTGCAATGGAACGCTCGCGTCCTTGGGCGCTTGTGGCGCCAAACTCACCGATTTAAGCGAGTAACGCTCGCCCAACAATGTCGGTGCAAAACGCAGTGAGAATGGCCAAATACATCAAACCAGTTGCTGCCATTACCGCCGAATAACTTCTCTCTTTCAACGCTGCACGCGTAACAAGCGCAAGCACTCCCGTGACTACTGCTGATGCAAGCCAGAACCAACCGAGCACGCCATCCCAGCCGTCATCAATAGTTCCATTCAGCACGCTGAACATTCCTGTTGGCAAAAGCAACACCACTACTTCAAGTGGCCATATGTAAATAACCGCATTGGTGATTTCATTGATCAACTTCCGTGGCATACCTGGTTGCACTAAATACCAGTGGCCAAGCAACATTGTGTCGCTCACTGCGCCAAGAAACAGCGTTCCAATGACAACTCTCAATAGCGACACGATGACGTCGCCACCACTGCCGTCGCTTGCCGCAGATACTCCTGCGGCAATGATTCCTGGAATTCCAAGAAGCGGTGCAATGAGATCAAGCTTTGATCGCTTGTTTCGAATCAACACGAATGCAGCAATAGCGACGGCAACACCTGATATCTCGCGAATCAAGCTGACTCCATAGCGATTGCCCAACACCACTGCGAAAACCGCAAATGCGCCATAGGTGATGCGCAGCAACATGCCGTAACCAGCACCAACCTCGTTTCGGCGTGTAGTAAACCACAAAAATGCAAGACCGCCTACGGCCCATTGCAACATCACTGTTGCTGCTTCTAAACGAATCATGACCTGAAGAAATTAAGCTTCAACGACAATCAAATTGTGGTTTGCCTTATTCATTGACTCTGGGCCATTCACCGTTGCCACAACAATGTCTTCCAAGCGCATGCCCCATTTACCCGGAATATAGATACCAGGCTCAACACTGAATGCATGACCCGCCGCAATCGGCAATTTATTGCCGCTCACCATGTATGGATCTTCGTGGGCTTCCATGCCAATTCCATGACCCGTGCGATGCACGAAATACTCCCCGTATCCTGCTTTTTCAATCACTGCACGTGATGCACGATCGACTTCTTCACATGCATTTCCTACAA